>NZ_JABMCZ010000001.1:303391-606782 GCF_013186535.1 Nocardia terpenica
GTCGAGCACCATGCCGCTGAGCGCCTGCTCGCGGGTCAGTGGGAGTTCCGGCAACCAGCTGAGTGTCCAGTAGCCGCCGGTCGCGGTCGGTAGGTACTGTGCGAATTCGGGAGTGACGTCGCTGGTGATCAACCAGGCGGTGCTGTCGAGTGCCATGAGTGTTGCTCTCGGTGAGTGGGTACTTCTGCGCCTCGTCGGTCGTTCACTCCGCCCGATGCGCTCTGTAGAGCGAGTGGCTATGTCTAAATGCTATGTAGCGCCTCATCGGGCTGTCAACTAAGCATTGCCGATATCTTGTGCCGCTCTTACGACTTGAATGATTTTATTTAGTCCTGTTTGACACATATTGTCGAGATTGTGTGCCGAATGTGGTGTATGTGCTTGCGGATGGTGTTGCAGCGCAGCGGATTCGGCAGATTTTCCGGCATGATCGGTGCCTTGTGCGGTCGTCGAAGGGGGAGTAGAAGGAGATGGGGAGCAGGGTTCCGGCGTGGCGATCCCGCCGAGCCACTCCGAATGACACAGTGTGATTAGGATTCCGCACGGTGACACCGGCTGTGCAGGAATGGATCCAGGAGATGAGGGGAGGCGCGGCATGGCAGGCTCGACGCCCGACGGCGAGCGGATCGGGGACCTCGTCCGCCGGCTTCGCATAGAGCGTGGCTATACGCAGGCGGCACTCGCGAAAAAGGCGGATTGCTCGCGCAGCCTCATCCAGCAGATCGAGAACGGCACCCGGGTTCCGCCGCTGCCGCTGCGCGAGCGCCTGAGCGCGGCGCTGGGCGAGGAGCTGCCCACCGCCGCCGTCGCCGACCCGGCCGCCGAGGTCAGCCACTACGACCTGCGCATGCGGTTCAATATCCTGCTCGGGAAGGATCCGCGGATCGTGGAGCGGGTGCTCGCCATCGCGCAGAGCGTGATCGACGCGGCGTCGGCCCGCGAGGAGATCGACCCGCTGCGTCAGATCGCCGATCGCCAGCTCGAGCGCGCCGAGGAGATCCTCGCGCAGATTCCGTCGCGCAGCGCCACGGTGTGGGAGTGGAACACGGTCATCGACTGGCTCACCATTCTCGAGCAGGCCCAGCGTTCGGTGCGCGCCATCCACACCGCCGATCTGGGCACCATCGGCGGCGACGTCGGCGACGACTACCACGCCATGATCATCCGGCTCGCCGACGACGTCCACGAGCCGAAGGTCGACGTGCGCCGCATGTATGTGCTCGACCGCATCGAGGACGCCTGGTCCTACGACGAGAAGCTGTGGCGGCAGTCGCGATCCGGGGTGGAGAACGTGCTGGTCAAGCGCGAGCATGCGCGCAATGCGCAGAGCATGCTGGTGGTGGACGACCGGTACGTGTGCGTCGGGGAGTACGACTACTCGCGGCAGACCCGGGTCGCCACGCGCTTCTCGGCGCTGCGGCACGACGTGTCGTTCGCGGTGCGCCGCTTCGAGCGGCTGTACGAGCTGCGGCAGATGGGGTCGGCCATCGTGGTCAACGACTTGCTCGCGGATCCGTCGCTGGCCGAGCTCCGGGCGCTCGCCGAGGGCGATACCCGCGCCCGGTTCCGGGCGGCGTTGACGCGCGCCTGGAACGAGCTGCCCGCGCCCGGGCAGGCGCCGTGGGAGGTCGAGCGGCCGTGAGCTGCGGTTCGGTCGTCGAACGATCCGAGCTGACCGCGTTGACGCGGCGGTCCGAGGCGCGTAAACGCCTGGTGCGGCGCCATCTTCGGCTGCTCGGCGGGGATTTCGCGGGTATCGCCGGGCGGCGATACGAGGGGCTGCTCGACGTTTATCACGGCGAGACCGGGTTACGGATCGACCCGGCCGCGGCGGCGGCGCTGGAACGGGCGTGGCGGGAGATCCTGCGCGCCGACCCGCCGCCGGACTATCCGGCGGGCGCGGCCTACGACAAGTGGCAGCCGCTGGTCCTGCGCGAACTGGCCGCCGAGCGGATGTTCGACCGGTTCTTCGCGCCCGCCGCCGGGGTGCCGGGGGTGCGGGTGCGCGCGGATGAGGTTGTGGTGTGCCCGTATTCGAGCACGGTGCTCTTGGAGGAGGCGGTCGCGACGCTGGCGCGCCCCGGCGGTGTGATCGTATGCCCCGAGGGCTTCTACAAGAGCGCGAGCATTCACGTCGAGAAGTGCGGGGCGCGCATCGTGACCTGCCCGGCCACCGTCGACGACGCGTTCGCCATCGATCCGGAGTCGCTGGCGCGCTGCCTGGCCGAGCATCGGGCGCGCGGCGACCTGTGCGGGGTGCTGCTGACGCTGCCCGGTAATCCGGTGGTGGCGCACTACTCCCGGCGTCAGATGGCGGCCATCGCCCGGGTGCTGGCCGCGGCCGAGGTGCCGATCATCTGCGATATGGCCTTCGATCGGATGCTCGCCGCGCACATTCCGATCGCCGCGATGGCGGCCGACACCGCGCGCGGGCCGGTCCGGCTGTACGACCGGGTGCTGACCATCACCGGTAATTCGAAGGGGTACAACGCCGTCGGGCCGTGCAAGTTCGGGGCCGCGTGCACCGGCGACGCCGAATGGCTGGCCCGCATCCGGGAGCGGCTGACCGTCAGCTTCCAGCGCGAGAGCACCCACCTGGTGCGCGTGCTGCTGGAGAACACCCCCCGCACCTACTTCCGGCACAACCGGAAGATCATGCGCGAACAGCTCGATCGCGCCCTGGATCTGCTAGCGGGCATCAACCACCGCGCGGGCGCGAAACTGCTGCGGCCGTTGGGAAGTGCACAGGGCATGTTCCTCACGGTGTTACTCGATCCGGACCTGCTGGTGGCGGCCGGAGTGGGCAGCGGCGCCGAGCTGGAGGACCTGCTCCTGGCCGGGGCGGGCATCGATAGCGTGGCGCTGGATCGCACCGGGTCCTCGCGGCTCGGTGTGCGCCTGAATGTGCTGGCGCCGCGCAAGGCCCCGGGGTACGAGGACCGGGGGTTGCTCGAGGAGCTGTTCGATCGGCTGGACGAGCTGTTACGGGAGTTGGTTTCGGGGCGGGGCTATGCGGAGATTTTAGCCGCGCGGGGGCTGATGCCGCTGAATTCGAGTGTGGCGCAATGATTGTCGGGGTGCTGCGGGAGACCGGGGTGAACGAGTCGCGGGTGGCGTTGGTTCCGGCCGATGCGCGTCGGTTGCGGAGCGCGGGGTGGACGGTCGTGGTCGAGCGCAATGCCGGTGGGGCGGTGGGGTTTACCGACGCGTCGTATGTTCGCGCGGGGGCTGTCGTAGTCGGCGATGCCGCCGCGGTCGTGGCGCGGGCCGATGTGGTGCTGTGGGTGAAACCTCCTCGGTACGACCTGGATTCGATGCCGCTGCGGCCGGGGCAGATCCTGGTCGGCTTCCATGATCCGGTGCATCGCGGCGCGGAGCTCGCGCGCCTGTCCGCCCGGGGCGTGGTGTGTTTCGCCTACGAGCTCGCACCGCGCGACAGCGAGATCGACGCCCTCTCGGCCATGAGCCGGGTCGCGGGCGACGTCGCGTACCGGGCGGGGCGGGACCTGCTGGCCGACGACGTCCGGGAACGCCCGGTCCGCTCCCTCGTACTCGGTTGCGGCCCGGCCGGATTGGCGGCCGTCACCGCCGCGGTGGCACACGGCGACGAACCACCGACGGTCGTCGGCACCCGATCCGCGCAGGAAGAATCGGCGATCCGACACGGCGCCAAGCGCTTTCGCGCCTATCCGACCCACGCGAGCACGGCAATCCGCGACCTCATCGCCGCCGAGAAGTTCGACCTGGTCGTCTGCGCCGCAGCCCGCCGCGGCGAGCCCGCACCCGTCCTGATCGATTCCGCCGCCCTGGACGCCCTCGGCGCGGGCGGCGTAGTCGTCGACCTGGTCGCCAAGGCGGGCGGCAATTGCACCGCCACCCTCCCCGACCGAACCGTCCACCTACCCAACGGCGTCACGATCACCCACCGCTCCAACTACCCCTCCGACCGAGCCCACGAGGCCAGCCACGCCTACAGCACCGCCACCGCGGCAACCGTCCTGCGCCTGGGGCCGGAAGGATGGGGCAGGGGTCAGAGATGGGACAGGGCGGTGGTCAGGGCGTAGCGGATTGCCTGTTCCATTTCGTCGAATTGGGATTGGTCGCAGATCAGGGGCGGGGCCAGTTGGATTACCGGTTCGGCGCGGTCGTCGGCGCGGCAGTGTAGGCCCGCTTCGAAGAGCTTTTCCGAGACTATGCCCTTGAGGATGTGGGTGGCTTCGGCGTCGGTGAACTTTTCCTTGGTTGCCTTGTCCTTCACCAGTTCTACCGCGTAGAAGTAGCCGGTGCCGCGGACGTCGCCGACGATCGGCAGGTCGTACAGCTTTTCCAGGGTGGCGCGGAACGCGGCCTCGTTTCGGCGGACGTGGTCGTAGAGGCCCTCGTTCTCCACGATGTCGAGGTTGGCCATGGCGACCGCGCACGACACCGGATGGCCGCCGTAGGTGGAGCCGTGCAGGAAGGTCTGGCCGTTGCGGAACGGCTCGAAGATGCGGTCGCTGACCATGACCGCGCCCAGCGGCGAATAGCCGGAGGTGAGGCCCTTGGCGGTGGTGATGATATCGGGCTGGTAGCCGAATTTCTTTGCGCCGAAATCGTATCCGAGGCGGCCGAAGGCACAGATCACCTCGTCGGAGACCAGCAGCACGTCGTGTCGGTCGCAGATCTCGCGCACCCGCTGGAAGTAGCCGGGCGGCGGCACGAAACAGCCGCCGGTGTTCTGCACCGGCTCCAGGAACACCGCGGCCACGGTGTCGGCGCCCTCGAAGAGAATGGCCTCCTCGATGCGGTCGGCGGCCCAGCGGCCGTACGCCTCGTAGTCGTCGACGTGCTCGGTGGCGCGGTAGAAGTTGGTGTGCGGCACCCGCATCGTGGACGGCACCAGCGGCTCGAAATCGGCCTTGGCGCCGGGGATTCCGGTGATCGACAGCGCGCCCATCGAGGTGCCGTGATACGCCAGCGAGCGGCTGATCACCTTGTGCTTGGTGGGGCGGCCGGTGGCCTTGAAATACTGCCGGATCAGCTTCCACGCGGTCTCGACCGATTCGCCGCCGCTGACGGTGAAGAACACCCGGTTCAGGTCGCCGGGCGCGGCGTGGGCCAGTCGCTCGGCCAGCTCCAGCGCGGTCGGATGCGCGTAGCCCCACAGCGGGAAGTACGCCAACTCGCGGGTCTGGCGGGCCGCGGCCTCGGCCAGCTCCTCGCGCCCGTGACCGACCTGCACGGCGAACAGGCCCGCGAGCCCGTCGAGGTAGCGCTTGCCGTGCGAATCCCACACGTAGGCGCCGTCGCCGCGGACGATGACCGGGACATCGTCGCCGGTGATGCCGGTGTGCGGGGTGAAATGCATGAACAGGTGATCGCGGACGATCCGCCCGGCATCCTGGGTACTGAGATGTCGGGCGTCGGTAGTCGCAGTCAAGACGAGCTCCTCGCAGCGGGGATGGAAAGGACGGCCCGGGCAGTAGCCGCAGGGCGCCGACATGTCGGTTATCCCATACCGAGGGCGAGCGCGCAACTAAATCAGTTGCGTCGATGGGTCACGACTATCGAAAAATCGAGCCTTTCGGTGATCTAGCTACGGATTTCGTTGTCCGCTCAGCGGGTGCTCCACTGGTAGGTC
Organism: Nocardia terpenica; assembly: GCF_013186535.1. Lineage (NCBI taxonomy): Bacteria > Bacillati > Actinomycetota > Actinomycetes > Mycobacteriales > Nocardiaceae > Nocardia > Nocardia terpenica. The sequence continues at coordinate 309,012 of NZ_JABMCZ010000001.1, forward strand.
TGCTTGCGCAGCTTGAGGTACATCATGATCTCGGCGCGTCGCACGCCCGGCAGCGTCCGCAGCCGGGTAGAGACCAGATCCAGCAGCGCCTCGTCGTCGGAGCACACCGCCTCGCACAGCACGTCGTAGCGGCCCGCGCACTCGACGACGTAGGTGATGTCGTCCATGGCGGCGAGCGCGTCGGAGACCGGGCGCAGCGGTCCGTCGACGGTGATCGCGACCATCGCCTGCCGAAAAAGCCCGACCTGCAACGGATCCGAGACCGCGACGATCTGGATGACGCCCGCGTCGGAGAGCCGCTGCACGCGCTGGCGCACCGCCGCCTCGGACAGGCCGACGGCCTTGCCGATGGTCGCGTACGGCCGCCGCCCGTCCTGCTGCAACTGGGCGATGATGCGCTTGGAGATGTCGTCCAGCGCCGGCGCCTGCCGGTGGGAATCGTGATCGGTCACGCTCGGCATCCTGCCCCGAAGAGGGGGTGCGGACAATGGCCGGGGCGGGTCGTGTCGGGGTGATCGGGGCTGACGGCAGGGGGTGGGGCAACGAAATCCGTTGTTTTTCGGGATTGACAGTATCGATTCCGTAGGGTTCTCTTGACGCCGTCGGTGCTGTGCTCTCTTGCACCGTCACTTCCGGCGCGCGACTCGTGACGCCACGCGCGCCGGAAGACAGCCGGAAGACATCGGCGCATTCTCACGAATCCCGGGCCAGCAGGGCCAGCAGCAGTTCGGCGCGCACCCGGGCGCTGTCCAGGTCGACGCCGAGCAGATCCTGGGCCGCCGCGATTCGCTTGCGCAGCGTGTGCCGGTGCACGCCCAGCGCGATCGCCGCCGACTCCCACTGGCCGTTGGCCTCCAGGAAGGCGCGCAGCGCCGCCGTCAGCTCGGTGCCGTTCCCGCGGTCGTGCTCGGTCAGCGGCGTGAGCAGCGTATGTGCCATCGTGTCCAGCACCCGGCGGGTCTCGGCGAACGACAGCAGCGACCGGCCCGCCAGATCGCCGAATTCCACGGCGGCACCGCCGCGTTCGGCCGCCGAGGCCGCCAGACCGGCCGAGCGGGCCGCCTCGGCCAGCTCCGGTAGCGCGTGAGATTCGCTGAGTCCCAACCGGATCGACCTGCGGAAACCGGTATCTATGGTCAGGCGGCGGGCGAAATCTGCTGCCGCGCAACCCGGTAGCACCACCAGCACCCGATCGTGGTCGGTGTGCAGGAACAGGGGGTATCCGGCGCGCAGGGTCGCGTCGTCGATCGCCGCGCGCACCGCCGCGGCGGCCTCGGCCGAATCGCACTCGGCCGCAAGCACACCGATCCGCCCCCGCGCGTCGGTGATCTGCGCGAGCTGCGCCCACGCCGGGGCCGGATCGGTCTGGGCCCCCAGCAGCAGCGCCAGCGCCGTGCTGTTGAGCCGGTGCTGCGCCGCCCGCAGCCGCTCCGGTTTCTCGAAATCCAAGGCCAGCAACGAATTCGCGTGTCCGAGCAGAATCTGGTCGACATGGCCGAGCGGCGCCGGGCCGACCACCACCAGATCCCCGTAGGTGCGCGCGCCGACGCTGATGCGCTGATGGGTGAGCGATCGCCCGGACGGATCGGTGCGCACGCCGCTGGCCACCTCCGGATCCGCCGCCAGCGCCGCCCGCACCGTGCGCAGCAGGTCCTCGCCCGGGGCCGTCGGGTGCGCGTCGGTGAGCTGCCCGGCCGGGTCCAGCACCAGCACCGTCGCGCCCAGCGAGGTCGCCAGCTCCCGCACGATCGCCTGCGCGCCGGATCGCACCAGCGCCCGCGTCATTCGCGGCTGCGCGCGCGAGGCCCGCAGCAGCGCGTCGTATTGGAGTTCGGCCACGCGCGCGGTCACCCGCTTGACGATGGCCGCGAACGGGGTCGGCAGCGGCACCTCGAACAGCGGAATCCCGATCTCGTCCGCGGTCGCCACCAGTTCGGGCGGGATCTCGGGGTGCGACAGGCCGGTGCCGAAACCCACCGCGGCGACGCCGCATTCGTCGAAGCCGCGCAGAAAGGCCCGACGCTCGGCCGAACTCGCGGGCAACCGCATGCCGGTGGTCAGCACCAGCTCACCGCCGGACAGCCAGCGATACGGATTGTCCAGCTCGGTGGTGAGGACGAGATCGACGGTGCGGGCCACGCCGGTGCCGCCGCCGACGAGGCGGATCGCGAGATCGGGTTGGGACAATACCCAGCTAACAGGAACGGACATCGAGTCGAGTGTACAAATCGTCGAAGCATCGGTGTGTAGCGCGCCATTTCGGCAGGCGCGCGGGGATGTGGCTCAGCGCACACTGGCGGTGAAATGTAACGCCCGACAGATGGACGGTGAACGCAGTGCCGAGTCCCGTACTCCAGAACTACATCGACGGCGAATTCGTGGCGTCGTCCGCCACCTCGACGATCGACCTGGTCAATCCGGTCGACGAGAGCGTGGTGGCGCAGGCGCCCGTTTCCGGGGCCGCCGATGTCGATGCCGCCATGGCCGCCGCCGAGCGGGCATTCCGGACCTGGGGGAGGACCACGCCGGGCAAACGCCAAGCCGCGTTGCTCGCGCTGGCCGATGCCATCGAGGCGCACAGCGACGAACTGGTGGAGGCGCAGTGCCGCAACACCGGTCAGCCCAAGGCGATCATCGCCGCCGAGGAGGTGGCGGTCAGCGCCGATCAGGTCCGGTTCTTCGCGGGCGCGGCCCGGTTGCTGGAGGGCCGCGCGGCGGGTGAGTACATGGAGGGGTTCACCTCCTATGTGCGGCGCGAGCCGATCGGCGTGGTCGGCCAGGTGACGCCGTGGAACTACCCGCTCATGATGGCGATCTGGAAGATCGGGCCCGCGCTGGCGGCCGGTAACACCATCGTGCTCAAGCCCAGCGACACCACGCCGGAGAGCACGCTGGTGCTGGCCCGGCTCACGAAAGGCATTCTGCCGGATGGGGTTTTCAATGTGGTGCTCGGCGACGCCGGCACCGGTGAACTGATCGTGAACCACGCGACCCCCGGCCTGGTGTCGATCACCGGCTCGGTGCGGGCCGGTATCGCGGTGGCGGGCGCGGCCGCGCAGCAGCTCAAGCGCACCCACCTCGAGCTCGGCGGCAAGGCCCCGGCCGTGGTGTTCGGCGATGTCGATATCGCCAAGGCCGCCAACGGGATTGCCGAGGCGGCGTTCTTCAACGCCGGGCAGGACTGCACCGCCGCCACCCGGGTGCTGGTGCACGAATCGGTGCGCGACCAGCTGGTGGATGCCCTGGTGCGCAAGGCCGAAACGGTCAAGCCGGGGCTGCCCGACGATCCGGACACCTTCTACGGCCCGCTCAACAATGTCAACCACTATGCCGCCGTGATGGGCAAGCTGGCCGCGCTGCCCGCGCACGCGAAGGTACTCACCGGCGGAAATCGGGTGGGGGACAAGGGTTTCTTCGTCGCGCCGACCGTCGTCGCCGATGTGCGCCAGGACGATCCGATCGTGCAGGAGGAGACCTTCGGCCCGGTGCTGACCGTGCAGTCGTTCCGCGACGAGGCCGAGGCGATCGAGCTGGCCAACGGCGTGCGCTACGGCCTGGCCGCCAGCGTCTGGACCCGCGATCACGGCACGGTCGAAAGGCTCACCCGGGCACTGGATTTCGGCGCGGTATGGGTGAACTGTCACATCCCGCTGGTGGCGGAGATGCCGCACGGCGGATTCAAGTTCTCCGGGTACGGCAAGGATCTGTCGGCCTACAGCGTGGAGGAATACACGCGCGTCAAGCATGTGATGAGCACGCACGACTAGGCCGCACGGGTGACGACGACGGTCGACGAACAGGGGTTCGTCGACAAGGGTTTGGCCGCGGGTAAGGTCGGCACGTTCGCCGGTGCGGTACTGGGGATTTCGACGGTCGCGCCCGGGTACACGCTGACCGCGAGCATCGGGTTGATGGTGGCGGCGGTCGGGTTGAAGATGCCCGCCATCATTCTCGCCGGATTCGTGCCGATGTTCCTCACCGCGTACGCGTATCGGGAACTGAATTCCCGGATTCCGGACTGTGGGGCCTCGTTCACGTGGTCGGCCAAGGCATTCGGGCCGTACGTGGGGTGGATGTGCGGGTGGGGCATGGTCATGGCGACCACGATCGTGCTGTCGAATCTGGCCTCGATCGGCGTGGAGTTCGCATATCTGTTCCTGGCCAAGGTGTTCGATCAACCCGGCCTCGCGGAACTGGCGGACAACAAGGCCGTGAACATCGTGAGCACGCTGGTGTTCATCGCCGTGGCGACGGCGGTATCCAGCCGCGGCATCACCACCAGTCAGCGGGTGCAGTACGTGCTGGTCGGGTTCCAGATGGTGGTGCTGATCGGCTTCGCGGTGACCGCGCTGATTCGCGTCGGGGCCGGAAACGCCCCGGCCGGACTGCATTTCGAGCCGGGCTGGTTCAATCCGTTCACCGGGCTGACGCTGAGCGCGTTCGCGATCGGCGTCACCGGATCCATCTTCGCCTTCTGGGGCTGGGACACCTGCCTGACCCTGGGGGAGGAGTCCAGGGATCCGAATCGGGTGCCGGGGCGGGCCGGGCTGCTGTGTGTGCTGTCGATCCTGCTCACCTATCTGCTCGTCGCGGTCGCGGTGATGATGTACGCCGGGACCGGGACCGACGGGCTGGGGCTGGGCAATGGGGCCAACGCCGCCAACGTTTTCGGGGCGCTCGCCGATCCGGTGCTCGGGTCGTGGGGCGGGCCGGTGTTGATGCTGGCGGTGCTGGCGTCGTCGGCGGCGAGCTTGCAGACGACCTTCCTGCCCGGGGCGCGCACCATGCTGGCGATGGGGGTGTACGGGGCGTTCCCGAAGCGGTTCGCCGAGGTGCATCCGCGGTTTCTGGTGCCGTCCTACAGCACGGTGGTCGCGGGCGTGGTGACCGGTGGCTTCTATACGGTCGTGACGCTGCTGTCGGAGCACACGCTGATGGATACCGTTGCGGCACTGGGCATCATGATCTGCTGGTACTACGGGATCACGGCGTTCGCGTGCGTGTGGTACTTCCGGCGGGAGCTGTTGTCGAGCGCTCGGAACCTGGTGTTCAAGGGGGTGTTCCCGCTGCTGGGCGGGGTCATGCTGCTGGCGGTGTTCGTGGTGTCGGTGCGGGAGAGCATGAATCCGGCCAACGGGTCGGGGGCGTCGATCGGCGGCATCGGGCTGGTGTTCTTCATGGGCTTCGGGATGCTGGTGCTGGGGGCCGTGCTGATGCTGGTGATGTGCTGGCGTGCCCCGGAGTACTTCCGCGGCCGGATGCCGGAGCGGGCGGCGATGGTCGTGGCGGAGACCGGGTAGCCGGGTCGCGCACTGGACGAAATGTCGTGGCCGCCGGGTCCGCGATGGCCGGATCGGCGCTGGTCCGCGCGCTGTCGGCGGCGAAAACTATGGGTAGCTGTTCAATTCGACGGGAGTATTTTCGATGACCGAGATCGCCTACCGGTTGCCGCAGCGGCGGCAACTGGTCACCGCCCTGCCCGGGCCGCGTTCGCAGGCGCTGGCCGCGCGCCGGAAGGCGGCGGTGGCCGCGGGGGTGGGCTCGTCGGTACCGGTGTACGCGGCCGACGCGGACGGCGGCGTGATCGTCGATGTGGACGGCAATGCGCTGATCGACCTGGGGTCGGGCATCGCGGTGACCGGTGTCGGGGCATCGAATCCGGCGGTGGCGGCGGCGGTGGCCGAGCAGGCGGCACGCTTCACGCACACGTGCTTCATGGTCACCCCGTACGAGGGATACGTGCGGGTGGCCGAGGAGTTGGCGGCGCTGACGCCCGGTGCGCACGCCAAGCGCAGCGTGCTGTTCAACTCCGGTGCGGAGGCGGTGGAGAACGCCGTCAAGATCGCGCGGCTGGCCACCGGGCGCAGCGCGGTCGTCGCGTTCGACCACGCCTATCACGGGCGCACCAATCTGACCATGGCGTTGACCGCGAAATCCATGCCGTACAAGGCGAATTTCGGTCCGTTCGCGCCGGAGATCTACCGGATGCCGATGTCGTATCCCTTCCGCGACGAACCGGGGCTGACCGGGGAACAGGCGGCGCGGCGGGCGATCTCGCGGATCGAGACGCAGCTCGGGGCGCAGACGGTGGCGGCGCTCGTGATCGAGCCGATTCAGGGTGAGGGCGGATTCGTCGTCCCCGCACCGGGATTCCTGGCGACGCTGTCGGAATGGGCTGCGGCGCAGGGGATCGTCTTCATCGCCGACGAGGTGCAGACCGGATTCGCGCGCACCGGTGCGTGGTTCGCGTGCGAGCACGAGGGCGTGGTGCCCGACCTGATCACGCTGGCCAAGGGTATCGCCGGTGGCATGCCGCTGGCCGCGGTCACCGGCCGCGCCGACCTGCTCGACGCGGTCCATCCGGGCGGCCTCGGCGGCACCTACGGCAGCAACCCGGTCGCCTGCGCCGCCGCCCTGGCGACCATCGACCAGATGCGCGAGCTGGACCTGTGCGGGCGGGCGCGTGCCATCGAGGCCGCGGTCCTGCCCCGCCTGCGGGACCTGGCCGCGGAGACGGGCGTGATCGGCGATGTGCGCGGGCGGGGGGCGATGCTGGCGATCGAACTGGTGCGAGAGGGGGGTGAGCCGGACGCGGATTTGGCCAAAGCGGTTGCCGCGGAGGCATTCTCGCGGGGTGTTGTGCTGCTGACGTGCGGGTCGTTCGGGAATGTGATTCGGCTGCTGCCGCCGTTGGTCATCGGGGATGACTTGCTGGCGGAGGGGATTGACGTGCTCGGGGAGTCGTTGCGGGCGGCTGTGGGGTGAGGGGATCCCGGCCAAAAGCATGCCGGGATCAAAGATGTCGGGCGTGCCGGGATGGAGATGTCGGGCGGCCAACCCCCCTGATCCCGGCGTGCTTTTGGCCGGGATCTCCACGTGACCAGTGAATTGGATTGAGGAGCAATGATTATGGCCGATTGTGCCGAGGTACTGGGGCGGATTCCGACCAGGCTGTGGATCGGTGGGGAGCAGGCGGGCGCGAAGGGTGGGCGGACGTTCGAGGTGTGCGATCCGGCTACCGGGGCGGTGCTGGCCGAGGTGGCGGATGCGGGGGCCGAAGACGGGGAGCGGGCATTGGCCGCGGCCGCCGCGGCGCAGGCCGGGTGGGCGGCGACGCCTGCTCGGGAGCGGGCCGAAATACTGCGGCGGGCTTGGGAATTGGTGATGGCGCGGCGCGACGAGTTCGCGCTGGTGATGACCATGGAGATGGGTAAGCCGCTGGCGGAATCGCAGGGGGAGGTCACCTACGGCGGCGAGTTCCTGCGGTGGTTCGCCGAGGAGGCCGTGCGGATCAACGGGCGCTATACGCGGTCGCCGTCGGGGACCGGGCGGATCCTGGTGACCAAGCAGCCGGTGGGGCCGACGCTGGCCATCACGCCGTGGAACTTCCCGCTGGCCATGGGAACTCGCAAGATCGCGCCCGCCTTCGCCGCGGGCTGCACCATGGTGGTGAAGCCCGCCGCCGAGACACCGCTGACCATGCTGCTGCTCGGGCAGGTCTTCGCCGACGCCGGGTTGCCGCCGGGCGTGCTGTCCATCCTGCCGACCTCGCGCGCGGCCGAGCTGACCGATCCGATGTTCGCCGACGCGCGGCTGCGCAAGGTCACCTTCACCGGATCGACGGGTGTCGGGAAACTGCTTGTGGCACAGTCGGCCTCGCGGGTGCTGCGCACCTCCATGGAGCTCGGCGGCAATGCGCCGTTCGTGGTGTTCGACGACGCCGACCTCGATGCCGCCGTGGACGGCGCCATCCTGGCCAAGATGCGCAATATCGGCGAGGCGTGCACGGCGGCCAACCGATTCCACGTCGACAATGCCGTGCGCGCCGAGTTCACCGCCCGGCTGACCGACCGGATGAAGGCGCTGAAGATCGGCCCCGGCTACCTGGAGGGTTCCCAGGTCGGCCCGCTCATCAGCGAGAAGCAGCGCGCCACCGTCGCCGACCTGGTGGCCGACGCGGTCGCCAAGGGCGCGGTCGTCACCACCGGCGGCACCCCCCTGCTCGGCGAGGGCTACTTCTTCGAGCCGACCGTCCTCGCCGACGTCCCCGCCGACGCCCGAATCCTGCGCGAGGAGGTCTTCGGCCCCGTCGCCGCCATCACCGGCTTCGACGGCGAACAGGCAGGCATCGCCGCCGCCAACGACACCGAATACGGTTTGGCCGCATACATCTACACCACCAACCTGGACCGCGCCCTCCGCGTCGCCGACTCCCTGGAATCCGGCATGGTAGGCATCAACCGCGGCATCATCTCCGACGTAGCCGCCCCCTTCGGCGGAGTCAAAGAATCCGGCCTCGGCCGCGAAGCAGGCACCGAGGGCATAGCGGAGTACCTGGAAACGAAGTACATCGCCTTGCCCTAGCCGCCTCGAGCTATGTTTGACGACGAGCCGTCCGCAAGGAGTGATATCCGTGACTGTCGCCGCGATGCACCCACGCCCGGGCAATCTGCGGGCTGCGGCCGAGCAGATCGAACGTGCCACGGGCTTGCGTGTCGAGATATTGGGAGGCCATCTCGTGATGTCACCGACGCCGCGTGGCAAACACGCGGGGACGGTCAGGCGTTTGCGCAGGCAGATCGAGGCGGCCATACCGGCTGGCCTGGCGCCCTACGAGGTTTCGTCGGTAGCCATGCCTGGCGATGCGGACGACTACTGCACACCGGATCTCGTGATCCTTCCGGATTCCTGGGACCAGGACGACGAATGGCTGGCGGATCCGGGGGACGTCGAGCTGGCTGTCGAGGTGATCTCGAAGAGCGAGAAGGCAAAGGAAATAACCGATAAGAACGGCTGGTACAGCGTGGCGGGTGTGCGCATGCTACTGGTCGTCGACCCGCGATTCGGGCGTTGGACCCTCTACACCCACCCCAGGGACGGTGTCTACCACGGCCGCCTCGACGGTGACTACGGTGACCCGATTCCACTCCCCGAACCATTCGCCCTGAACCTCGACAGTGGTTGCCTGCCACGCTATGGCGATGGCTGACGAATAAGGCTTCCTCCGCGTGGTTGTTGTCGGTGGGGGTGTGTACGGTCGGGGCCGGGGTAGCTACGCGGGGAAGGAGATTCGGGCGTGAGTGGTAGTGCCGATGTGTTGGTCGATGGGTATGAGCGGGTTCGGGAGGTGGTGCACGAGGCTGTCGACGGGCTCGATGAGCAGGGGCTGGCGTTTCGGGTGGACCCGGGGGCCAACTCCATTGCCTGGCTGGTGTGGCATTTGACGCGGGTGCAGGATGACCATATTGCCGAGGTGGCGGGGCTGGAGCAGGTGTGGACGGCGCGCGGGTGGTATGAGCGGTTCGCGCTGCCGATCGACCGGCGGGCGACCGGATACGGGGACAGCGCCGACGCGGTGGGCCTCGTGCGGGCGTCCGCCGAACTGCTGACCGGCTATTACGACGCGGTGCACGAGCAGACGCTGCGGTACGTGCGGGACCTGCGCGACGAGGATCTGTCGCGCGTCGTCGACCGGCGTTATCGGCCGCCGGTCACGCTGGGTGTGCGGCTGGTGAGTGTCATCTCCGACGATCTCCAGCATGCCGGGCAGGCCGCGTATCTGCGCGGTGTCATTCTGCGGACGCAGTAGGGGCAGACGTGACGACGACCGAAGCGGATCGGCTGGTCGTCGCCGCGGCCACGGTCGAGGAATGGTCCTCGACCGTCACGGGCTGGGCGGCCGACGAGGGCTGGAATCCGGGCCATCATGATGTGCGCGCGTTCTTCGCGCAGGACCCGGCGGGCTTCTTCCTCGGGCGCCTCGACGGCGAACCGGTCAGCGCGGTGTCGGTCGTCACCTACGGTCCCGACTACGCGTTCCTCGGTTTCTACCTGGTGCGGCCGGAGCTGCGCGGGCGCGGGCTCGGGCTGGCCACCTGGCGTGCCGGGCTGCGGCACGCGGGGAACCGCACGGTCGGGCTGGACGGCGTGCCCGCCCAGCAACACAACTATCGCGCAAGCGGTTTCGAGCTGGCCTACCACTCCGCCCGCTACCGGGGCATACCCCGGCTGCCGCCGCCCGACGGCACGGTCCGGCCGCTGACCCCGGCCGACGATCTCACCGCCGTGCACGCCTACGACAGCGCCTGCCTGCCCGCCGACCGTCCCGCATTCCTGACCGCATGGCTCGCCGGACCCGGCCACCACACGGTCGGGCGCATTGTCGACGGCACCCTCACCGGCTACGCCGTCGTCCGCCCCGCCCGCGACTCGGCCCGGGTGGGACCGCTGTTCGCCGACACCCCCGAGGACGCCACCCACCTGCTGTCCGCCCTCGCCGCGCAGGCGGGCGGCCCGCTGGCCATCGACGTCCCGCTCTACAACGAGGGCGCCGTCCGGCTGGTCGAGCAGGCCGGTCTGCGTCCCGGCTTCGAGACCGCCCGCATGTACACCGGCCCCGTGCGCGATTACGCCCGCCATCGCGTCTACGGCGCCACGACGCTCGAATTGGGTTGATACCCGGCGGAATTCAGGTCAGGCGCGCGTACATGTACATGTCGACGGGTCGGCCCGCGATCCGCTGCCACCGGCGCAGCAGCCCCTCCCGGTGGTACCCGGCCGACTCCGCGGCGCGCCACGACCCCTCGTTCCAGGGTTCGATGTACAGCTCGAGCCGCGACACCTCCTCGAGCGTCGAGCCCCAGTCGGTGAGCAGCCGCAGGGCCCGGCCCGCGTAGCCGCGACGGCGGAAGCGCGGCCCGACCCAGTACCCGATCGAGGCCCGGCCGTGGTCGATATTGCGCCGCATGAGCGAGATCTGCCCGACCGCGGCGTCGGTGTCGTAGTCCGCGACGGCGAACGACCAGCCCTCCCCGGCGGCCGCCCGCTGATGCTGACGCCGGACGTACGCGTGCGCGTCGACCTCGTCACCATTGGCGGAAACAGTTGTGATCCAAGGGATCAGCGGATCCCGCCCGGCCTCCATGACCAGGTACACATCGGCCGCGGCGAAGGGGCGCAGCCGAATCTTCTCGCCCTCCAGTACGGGCATGGTCAACTCGCTCACGGCTTCGAGCCCACACCCGCGAGCCGCGCCGTGCAACCCAAAATTGGCGTCGCGGTGATCGATTCGACAGGTACCGTGGCCGGTATGTCGACCTTCGTGGAGCGAGCCGGGCGGATCGTCGATGCGATACTGCGGACGGATCCGGACGCGGGCGCGCTGGTGGGCGATCATCGGGCCGACGGACAGCTGCCGGACTGGTCCGCGACCGCGGTGGGGGAGCGGGTCGCCATGCTCCGGGAGGCGTCGCACGCGCTGGCCGAGGTCGACGACGAGGCGCTGCCCGCCGAGGACCGGGTGGACCACGCGCTGCTGCAGCAGTATGTGGACGCGGCGCTGTTCGAGCTCACCGAGCTGCGCGAGCACGAGTGGAACCCGTTGCGGCACAACCCCGGAAGCCTGCTGTACACGCTGATCGCGCGCCCGTTCGCGCCGCCCGAGCAGCGACTCGAGGCGCTCACCGCGCGCCTGACGGCGCTGCCCGACGCGTTGGCCACCGCCCGCGGGACACTGACCGACTGCCCGCGCATCCACGTCGAGACCGCCATCGGCCAGTTCGGCGGCCTCGCCGCGCTCATTCGCGAGCAGGTGCCCGCCCTCGCCGCGCAGGTCCCGGGCGCGAACCCGGAACCGGTGCTCGCGGCGGCGGTTTCGGCGGTCGACGACTTCGCGGGCTGGCTGCGCAAGCGACTCGACCACTCCACCCGCGACCCCCGGCTGGGCAGGAGAATGTGGGAGGCCAGGCTGTGGCACACCCTGGACACCGAGCTGAGCCCCGCGCAGATCCTCGACGGCGCCCAGCGGCGCGTGGATCACCTGCTCGACCAGATGCGCTGCGCCGCAGGCGAACTCCTGGGCGTCGCCCGGCCCGACGACGACACCGTGCGGGCCGCGCTGGACCACCTGGCCGCCGACCACCCCACCAACGACACCATCGTCGCCCTCGCCGCCACCGCCCTCGACGAGGCCCGCGCCTTCGTCGCCGAGCACGACCTCGTGACGCCGGTGGGCGACATGCTGGTCCTGCAGGAGATGCCGGAGTTCGCCCGCGGCATCTCGGTCGCCTACTGCGACCCCGTCGGACCGCTCGAGACCGCGGACATACCCACCTTCTACGCCATCGCCCCCGCGCCCGCCGACTGGTCACCGGCCCGGGTGGCGTCGTTCTATCGCGAATACAACAGCCACATGGTCCGCAACCTCACCGTGCACGAGGCGATACCCGGCCACTACCTGCAGCTGGCGCACGCGCGCCGGTTCCGCGGCTCGACGCCGGTGCGCGGGCTGTGCTGGAGCGGGCCGTTCGTCGAGGGCTGGGCATGCTACACCGAGGAACTCATGTCCGAGCACGGCTTCGGCGGCCTGCCGGTGCGCATGCAGCGGCTCAAGTCGCATTTGCGCGGGGCCGTCAATGCCCTTCTCGACCAGGGCGTGCACTGCGACGGCCTGACCGAGGCCGAGGCCATGGACCTCATGGTGCGGCGCGGCTTCCAGGAGGAGGGCGAGGCCGCGGGCAAGTGGCGGCGCGCGCAGCTGTCCTCGGCCCAGCTGTCGACGTACTTCGTCGGCTACAGCGAGGTCTCGGCCATCGCCGCCGCCCGGCCCGCCGGCACCTCGCCGCGCGCCTGGCACGACGCGATGATCGGGCACGGATCGCCGTCGCCGCGCCATCTGCGGGCGCTGCTGGAATTGCCCGGGAATTGATACGAATAAATTCCCCGGCGCGTGTTTCGGCGAATCGCTGACACGCCGTAACGCAATACCCGGTATTTTCCGCGGTTAATGGTTTGCTCTTTTTCGCACCGCTGACGTTTCTTGCCTGTCGGTCGACGAGAAAGGAAACGAACCACCGATGCCGCATCGAATCTCACGGGGATTCGCAACGGTCGGGATCTGCTGTGCCGCCGCCGTGGTTATTGCCGCGTTCCCCGTCGCCACCGCCTCGGCCGATGTCGTCGACAGCGCCGTGACCAGCGTGGATGACGACAGCGACGCGGTCTCCTCGGCGGTGGTGCCGGATCTGATCGGCCTGGGCGCCGGATTGGTCTGGCCTTTGCTGCGGCTGCCTCCGAAAATTGCGGCGCGCATCATCGTGCCGCCGGATCAGTACGATTCCTTCGACAACATCATCACCCGCGAAAGCGGCTGGAACACGTTTGCGATCAACCCCGCCTCCGGTGCGTACGGACTCGGCCAGGCGCTGCCGCCGCAGAAAATGGCCACGCACGGACCGGACTGGCCGGTCAATCCGGTCACCCAGATCCGGTGGGCCTACGACTACATGAACCAGCGCTACGGCAGCCCGAACGGGGCCTGGGCTTTCTGGCAGGCGCACGGCTGGTACTGATCCGGCGAACAGTTCCGTCCGGTGATTGTGAGAGCGCCCGCCGAGCTGTCACAATCAACCCAGGGTTGCGGGCACTCTGGATGCCGCTATCCGTGGAGACCAAACCCGCGGGTGTCGGGCTGACGAAAGGCATCGACATGTTCGTGCGCGTGTTCGCCCTGTCGTTCATCGTCGCGGTGGCGGCGCTGCTGGTAGCGCTGATCTACGGCGGCCCACAGGCGCTCGTGCTGGCCGCGATCCTCGGCGTCCTCGAGGTGTCGCTGTCGTTCGACAACGCCGTGGTCAATGCCAGTGTGCTGCAACGAATGAGCCGGTTCTGGCAGCGGATGTTCCTCACCGTCGGCGTGCTGATCGCGGTGTTCGGCATGCGGCTGCTGTTCCCGCTGATCGTCGTCGCCATCGGCGCGCACCTGGACCCGCTGCGCGCCCTGGACCTGGCGCTGCACCCGCCCGCGGGCGGGGCGCCGTTCTTCGCCGACGGGCGGCCCAGCTACGAAACCCTGCTGGGCGACGCCAATCCCAAGATCGCCACCTTCGGCGGCATGTTCCTGCTGCTGCTGTTCCTGAACTTCGTGTGCGGCGAGCGCGAGGTGAGCTGGCTGTCGTGGCTGGAGCGGCCGCTGGCCCGGCTGGGCCGGTTCAACATGTTCACCGTCGTGGTGTCGCTCATCGTGCTGGTGCTGGTCGCGGGCATCGTCGCGCCGAACGACAAGGCCGACGTGGTGATGGTCGCCGGGGCGCTGGGCATGGCCACCTACTTCCTGGTCGACGGGCTCGGCGCGCACTTCGAACACTCCGAGGAGTCCGACGCGTCCGACCGGCGCGGGCCCTCCCGGGTCGCGGTCGTGACCGGTCGGGCCGCGTTCTTCGGCTTCCTCTATCTCGAGGTGCTGGACGCCTCGTTCTCCTTCGACGGCGTCATCGGGTCGTTCGCGATCACCGCGGACCCGATCATCATCGCGCTGGGGCTGGGTCTCATCGGCGCGATGTTCGTCCGCTCCATCACCGTCTACCTGGTCCGCAAGGGCACGCTGTCGGAGTACATCTATCTCGAGCACGGCGCGCACTGGGCGATCGGCGCGCTCGCGGTCGTGCTGCTCTACTCCACCGGTCACCACATCGACGAGATCGCCACGGGCCTGATCGGCGTCACCATCATCGCCGCCGCCTACCTCAGCAGCGTGATCTACAACCGGCGGCACCGATCCGACGACGGTGACACCGCGGCGGAGCGCAACCTACTGAGCGAGGCCGAGACCCGCGAGGTCGCCGCAAGCTGACCGTCGTGGTTCCGGCATGCTTTTGGCCGGAATGTCCCTTTCATCCGTTTGTCACCATGGTGTTGCCAGTGGTTCAGACCGGACCGGCACGATCCGCTGGACTGTTTCCTCGAGTGGCAGATGGGGTTTCGCATGCCGGTCGTCTCGTCCAATTCCGTGTCTCGTCGGCGTCGCGTGGTCGCGGCCGCCGGGGTGGCGGCCGTGCTCGCCGGTGTGGTGACCGCCTGCGGGTCCGATTCCGGCAGGCAGTCGGTCGGCGAGCCGATCAGCCCCGGTGCGCGGGGAACGCTGACCGACAACGGCGGAGCGCGCCGGCTCACCGGCGATCGCAGCGCGGCGCTGCGGGCGTCGATCGACTCCGGGCGGGCCCGCAATGTCATCCTGCTGATCGGCGACGGCATGGGCGATTCGGAGATCACGGTGGCGCGCAATGTCGCCGAGGGCGCGGGCGGCTTTTTCCGGGGCATCGACGCGCTGCCGCTGACCGGCTCCTACACCCACTACTCGCTGGACAAGGCCACCGGGAAGCCGGACTACGTCACCGACTCCGCGGCCAGCGGCTCGGCCTGGGCGACCGGCACCAAGACCTACAACGGCGCGATCGGGGTGAACCTCGCCGGTGCGCCGCAGGCCAATCTGCTCGAGATCGCCAAGGCGAACGGCAAGGCCACCGGCAATGTGACCACCGCCGAGATCCAGGACGCCACCCCGGCCGTGCTCGCCGCGCACGTCACCGACCGCAAATGCTATGGGCCCGAGGAGACCTCGGTGAAGTGCCCGGCCAACGCGCTCGAACGCGGCGGCCTCGGCTCGATCAGCGAGCAGCTGCTGAACACCCGCGCCGATGTGACGCTCGGCGGCGGCGCGAAGAGCTTCGAGCAGCGCGCGACCGCCGGGCAGTATCAGGGCAAGACGCTGCGCGAGCAGGCGCAGTCGCGCGGATACACGCTCGTGTCCGATCGCGCCGGGCTGGACGCGGTGGCCAAGGCCGACCAGGACACGCCGCTGCTCGGCCTGTTCGCGCCGGGCAATATGCCGGTCCGCTGGACCGGTGACAAGGCGGTGCGCGACGGCATCGCCCGCCCCGCCCAGACCTGCCGGGACAATCCGGAGCGCAAGGTCGACACCCAGCCCGACCTGGCGACCATGACCCGCAAGGCCATCGATCTGCTGAAGGGCCGCGGGGACGGCTTCTTCCTCCAGGTGGAGGGCGCCTCGATCGATAAGCAGGACCACGCCGCCGATCCGTGCGGGCAGATCGGCGAGACCGTCGACCTGGACGCCGCGGTGCAGTCCGCGCTGGAGTTCGCCAAGGCGGACGGCAACACCCTCGTCATCGTGACCGCGGACCACGCGCACAGCAGCCAGATCGTGCCGCTGGACACCAAGTCGGCCGCCCTCACCAGCCGGATCGTCACCAAGGACGGCGCGGAGATGGGAGTGTCCTACGGCACCGCCGAGGAGGGCGGCTCGCAGGAGCACACGGGCACCCAGCTGCGCGTCGCGGCCTACGGGCCGCGGGCGGCCAATGTGGTCGGGCTGAGCGACCAGACGGATCTGTTCTTCACCATGTCGGATGCGCTGGGGCTGGATCGGGGGAAGAAGGCTGTGGCGGGGAAGTAGTTTCTCTTGGTCCCGGCCAAAAGCATGCCGGGACCAAGAGGGTGGAGGCTTCTGCATGGTCCCGGCCAAAAGCGTGCCGGGACCATGAGGTGGGAGCTGCTGAGCTACTCCATGATCCCGGCGTGTTTTTGGCCGGGATCTTCTCTTTCAACTGGTCAAGCTCGGCCAGAGGGTGGTGGCGACGCGGTCGGCGAGGTCGGGGGAGACCTCGCCGGAGCGGAGGTAGTCGGCCAGGTATGAGCCGTAGCAGAGGGTGCAGACGGTGTCGATGTCGAGGTCGGCGCGGATGTCGCCACGGTGTTGCAAGGCGCGCAGCGCGTCGGCGAATCGGGCCAGGCGCGGGCCGATGGCGCGCTCGCGCACCACGGCGACCAGCTCCGGATTGTGGGCCTCCTCGGCGAGGATCGAGCCCAGCAGGCGCAGTGGGCGGCTGCTGGACGCCGTGGGATCGAGCCGGCGCAGCGCCGTCCGCAGGCCGTCGATCCCGGCCGGGCCCGCCGGGTCGGGGCCCGCGCCGCCGGGTGCGTCCGTGGCGAGGCTGAAATCCAGTGCGGCGCTGACCAGTTCGCGCTTGCTCGGCCAGCGGCGGTAGACGGTGGGTTTGGTGACCCCGGCGTCGCGGGCGATGTCGGCGACGCTCATCCGGGAGTAGCCGTCGGCGGCGAGCCGATCCAGGGTCGCCCGCAGGATGGCCCGCTCCACGGCGGGGTCCCGGGGGCGGCCCCGCCCCCGCGCGGGCTGTTCACTCACGGTTCTCCTCGGCCGACGATTTACTTACCGGTTGCGGAAACGAACGGATCGTAGCAATCGGGGTCCGCGCGGGGCCGCCGCGGTGTGATCGTGGCGACCGGAGAAGTTGAACTCGAGACGATTCGAATCCTGCTCCGGAGAGCGGTGTCGGAGGCATGCTGTGGTCCGGCCCACCGAATTCCGGCATCGGTTAATTTTTAGCTATCTGACGCGTCCAGGTTGGAACGATGCAGATTCACTCTGCAACACGTTGGCTACCTTCGCTTAAAGCTCCCAAATCGGACATTGATTCGAATTTGCATCCGATTGAAGCTGCAAGTATCAGGTGCCCGAGGTCACAGCAGGTCGCTATTGCTCCGGTAGACAGTACTTCCAGGTGGTAGTACTGTCCCTGCATGTCGACGACGTCCCGTAGTGGCTACATATTCCCGGCGCCTTATATGTCGGCCGCCCCGGTGAATGATCGGCGATGCGCAAGTGAATAAAAGGTGAACCGGTCTCCAGCGTCGTCGGCCCGCTTCACCCTGGCAATTTTTCGAGCAGAGCAGTACCGATCGGATTGTCGATGAAAATCTTCTGCGTGTTGTTCCTGTTGTATCTCGTTGTCGCGGAGTCGTACTTCGAGATACATTCCGTCCGTAAATTCACCCAGGAATTCGGTGGGCGCTCCGATGCGCGCATCCGGCTGTACCAGGGTGGCGTGGCTCGCACCTGGCTGGCCCTGGCCGCCGTTTTCGTCGCCTTCGCGGCGAGCGGGACCTCGTTGACGAAGCTCGGTCTGGGGGGATTCGATACCGCGGTTTTCCGGCACTTCACGCCCGTCGAGAAGGTCGTCGCGCTGGCGATCGCCGTCGTGTACGTGGGTTATCTGCTGATCCCCGCTGTGGTGCCGCTCACCGGGCGCGCCGGGCGCGAGTTCATCGCCCGCAAGATCGAGTACGTCGTGTTCATCACGCCCGCTAATCGGTCCGAGCGGTTCTGGTGGATCATGAATTCGCTGAGCACCCCCGCCGAGGAGATCGTCTATCGCGGATTCACGATCTACGCGGTCGACCTGCTGTTCCCGAATTTGCCGTTCTGGGTGCTGATCATCCTCGCCGCCGGTGTCGTCGACGGTCTGCGGCACGCATTCCGCCCGATGGTCTCATTGCAGGTGATATTCGGTGGTGTCGCCCTGGCGCTGCTCTATCAGATGACCGGCTCGCTGTGGCTGACGATTGCGGTAAAGCTGTTCCACGACTTCCGGGTGCTGGCATTTCCGCTCGATCTGGCGCGGCGGAATCTGGCCGAGAAAGGTCTTTCGGAAATCCCCGGGAAAACGTCCGAACCCACCCCTGCTGCGGTCGGCGATGTCCCGACTGCCAACGGCTCGGCCGGGAGCTCGGTTACCACGCGGTGAAGGTGCTTTTGAATGTCTACAGAGGTAGCTCGTCACTCCGCTGACGAGATCAGTTCCTTCATCGTTGCGACCCTCGGAGAATTGCTGGACACGGTACCGGAGGAGATCGCGCTCACCGAGCCGTTCGCGAGCTTCGGGCTCACCTCCGCGCTCGCCGTGATCCTGGTGGGCCGGGTCTCGACCTGGCTGGGCCGGACGCTGCCGCCCGATCTGCCCTGGGAGTTCCCCACCGTCCAGGAGATGGCCGAGGGGCTGGCGGGCGGCCCGCACGCCGACGCGGCGGACGCGGCCGAACCGGTCGCGCAGCGGCCGCGCGGCGCGCAGGAGCCGATCGCCGTCATCGGCATCGGCTGCGCGGTGGGCGACCGCCGCGGACCCGAGCAGCTGTGGGAAACCCTGTGGCAGGGCACGGAATTGGTGGGCGAGATGCCCGAGCACCGGCGCGGCGGCGCGCAACCGCGGCCGCGGTTCGGCTCCTTCCTGCCTGATCCGTATGCCTTCGACGCCAAATACTTCGGCATCTCCGCCGAAGAGGCGGCGTACATGGATCCGCAGCATCGGCTGCTGGCCGAGACCGTGGCCGACGCCCTGGCCGACGCCGGGCTGCCCGCGGAGCGGCTGGCGGGCACGCCGACCGGCACGTTCGTCGGCATCAGCGCCGGTGAGAACGCGCGCAGCCTGGGCGAGGGCACCTCGATCGCGGCGGTCACCGGCAATGCGGGCAGCATTGCGGCAAACCGGCTCTCGTACCTGTACGACCTGCGCGGGCCCAGCATCAGCGTGGACACCGCCTGCTCGTCGTCGCTGGTCGCCGTGCATCTGGCGCTGCGCAGCCTGAACGACGGCGACTGCGAGCTGGCCCTGGTCGGCGGGGTGAACCTGACCCTGGAGCCGAGCGTCACCGACTCGCTGGCCGAGGCCGGGATGCTCGCGCCCGACGGCCGCTGCAAGACCTTCGACGAGCGCGCCGACGGCTATGTCCGCGGCGAGGGCTGCGCGGCGGTCGTGCTCAAGCCGCTGGCGCAGGCCGAACGCGACGGCGATCGGGTCTACGCCGTGCTGCTGGGCAGCGCCGTCAATCAGGACGGCCGCACCAACGGGCTCACCGCGCCCAACTATCGCTCCCAGGTCGAGGTGCTGCGGCGCGCCTACCGGCGGGCCGGGGTGCGCCCGGGCGACGTGCAGTACATCGAATCGCACGGCACCGGAACCGCTCTCGGCGACGCCGTGGAGGCGCGCGCCCTGGGGACCGTGCTCGGCGAGGACCGGGGCGGCGACCGGGCGCTGGTGGGCTCGGTCAAGACCGTGGTCGGCCACCTCGAGGCCGCCGCCGGACTGATGGGCTTGGTCAAGACCGCGCTGGCGCTGCACCACGGGCAAGTTCCCGGCAACCTCAATTTCGAGCGGCCCAGCAGCCACATCGCCTTCGACGATCTGCCGTTCACCGTCGCCGCCGAGAACACCGCGTGGCCGGATCGGACGGGTCCGGCGCTGGCCGGGGTGAGCTCGTTCGGCTTCGGCGGCACGAACGCGCACGCCGTGCTGACCGCCGCGACGCCCGCCCCGGCCGCCGCCGTGCCCGCGTCCGCCGAGAAGCCCCGGCTGTTCGGCATTTCCGGGCGCAGCGAGCAGGCGACGCTGGCGCAGGTCGACGACTGGCTCGCGCTGCTGGACGGTGCGAACCCGCTGGACCTGGCCGCCCTGTCGCACGCCTCCACCGCGCGCGGGAGTCATCATCCGTACCGGGTCGCCGTGGTCGCCACGCGGCCGGAGGACCTGCGGCAGCGGCTCGCGGCCGTCTCCGGCGGCTCGCTGCCGCTGGGGGCCGCCGCGGGCCGGGTGCCGCGCGGCGGTGCGGGCCGGATCGGGTTCCTGTTCAGCGGTCAGGGCAATCAGTGGCTCGGCATGGGCCGCACCCTGATTCGGCGGCAGCCGGTGTTCCGGGACGCGCTGCGCGCGGTCGACCGCGAGCTGCGGCCGCTGCTCGGCTGGTCGCCGTTCGCGATCATCGACCGGGGCCGCGACGCCGAGGCGCTCGCCGACACCGCGACCGCGCAGCCGCTGATCTTCGCGCTGCAGATCGCGCTGACCGAGCTGTGGCGGTCGTGGGGCGTCGTCCCGGGCGCCGTCGCCGGGCACAGCGTCGGCGAGGTCGCGGCCGCGCACGTGGCCGGGGTGCTCGACCTGCCGACCGCGGCGCGCATCATCGCCGCCCGGGCCGCGACCACCGCCACCCTGCGCGGCAACGGCAGCATGGCCGTGGTCAACCTGCCCGCCGACGAGCTGGAACCGCTGCTGCCGCACCATGTTTGGATCGCCGGGCACAACGCCCCGCGGTGGACGCTGGTGTCCGGCGTGGCCGACGGGGTGGAGGCGCTGGTGGCCAGGCTGGAGGCCGACGGCGTGCTGACCCGGCGGCTGCCCGGCGAGTACGCCTTCCACTCGCCGCTGATGCGGGAGTGCCTGGATCGGTTCGCGGCCGAGATGCCCGCGGTGGCGGCGGCCGAGGCGCGAATCCCGTTCTACTCCACCGTTACCGGCGACCGGGTGGACGGCGTCGCGCTCGGCACCGACTACTGGCCGGATCAGGTGCTGCGCCCGGTCGCCTTCGCGGAGGCGACCGGCGCGATGGTCGACGCGGGCGTGGCGACGTTCGTGGAGCTCGGGCCGCATCCGGTGCTCGGCGGGATGGTGAAAAGCGTGCTGCGGCACCGGGATCGGTCCGGTATCGCGGTGCCGTCGCTGGCGCGCGATCTCGACGATCTGGAGGTGCTGCTGTCGTCGGTGGCCGAGCTGCATGTGCGCGGGCACGAGATCGACTGGACGGCACTGGATTCCGGACACAAGCCGGTGGTTCGCCTGCCGCTGTACCCGTTCGAGCGCACCTCGTACCGGCTGGTCGCGGGCGAGCCGCGGATCGAGCAGGCGGCGGTGGCGCAGCGGCACACCGGGCTGTTCGACGACGATGCCGATTTCGTCGCGCCGCGTACCGAATACGAGCAGTTCGTCGCCGAGATGTGGGCGGAGCTGCTGGGGCTGGAGCGGATCGGGGTCTTCGAGAACTTCTTCCGCATCGGCGGGCATTCGCTGCTCGCCACCCGGTTCGTCCGCCGGGTCCGCGAGCTGTTCGACATCGAGTTCCCGCTCCGGCTGGTCTTCGAGGAGCCGACCGTCGCCCGGGTGGCGACGGCGTTGGAGGAGCTGCTCGTCGAGCAGGCCGATGCGTTGTTGGAGAACGAACATGAACTCACCAGCTAGTAACCTGGCCCTGGCCAAACTGCGCGAGAAGCGCGCGGCGGGCATCGGCGCCCAGGGAATTCCCGCCCGCACCGGGACCGGCCCGTTCCCGGCCACCCCGGCGCAGCGCGGCATCTGGCTGCACGAGCAGCTGGCGGCCAACGACGCGCTCTACCATGTGCCGCTGGGCATTCGGATCACCGGCGAGCTCGACGTCGACGCGCTGCACACCGCCGCCTCGGCCGTGGTGGCCGAGCAGCACGCGCTGCGCACGGTCTTCACCGAGGCGGCCGGGCTGCGCGGCGAGGTCGTCGACGACGTCGAGATCGACTGGGAGACACACGATCTGCGCCTCGTTCCGGAGGCGGTGCGGCCGCAGGCCCTGGACGAGCTGTTGACCACGGTCTCCACCGCCCGGTTCGATCTGGTCGGCGGGCGGCCGGTGCGGTGGGCGCTGATCCGCCTCGGCGCGACCGACTGGCTGCTCGCCGTGGTCGCCCACCACCTGGTGCTGGACGGGCTGTCGATTCCGGTGCTCATCGAGCAGCTGTGGTCGGCCTACGGCGGGCTGCGCTCGGTGGCCATGCCGACGCTGACCCCGGTGCGGCAGTACGCCGATTTCGCGGAGTGGATCGACCGGCAGCCGCCGCGCACGGCCGCGATCGAGCGGCGGGCCGGGCTGGTGCGCGGGGTGCCGCCGCTGGATCTGTCCGTCGGCCGTCCGCGCCCGCCGCGGGTCGGCAACGACGGCGCCAAGGTGCAGCTGCCGGTGCCGCCCGAGACCACGGCCGCCGTGCGCGAAGCCGCTGCGGCGCACGGTGTTCCGCCGTTCGTGTTCCTGCTCGCCTGCTATCAGCTGGCACTGGCCGCGCACACCGGCCGGGACGACTTCGCCGTCGGCATCCCGATGGCGGCCCGCCCGTACGACGAACTCGCCCGCACCATCGGGCATTTCGTGAACACCGTGCCGGTGCGCTCGGTCCTCGCCGCCGGGCAGTCGTTCGCGGAACTGCTGCGCGCCACCCGCGACAGCGCGCTGGCCGCCTACGAGGACGAGACCGTCCCGTTCGAGGGCATTATCGAAACCCTCGGCGGGCCATGGGATCCGCGGTACAGCCCGGTGTTCCAGGTGCTGTTCGTCCAGCAGCGCCTGGAGCGCCCCGATCTGAGCTCGCTGGGCCTGAGCGTGGACTGGCACCCGATCGACACCGGCGCCACCCTGTACGACCTGGTCCTGCACGTCGCCGAGGCGGGCGACGACCTGGTCTGCGAAACCACCTTCAACACCGCGATTCTCGACGAACCCGCCGCCCGCCGCCTCACGGGTGACCTGATCACCCTGGCGGCCACGGCGGCCGCCGACCCGACCATTACGGTCGCCGACCTGCTCCGCACCACCCCGCACCACCACCTGCTGATCCAGGTCGCGACCCCCGGCGGCGAGGAAGTGTCCGCCGGGCTGGCCGAGGCGTTGTACCGGGGCGGTGTGCCCGCACGGGTTGTGGCCGAGAGCGCCGATGCCTCCGTGGGTTCCCCTGGCGATTCCGGCGTGCTTTTGGCCGGAATCCGCTCTGCTGCGGGAGATCCCGGCCAAAAGCATGCCGGGATCACGGGTGAGGGTGCCGGGATCGCGGGTGAGCATGCCGGGGTCGCGGGTGAGGGTGCCGGGATCGCGGGTGAGCATGCCGGGGTCGCGGGTGAGGGTGCCGGGATCGCGGGTGAGCATGCCGGGGTCGCGGGTGAGGGTGCCGGGATCGCGGGTGAGCATGCCGGGGTCGCGGGTGAGGGTGCCGGGATCGCGGGTGAGCATGCCGGGGTCGCGGGTGAGCGCGCCGGGATCGCGGGTGAGCATGCCGGGGTCGCGGGTGAGCGCGCCGGGGTCGCGGGTGAGGGTGCCGGGGTCACGGGTGAGCGCGCTGGAGTGACGGGCGGGACTCCTGCTGGCGTGCTCGGCGAGGTGCGCGCGGTGGTGGGGGAAGGTGCAGTGCCGCAGGGTCGTAGCGATCTTATTGTGGTGGGGGCGGGGTTTGTCGAGGGGGACGAGGGGGCTGCTGTCGAACTGGCCGAGGAGTGCACTCGGGCTGGGGTGGGGCTGGTTGTGCTTGTGCCGAAGGGGGTCGAGGTTGCGCCTGTGCTTGCGGCGCAGGGTGTGATTGTCGAGGTGGAGGGGGACGGGGACTCGTACGGGCTCGGGTGGGGGATCGGGCGGCGGGTGCTGTCGTGGGCGGGGGCGGGTGGTCCTGCCGGGTTGGCTCCCGCGGTGGCGGCCTGGTTGGCGCAGCAGGCGGCCGTGGAGGTTTCGGAGGAGCCGGAACGGGTTGCGGCGCAGGGGGATTCGGCGGTCGAGTTCGAGTCGCCGAATGGGCCGGTGGAGACTCGGCTGGCGGAGTTGTGGGCTCGGGCGCTCGAGGTGCCTGTGGTCGGGCGGCATGATGATTTCTTCCTGCTGGGTGGTACCTCGCTGGGGGCTACCCGGTTGTTGTCGCAGGTGCTCGACGAGTTCGGTGTGACCGTGTCGTTGCGGGAGTTGTTCGAGCGGCCCACCGTTGCCCAGGCGGCATCGCTGGTGGAATCGGCGGCGGCGGAGCGGGATTCGGGTGCGGCGCTGGTTGCGGTGGCGCGCGCCGACGGTGAGCCGCTGCCGGTGTCGTATGCGCAGGAGCGGCTGTGGTTCCTGGAGACGTTGGATCCGGGGAACAGCACCTACATCATGCCGGGTGGGCTGCGGTTGCGCGGGAAGGTCGACGTGCGCGCGCTGGAAGTGGCGCTGGCGCTGGTGGAGCGGCGGCACGAGGTGCTGCGCACGGTCTACCGCACCACCGATGACGGGCAGCTGCGTCAGATCGTGCGGCCGCACGCCGCGCGCCCGCTGCCGTACACCGACCTGTCCGACCTGGCCGCCCCCGACCGCGAACGGGCCGAGAACGAGCTCGCCGCGACGGTGTACACCGCGCCGTTCGATCTGGCCGAGGGCCCGGTGTGGCGCTACCACCTGGTCGAGACCGGGCCCGACGAGTACCTGCTGATGATGGCCCTGCACCACATCGTCTGCGACGGCTGGTCCATCGCGGTGCTCAGCCAGGAGGTGTCCGCGCACTACCGGGCGCAGCTGTCCGGCCTCGACGCCGAATTGCCGCCGCTGGCGGTGCAATACGCGGATTACGCGCAGTGGCAGCGGGACAGCGCCGACCACCTGGACGCGCAGCTCGAGCACTGGCGAGACACCCTCACCGGCGCGCAGATCACCGAGATCCCCGGCGACCGCCGCCGCCCGGCGCGGCGCACCTCGCGCGGTGCGGTCGAGCGCGGCACGCTCGATCCGGAGCTCATGGCCGCGGTCCGCCGGATCGCCGCCGACCGGGGCGTCACGAACTTCGCGGTGCTGCTGTCGGCCTTCTACGCCATGCTGCACCGCTACACCCGCCAGCAGGACCTCATCGTGGCCTCGCCCATCGCGGGCCGCACCCGCTCGGCGACCGAACCGCTGGTGGGCTGCTTCCTCAACACGCTCGCGCTGCGCACCGCGGTCGATCCGGAGGAGCCGGGCACCGAGCTGGTGGCGCGGGTCGGCCGGGTGGTGCTCGCGGCGCACGAGAACCAGGAGTGCCCGTTCGAACGGGTGATCGCGGCCCTGGTGCCCAACCGGGACATGAGTCGAACCCCGTTGGCGCAGATCATGTTCAACTACCTGAACACCCCGCCGCCGGTGCTGGACATGGCCGGGGTGGGCGTGGAGATGGTCGACGCCCCGCGCCGCACCGCCAAGATGGACCTGGACCTCACCGTCGACGAGACCGGCGGCGACATCCGGCTCAGCCTCGAATACAGCACCGACCTCTACGACGCCGACACCGCGCGCCGGTTGCTGCGGCACTACGTCGGCGCGCTCACCAGCCTGGTCGAGGACCCGCGGCGGCCCGTCGGGCACATCGCCCTCGGCGAGCCCGAGCACCCCGCGCCCGCCTGGGAACTGCCCGGCGCGGCCGTGGTCCCCGATCCGGAACCGGGCGAGTCGCTGGCCGACCGGCTCGCGCAGGTGGCCCGAACCCGCGGCGGCGCACCGGCATTGAGCAACGACGAGCGCCGCGCCAGCTACGCCGAACTCGACGCGCTGGCCGACCACGCCGCCCACATGCTGCTGGGCGCGGGCGCGGCCGACGGCGGCGTCGCCCTGCTCTATGACCACACGCCGGAGAGCTTCGTGGCCGTCTGGGCGGCCGTGCGGGCCGGGGTGCCGTACATGCCGCTGGATCCGCGCGCCCCGCAGGCGCGGCTCACTGAGATCCTGGCGGAGGCGAAAGTCGGTGTGGTGCTGTGCGATCCGTCGCTGGTCGACACCGCCCGCGCCATCGCGGGACCGGCGCGCATCCTGCCCGTGGCGGCGCGCACCGGCGAGGCGCACCTGTCTCCCGGGCCCATCCCGCACGTCGCTGTCGGCGCGACCGCCGACCGCCCGGCCTACGTCACCTACACCTCCGGCTCCACCGGGCGGCCCAAGGGTGTGGCGCAGAGCTCGCAGGCCGCTCTGGCACATGCGATCTGCTACGCGCAGCGACTGCGGATCGGGCCGGACGACATCGTCGCCGCGCCCGCGCGCTACACCTTCGACGCCGGGATCCTGAATTCGTTCGGCGCGGCGGTGGCCGGGGCCGAACTGCACGTGATCGACCCGCACCTGTTCACCCCGGCCGCGCTGCGCACCGAGATCGACAGCGCCGGGGTGACCGTGCTGCACTGCACGCCGACGCTGTTCCGCTACCTGCTCAGCGACGCCGCCGAACCCTGGCTGCCGCCGCGGATTCGGGTGGTCGGGCTCGGCGGCGAGGAAGTGGTGCGCGGCGACGTCATCGACTTCGGCCGCCACTTCGGGCCCGACTGCCGGTTGGTGAGCCTGTACGGGCCCACCGAATGCTCGGTGGCGCTGCAACATCTGGTGACCGCCGCCGACGCGGACGGCGCGGGGGTGCCGATCGGCTTCCCGGTCGACGGCGTGGAGGTCGATCTGGTCGACGAAAGCGGCCGCCCCACCGAGGTTTTCGGCGAACTGGTGCTGCGCAGCCCGCGCGTCGCGCTCGGCTACTGGGAGCGGCCCGAGTTGACCGAGGCCGTGTTCGGCGTCGGCCCCGACGGCGTCCGGTACTACCGCACCGGCGATCTGGCGCGGCGCAGCACCGACGGGCGGCTGATCTTCGTGGGCCGCAAGGATCGTCAGGTCAAGATTCGCGGGCACCGCGTGGAACCCGGCGAGGCCGAGACCGCGCTGCGCTCGCATCCGACCGTCGGCGAGGCCGCCGTGGTGCTCGACCGCGAGGCCACCGAGCCGCGGCTGGTCGCCTACCTCACCCAGGACGGGCCGCTGGAGCCGGACTACAGCGAGCTGGCGGCGTATCTGCGAACCCGCCTGCCGGACTACATGATTCCGTCGGCGTACCAGGTGCTTCCGGCGCTGCCGCGCGGCCTCACCGGCAAGCTGGACCAGAACCGGCTGCCCCGCATCGCCCCCGCCGCCGCGGCCGAGTTCGTGCCGCCGCGCACCGACCTGGAACGGGTGGTGGCGCAGGTGTGGTCGGAGGTGCTCGACCGCGAGGTCGGGCTGGGACAGAACTTCTTCGACCTCGGCGGGCACTCGCTGGCCCTGGCCCGCGCCCGCGGCCTGCTGGAACGGCGGCTGGGCGTGCAACTGGCCATGACCGACCTGTTCGCCGCGCCGACGGTCGAGGATCTGGGCCGCCTGCTGGCCGGGCGGACCACCCCGCAGGAGGACACCGATCGCGGTCTCGAACGCCGCGCCGCCGCCGCGCGGCGCCGCGCCCACCGCCGGCCGGGCGCCTCGGAGAGTAACGGGAGCTAGGAATGACCGAGTCAGACAACGACTTTCGCATCGCTGTGGTGGGCATGGCCTGCCGCCTGCCCGATGCCGAGACCACCGAGCAGTACTGGCGCAACCTGTGCGCCGGGCACGAATCGGTGCGGCCGCTGCGGTCGGCGGCCATGCCCGCCGAGCCGCCCGCGGGCTACGTGCACGCCGGATCGACGCTGGCCGATCACGACCGCTTCGACGCCGAATTCTTCGAGATGAGCGCGCGCGAGGCACAATTCACCGATCCGCAGCACCGGCTGTTTTTGCTGTGCGCGTGGGAGGCGTTCGAGGACGCGGGCATCGTGCCCGCCGAGAACCCCGCTCCCGTAGGCGTTTTCGCGGGCGCGGGCCTGAGCACCTATCTGCTGCGCAACCTGGTCGCGCACGCCACCCTGTTCGACAGCCCGTCGGCGCAGCTGCACGCGCTGCACGGCAATGCCTCGGACTATCTGGCCAGCAAGGTGTCCTACAAGCTGGACCTGACCGGGCCCAGCGTGGCCGTGCAGTCGGCGTGCTCGACCTCGCTGGTCGCGGTGCACCAGGCGGTGCAGGCGCTGCAGGACTTCCAGTGCGACGTGGCGCTGGCCGGTGGGGCGAGTGTGCAGGTGCCGCACGAGTCCGGCTATGTCTACGAGGAGGGGTCGATCCTGTCCCCGGACGGGCACTGCCGGGCCTTCGACGCCAATGCGGCGGGCACCGTGTTCGGGTCGGGCGTCGGCGCGGTCGTGCTGAAGCGGCTCGGCGACGCCCTCGCCGACGGGGACCGCATCCACGCGGTGATCCTCGGGTCGGCGGTCAACAACGACGGCGGTCGCAAGGTCGGCTACACCGCGCCCGGGATCGCCGGGCAGCGGGCCGTCATCCGGGAGGCGCTGTCGGTGGCCGGAATCGGGGCCGACACCATCGGCTACGTCGAGGCGCACGGCACCGGCACCCGGCTCGGCGATCCCATCGAGGTGGCGGCGCTGACCGCCGCCTATCGCGAACACACCGACGCGGCACAGTATTGCGCGCTGGGTTCGGTGAAAACCAATGTGGGGCACCTGAATTCGGCGGCCGGTGTGGCCGCGTTCATCAAGGCGGTGCTGTCGGTGCGCGAGGGCGCGATCCCGCCGAGCCTGCACTTCACCCGGGCCAATCCCGAGATCGACTTCGCGGCCAGCCCGTTCTTCGTCAATACCGCGCTGCGCCCGTGGCAGAGCGAGGTGCGCCGGGCGGCGGTGAGCGCCTTCGGCATCGGCGGCACCAATGCGCACGTGATCGTCGAGCAGCCGCCCGCCCCCGTCGCGGAGCCCGCGGCGACCGGGCCGCGCGCCCTGCCGATCTCGGCCCGCACCGCCGGGGCCGCCGACCGGCTCGCGGCGCGGCTGGCCGATCATCTCGACGGGACGGGCCGGGACCTGGCCGCGGTGGCGCGCACGCTGGACCGCGGGCGGCGGCGCTTCCCGCATCGGCGCCTGGTGGTCGCCTCGACGGCCACGGAAGCCGCTGCGGCACTGGCACATCCGATCACGGGACAGGCGCTGGCGGCCCCCGCGCCGGTGCTGCTGTTCCCGGGGCAGGGCGTCTCGCTCGGTTCGCTGTTCCCGCGATTGGCGGCGGCGGTCCCGGCGTTCGGCAACCGGTTACGCGAGTGCGGTGAGTTGCTGCGCGAGACGGCCGGATTCGATCTGGACGCGGCGCTGCACGGGCCGGAGGGCACCGAGCAGACGCAGGCGGCCGTGTTCGCGGTGGAGTACGCGCTGGCGGGCATGTGGCGCGAGTTCGGTGTCGAGCCGCGAGAGTTGCTGGGGCACAGCCTCGGTGAGCTGGTGGCCGCCACCCTCGCCGGGGTGTTCGAGCTGCCGGACGCGCTGCGGCTGGTGGTCACCCGCGGCCGGTTGATGGCCGCCGCGCCGCCTGGCGCGATGCTCGCCGTCTCGGTGGGCGCGGAGCAGCTGGCCGAGCTGCTGCCGGAGCAGGTGTGGCTGGCCGCGGACAACTCCCCGACGCGGTGCGTCGTCGCCGGCGGGCAGTCGGCGGTGCAGCGCCTGGCCGAGGAGCTGTCCGGCGGCGGGGTGGCCGGGGCGCTGCTGCCGGTGGGGCACGCCTTCCACACGCCGCTCATGGACGAGGCCGCCGCGCAGTTCGCGGCCGCGGTCGGGGCCGTGCAGCGGCGGGCCCCGCGAGATCCGTTCTGGTCCAACCTGACCGGCGCGCCGATCACCGCCGAGCAGGCCACCGATCCGGACTACTGGGCGCGGCAGATGACCAGCCCGGTGCGCTTCCGCGAGGCGGCGCAGGCGGTGCTGCAACGGAATCCGGGCACCGTCGGGCTCGAGGTGGGGCCGGGCAAGTCGCTGGTGTCGTTCCTGCGCTCGATCGAGCGGTCGACGCCGACGGTGGCCTCGGCCGGTACCGGGTCCGGTGACCGGCCCGCGGCCGATGTGATCGCCGAGGCGGCGGGGCGGCTGTGGGTGTCCGGGGTGGAGGTGGACTTCGGTGCGGTGCATGGGGATTCGGGGCGGGGGCGGGTGGGGTTGCCTACGTATCCGTTCGTGTTGCAGCGGTATTGGATTGATCCGCCTGGGACCGGGGATCCCGGCCAAAAGCATGCCGGGAACAAGGTGGGCGAGCGTGCCTGGAGCATGGGGGGCGAGCGTGCCGGGAGCATGGGGGGCGAGCGTGCCGGGAGCATGGGGGGCGAGCGCGCCGGGAACATGAGGGGCGACGTTGCCGGGACGGGTGAGCGGCCGGGGACGCCTGTGGTGGTTCCTGAAGGATTCGCCGCCGTCGAGGCCGAAACCGCTGAGGATGCCGATGAATTCACCGTGTCCATGCGGGCGCGGGTGGCGGATGTCTGGTATGAGGCGCTGGGGACCGATGACATTGCCGATGATGCCAATTTCTTCGAGGTGGGTGGGGATTCGCTGATGGCGGTGCATGTGGCGACGCGGCTGCGGGCCACGTTCCCGGTGCAGCTGGCCCTGGGGGATCTGTTCGCCCGCCCGACCATTGCCGGAATGGCCGACGTCATTGCCGACGACCTGATCAACCGATTGGACGAGATGTCCGACAGCGAGGTCGAGCTGCTGCTCGACGAGCGCGGCACCACCGAGGAGCGCACCGAAAATGCCTGAGCTGTCCGACATTCGAGGATCGCGGCGGGAACTGCTGCGCCGCTGGGCCGCCGGTCGCGCCGAGCGATCGGGCATCCCGAGGCGGCCCGACCCGGCCGCGGCCGTGCCGCTCTCGGCGGCGCAGCAGCGAATCTGGTTCCTGGAGCAGCTGTTCCCGGGCCGCGCCACCTACACCATGCCGCTGGCGCTGCGCCTGTTCGGCCCGCTCGACGTGGCCGCGGTGCGCGACGCCCTCGCCGTGGTCGTCGCCCGGCACGAGGCGCTGCGCACCACCATCGAACTGCGCGACGGGCTTCCGGTGCAGGTGGTGGGGGAGGCCGGTCCGGTCCGATTCACCGTGGTCGAGCCGGAGGAACTGGACCCCGAGCGGCGCGAGGCCGATGCGCTGGACCGGGTGGATCGGTTCTGCCGCACCGTCTTCGACCTGTCCGGCCCGCTGTTCGAGGTGCTTTTGGTGCGCCTGAGCGCCGACGAGGCGCTGTTCGCCATCGCCATGCACCACATCGTCTCCGACGGCTGGTCGCTGGGCGTGTTCGCGACCGAGCTGATGGCCGCCTACGGCGCGGACGGCGCGTCCGCGCTGCCCGAATTGGCTGTGCAGTACGCCGATTACGCGGAATGGCTGCGCACCCGCGCCGGGCGCGACGAATTCGACGGCGACCTGGACTACTGGCGCGACGTGCTCGGCGACGAGCCGCCGCTGGTGACCTTCCACCCCGATCGGCCGCGCGCCCTGCAACCCGAAAGCCGGGGCGCGCGACTGACATTCACCATCCCGGCGGAGATCTCCACCGGCCTGCGGCGGCTGGCGGGCGAGGTGCGGCGCAACGATCGCCCCGCGACCCTGTTCGTCGCGCTGATGGCGGGATTCAAGGCGCTGCTGCGGTATTACACGGGCGCGGAGGACATTACCGTCGGCACCCCGATCGCCAATCGCACCCGGCCCGAGGTGGAGCCGCTGATCGGGTTCTTCGTCAATGCGCTCGCGCTGCGCACCGATCTGTCGGGCGCGCCGACCTTCCGGGAGCTGCTGGCCCGCGAGCAGGGCGTGGTGTTCGACGCCTTCGACCACCAGGAGGTGCCCTTCGACCTGGTCGTCGAGCACGTTCGCCCGGACCGGGAACTGAGCCACTCGCCGCTGTTCCGGACCGCGCTGGTGCTACAGAACACCGCGCTGCCGGAGCTGAGCGTGTCCGGCATCCGCGCCGAATACCTCGAGGTGCATTCGGCCACCGCGAAATTCGATGTGCTGGTGCAGCTGCGCCCGGTCGGGGACGAGATCGTCGGTGCGATCGAGTACGACACGGACCTCTACGACGAGGCGACCGCGGCGGGGCTGGCCCGGCACTTCGTGGCGCTGCTGGGGGCGGCGGTACAGCGGCCGGATATTCCGCTGGCGGAGTTGGATTTCCTGGAGGACGAGGAGCGCGAGCGGGCGATCGCGGCAGCGCTGCCCGGTGACGATATCGATGCCCCGAATGCCACCCTGCACGAGCTGTTCCGGGCCCAGGCGGCGCGGACGCCGGATGCGGTGGCGGTGACGTTCGGTGACGAGCACACGAGCTATGGCGAACTGGTTGCGGCGGCAAGCGATTTGGCGAGGGTGCTGCGGGGGCGCGGAATTGGGCTGGGTGACTTCGTCGGCATTCATCTGGAGCGGTCCGCCGATGTGGTGGTCGCGATTCTCGCGGTGCTCGAGGCGGGGGCCGCTTATGTGCCGCTGGATCCGATGAATCCGGGGGAGCGGATTTCGTTCATGATCTCGGATTCCGGTGCGCGGCTGGTTATTACGCAGGAGTCGCTGGCGGGGGCGCTGGGGGCGGAGGATGGGCCGGAGCTGCTGGTGGTGGACGGGGAGGTCCCGGCCAAAAGCACGCCGGGACCAAGGGAAGAAGGCACGCCGGGACCAAAGGAAGAAGGCGCGCCGGGGGCAGCGGAAGGCGGATCGTCCGTCGGCCCGCAGGACCCCTGCTATGTCATTTACACCTCCGGCTCCACCGGTGTGCCCAAGGGTGTGGTTATCGAGCACCGGAATGTGGTTCGGCTGTTTTCCGGGACCCGGCGGTGGTTCGATTTCGGGGCGGGGGATGTGTGGACGATGTTCCACTCCTACTCCTTCGATTTCGCGGTGTGGGAGATGTGGGGCGGGCTGTTGCACGGCGGGCGGGTCGTGGTGGTGCCGAGCGAGATCAGTAGGGCCGCGGAGGATTTCGCGGAGTTGGTGGTGCGGGAGGGTGTCACCGTGCTGAATCAGACGCCCTCGGCGTTCCTGCAACTGATTCCGGCGCTGGCGGGGGCGCGGGGGGACGAGCTGGCGCTGCGGTGGGTGGTGTTCGGCGGTGAGGCGCTGGACCTGCCGAGCCTGCGGCCCTGGTTCCAGCGGCACGGCGACCGCGCGCGGCTGATCAATATGTACGGCATTACCGAGACCACCGTGCACGTCACCTATCGCGAGGTGACCGCGGCCGATGTGGATTCCGCGGCGGGCAGCCTGATCGGCGTGCCGCTGCCGGATCTCGGCGTGCTGATCCTGGACCCGGCCGGGCGGCCGGTGCCGGACGGGGTCGCGGGCGAAATGTTCGTCAGCGGCGCGGGTGTCGGTCGGGGATATCTGAATCGCGACGAGCTGACCGCCCAGCGGTTCGTCCGGCACCCGCTGCTCGGCGAGCGGCGGCTGTACCGCACCGGCGATCTCGCCCGCCGCCGCGCCGACGGCGATCTGGAGTACCTGGGCCGCATCGACCATCAGGTGAAGGTGCGCGGGTTCCGGATCGAACTCGGCGAGATCGAGGCCGTGCTCGACGCCCACCCCGGCGTCGAGCAGTCGGTGGTGCTGGCCCGGGAGGACAGCGGCGGAACCGTCGCGCTGGTCGCGTATTTCACGCCCCGCGACCTGTCGGCCGACGAGGATGCCGTGGCCGCCGAACAGGATCAGGTCTCCGACTGGGAGGTGGTGTTCGACAGCACCTACGGGCAGCACCGCGACGATATCGAGTCCGATTTCAATATCACCGGCTGGAACAGCTCCTACACCAATGCCGCCATCCCGGACGAGCACATGCGCGAGTGGGTGGACTCCACCGTCGAGGCGGTGCGCGCGCTGCGCCCGCGCCGCGTGCTCGAAATCGGTTGCGGCACCGGCCTGCTGCTGTCCCGCCTGGCGCCGGACACGGAACGCTACGACGCCACCGACATGTCCTCGACCGCGCTGGCCCATGTCCGCGAGAACATCGCCGCGGGCCTGTCGCAGGTGCGGCTGTTCCAGGGCGCCGCCGATCAACTGCCCGAGGACCTGACCGGACCCTACGACGTCATCCTGATCAACTCGGTGGTGCAGTACTTCCCGAGCGCCGACTACCTGACCCGGGTGCTGGAGGAGGCCGCCGACCTGCTCGGCCCCGACGGCGTGCTCTACGTCGGCGACGTGCGCGACCTGGACCTGCTGCGGGCGTTCCACACCACCGTCGAGATGGCGGCGGCCCCGGCCGCCGGAGCCGCCGAACTGGCCCCCGCCGTCACCGCGGCCTGCGACCGCGACGCCGAATTGCTGCTGGCCCCACAGTATTTCGCCGATATCGCGGCGAATCACCCGAACCTGTCGGGCGCGCGGATCCGGCTGCGGCGCGGCGCGCACCTCAACGAGATGTCGCGGTTCCGCTACGACGCCGTGCTCTACGCGGGCGGCCCGCAGCGGCCGGTGCTGGCCCGGGTCCTGGACCCGGCCACCTCGCCCGCGGCGCTGGCCGACCTGCTCGCCCGCGAGGAGCCGGAGGCCGTCGTGGTCCCGGATGTGGCCGACGCCCGCATCTCCGGCCCGCTGGCCGTGGCCGCCGCCGTGGCCAAGGGGCGCGCCAATGCCGCGGAACTGCGTGCGGCGCTGGCCGATTCGGACGGCGCCAACCCCGAGACCTATCTCGCGCTGGCGGAACGGTCCCCGTACCGGATCGAGGCGATCCGCCGCCCGGCCGGGCGCTTCGACGTGATCGCCACCCGCTGGGACGTGCCGCTCGCGGCCGCCCCCTCCCGGCCCGTGACCTGGCGCGGCGGCCCGGTGACCTCGGACCCGTTGCGGGTCAAGGCCCGCGACGATCTGGCCGTGGCGGTGCGCGCCCACCTGGCGCGGCGGCTGCCGCAGCACATGGTGCCCGCCGGGGTGATGGTGCTGGACCGATTCCCGCTGACCACCAACGGGAAACTGGACCGCCGCGCCCTGCCCGCCCCGGTGCTGCGCCGCAACCCGGTGTCCTACGAGCCGCCGAGAACGCCGCTGGAGCAACGGATCTCGGCCGTCTTCGCGCAGGTGCTGGGCGTGCCGCGGGTGGGTCGCGAGGACAACTTCTTCGACCTGGGCGGGCATTCGCTGCTCGCCGCGCAGCTGGTGCTGCGGCTGAAGGAGACCTTCGACGAGGACATCCCGCTCGGCTCGCTGTTCGCCCGGCCCACCGTGGAGGGCGTGGCGGCGCTGCTGAGCGGCGACACCGCCGCCGGGGAGGTCGTCGACTACGAGGCCGAGGTGCGGGCGATCACCGCCCGCTGGCCCGTCGGTCCGTGGCCGCTGCCCGCGCACGCGCCGACCGGCGCGGTGCTGCTCACCGGCGCGACCGGCTTCGTGGGCGCGTTCCTGCTGCGAGAGCTGCTGAGCCGCACCGACCTTCGGGTGCACTGCCTGGTGCGCGCCGACAGCCGGGCCGCGGCGCTGCGGCGGTTGACGGCGGCGTTCGACGACTACGAGCTGCCGCACGACGGGCTGGACCGGGTCGTCCCGGTGCTCGGCGATCTGGCCGAACCGCGACTGGGCCTGAGCGAGAAGGAGTTCCTGCTGCTGGGCCGCAGCGTGGACGCGATCTACCACAACGGCGCGCACGTGAACTTCGCGCTGCCCTACCGGGTGCTGGAGGCGGCCAATATCACCGGCACCGAGCTGCTGCTCGACCTGGCCCGAAGTGCCGGTGTGCCACTGCATTTCGTGTCCTCGCTGTATGTGCTCGGACCGGGCGACGGGGCCGACGGCCGGGTCGGGAAGCCCGCCCCGCCGCGCGACCCCTCGCAGCTGGCGCTGGGCTATCTGCAAACCAAGTGGGTGGCCGAGCGGCTGGTGTGCGAGGCGGGCGAGCGCGGGCTGCCGGTCGGCGTGTACCGGCTCGGCCGCATCGGTGGCGACAGCGCCACCGGGGCGTGCCAGACCAGCGACTTCTTCTGGCTGCTGGTCAAGGCCAGCCAGGAGGTGGGCCTGGCCCCGGACGTCGACTTCACCGTCGACCTCGCCCCCGCCGACTTCGCCGCCGCCGCGATCGTCGAACTGGCCCGAAACACCGGACCGGGCACGCACATTCACCACGTGCGCAACCCGGCGCCGGGCGCCTTCGCCGACGCCGTCGCCTGGATTCGGGAGGGCGGCTGGGAGATTCGCCTCGCCGGTATCCCCGAGTGGCGCGACGCCGTCGCCGCGCACGCCGCCACCGCGGGCCCGGAGTCGGCCGCCTACCGGGTGCTGAGCCTGCTCGGCGGCGGCGACGGGCTCGCTCCCGCACTGAGTTTCGACGTCGACCCGGCGATCGAGCGGGCCGGGGTGGCCTGCCCGCCGGTGTCGCGCGAGCTGTTCGTCCGCTACCTGGACTACTTCCGCAAGATCGGTTTTCTTGCGCCGCCGTCACGACAGGAGGTCGGAGTATGACCGCGACGTTACCCACTGCACCGGCGGTGCAGTACGAGACCATGATCCACGCGCTGCGCACGCACGCCGAGCGCCGCCCCGACGCGATCGCCTACAGCTTCGTCAACTACCCGGATCCGCAGGACCCGCACGGCGAGACCACCTCGCTGACCTTCCACGAAATGGACCG
The DNA here is from genome assembly GCF_013186535.1 of Nocardia terpenica. NCBI lineage: Bacteria > Bacillati > Actinomycetota > Actinomycetes > Mycobacteriales > Nocardiaceae > Nocardia > Nocardia terpenica. The sequence goes on from NZ_JABMCZ010000001.1 coordinate 345,472, forward strand.
CGCCGCACGGGCGTTCGCGGCCACCCTGCAACCCATCGCGGAGCCGGGGGAGCGGGCGGTGCTGCTGCTGCCGCCCGGACTGGACTACGTGAAGGCGTTCTTCGGCTGCCTGTACGCGGGCATCATCGCGGTGCCGCTGTTCCCGCCCAGCACTCACAACGCCAACGGCCGACTCGACGCGGTGTGCACCGACGCCGACCCGGCCTGCCTCATCACCACCGACGACGACATGGCTCGGGTGACGAGCTGGCTGGACGCCTCGCCGACCGACTCCACCCGGCTGATCGTGAGCACCGGCGAGGTCGACGACGCCTTCGCCGCCACCTGGGACTGGCCCGACGTCGACCCGGAACAGTCGGCGCTGCTGCAATATACGTCCGGCTCCACCCGCACCCCCGCGGGCGTGATGGTGCCGCACCGCGGCCTGCTGGCCAACGGCCGCCAGGTGTACGACACGCTGGGCCGGGTCGGGCTCGGCAAGGACGACGACCTGGCCTTCGTGAGCTGGCTGCCGCTGTTCCACGACATGGGCCTGATGGTCGGCGTCGTGCTGCCGATCATCGCCGGGCACCAGGTGGTGCAGCTGTCCGCGTCGTCGTTCCTGCGCCGCCCGGAGCGCTGGTTGCAGGCCATCAGCGACGCGCCGCAGCAAACCTTCGCCGCCGCACCGAATCTCGGCTACGAGCTGTGCGCCGAGCGGATCACCGCCGACCAGCGCGCCCGCCTGGATCTGAGCCGCTGGCGCTACGGGCTGGCCGGTGCGGAGCCGGTGCGGGTCGCCACCGTGCACAAGTTCCGCGAGGCGTTCGCGCCGTGCGGGCTGTCGGAGTCGACGCTGTGCGCCGGGTACGGGCTGGCCGAGTCGACGCTCATCGTCTCGGTGAACTGGGAGACCCGCGGCGGCATCCGGATCCTCACCGTGGACCGCGAGGAGCTGGCGAAAGGTGTGGTGGCCGTGACCGATAGCGATGGTGCCGAGGTCGTCGGCGCGGGCTCGGCCGTGCCCGGCACCACGATCGCCATCGTGGACCCCGAGACCCGGGAACTGCTGCCGGAGGGCCGCCTCGGCGAGGTGTGGGTCACCGGCCCGGCCATCGCCAACGGCTACTACAACCGGCCCGAGGAGACCGAGGCCGCCTTCCGCGCCCGGCTGTCGCCGCCGGACGGCACCCACTACCTGCGCACCGGCGACATCGGCTTCCTGCACGACGGTGAGCTGTACCTGACCACCCGGCTCAAGGACCTCATCATCGTCGACGGCCGCAACTTCTATCCGCCGGACCTGGAGGACACGGCAGAGCAGGCGCACGCGCTGGTGCTGCCGGGCCGCTGCTCGGCGTTCGCCGTCACCGAGGGCGACCGGGAGAAGATCGTGGTGCTGGTGGAGGCCCGGTTGCAGGTCGGCACCGAGGAGGGCGCGGCCACCGCCGCCGAACTGCGGAAGGCGGTGCGGCAGGCCATATTCGACGTGCACGAGGTCGGCGTGCACGAGGTGGTGCTGGTCGCCCCGGGCGCGATCCCGCGCACCTCGAGCGGCAAGATCCAGCGCTCGGCCTCGCGGCAGGCATACCTGGACCAATCCCTGCGAGTACTGAGGGCGAAATGAGCACCACCCTGCACACCCACGGCGACAAGCTGACCTGCTTCACCGCCGCACTGGCCGGGGCGCTCGTCGCGCGCGGCGAAACATCGTGGTGGCGGCCGCTGCTCGCGGGCGGGCCGTTCCTGGCGGTGACCCCCGCCGACACCCTGCTGCGCTTCGATCACCACCCCGCCCCGCCGCTGCCCGCGCTCGGGCTGCGGGTCACCGGCGCCGACGACTGGGACACCGCCTACACCGCGATCGCCGAGCGGATCGCCCACGACGGCGCGGCCGTGGTGCTCGGCGACGTGTACCACCTGCCCTGGCAGCGCGGTTACCGGCGCTGGCACGCCCCGCACTGGTTGACGATCGTGGTCGAGACCGGCGGCTGGGTCGCCGCCGACCCGCTCGCCATGACCACCGAACTGGGCCCGCAGGCGGGCACCCGGATGCCGATCCCGGGCCCGAACGAGTTGCGCGAGTGGGCGATCAGCATCGGCGCGGAGGACGCGGTGCCGCGGCTGCGCGAGGAGTCGATGGCCGGTTCCGCCGACATCGCGCCGGGCCGCGCCTACCGCTGGCTCGAACCCGACCCGGATCCGGTGATCGCCCCCGCGCCGCCGGAGCGGCTGGTCGGCCCGGACGCGCTGCGGGCGCTGGCGAGCCGCTACCGATTCGCCCGCGGCGCCGCCGATTTCGAGCAGATCGACGACCTGTGGCAGGCGCTGCGGCAGCGCGAACTGCTGCTGTGGGCGGCCGACCGGGACGCCGACGTGCTCGACGCGGCCGGGCGCGCGCACTGGGAGGACGCGCTCGAACGCTGGCGCGCCCTGCCGCCGCTGCTGCTGCACGCCCGCCTGCGCGCCCGGTCGGGCGGCACCGTCAATACCGCGACCATCGCCGACACCCTGACCGCCCTGGCCGAATTCGAAGATCAGCACCTGGCGTTCGGCGCCCGGCGCACGGAGGAACGGTAATCGTGCACACCCGACTCGCCACCGAACTCGCCCCCGCCGACGGCTACGCCGAGTGGACCCGCCGCGCCGCGGAGGCCGAAACCCTTGCGGCCCAGGGCGTTCCGGTACGGATCGCGCTGCTGGCCAGCTACACCACCGAATTCCTGACCGAGCTGCTGCCGCTGGCCGGGGCCCGCGCCGGTCTCGCCCCGGAGCTGCTGCGCTTCCCGTTCGGGCAGCTGGAACAGGTGCTGTTCGACCCGCAGAGCCCGCTGCGCGAGGGCGATTACGTGGTGCTGTCCGGAACCCACCACGACCTGGTCGACTCGGTGGAGGAGAACGTGCGCCGCTGGGTCGGGCTGTGGGACGCGGCCGCCCGGCTCGGGGTGCGCGCCATCCAGCTCGGCTTCGCGCCCCCGGCCACCGACACCTACGGCCCGGTGGCCTGGCGCACCCCGCAGTCGCGGTCCGGGCTGGTGCGCGCGGTGAACGCGGCGCTCGCCGAGCAGGCGGCGGGCCGGGTGCTCTACATCGACACCGAACAGCTCGCGGCCCAGGTGGGTTTGAGCCGTTGGGAGGATCCGCGCAGCTGGTATCGGGTGCGGCAGCCGTTCGCGCCGGACAGCCTGCCCTGGCTGGCGACCGCGATCGCCGACACCGTCGCCTCCGACCGCGGCCTGTCCGCGCGCTGCGTGGTGCTCGACCTGGACGGCACGCTGTGGGGCGGCATCCTGGGCGAGGACGGCATCGACGGCATCCGCATCGGCACCGGGCCCGACGGCGAGGCGTTCGCCGAATTCCAGCGCTACCTGCGCGCGCTCACCGAGCGCGGCGTGCTGCTGGCGGTGGCCAGCAAGAACGATCGCGACCTGGCGCTGCGGGCGATCGCCGAGGCGCCCGGCATGGTGCTCGGGGTCGACGACTTCACCTGCATCGTCGCCGACTGGCGGCCGAAATCCGAACAGTTGCAAGAGATTTCGGACCGGGTCCGGCTCGGGCTGGGCAGCATGGTGTTCGTCGACGACAATCGCGCCGAATGCGAACAGGTCGCCGCTGCCCACCCCGAGGTGCGCACGGTGACCCTGCCCGCCTCCCCGGCGAAGTTCCCGGCGCTGCTGGCGAGCCTGCCGTGGCTGCATCCCGGATCGCTGTCGGACGAGGACTTCGCGCGGCAGCGTTCCTACCAGGCCCTGGCCGCCGCCGAGCAGCTGGCCACCGGCCGCACGCTCGACGAGTTCCTGGCCGGGCTCCGGATGGAGGCGGTGATCGAGCCGATCAACAGCACCACCATCGATCGGGCCGCGCAGCTGGTGGCCAAGACCAACCAGTTCAACCTGACCACCCGCCGCCACACCCAGACCCAGGTGCTGAAGATCTCCGAGGACCCGCAGTGGTTCTCGGTCACCCTGCGGCTGCGCGACCGGTTCGCCGACCACGGCATCGTGGGCGTGCTGCTGGCCGAGGACCGCGGCGGCGTCGCCGAGATCGACACGCTGCTGCTGAGCTGCCGGGTGATCGGTCGCGGCGCCGAGGACAACCTGCTGGCCGCCGTGGCCGAATGGGCCCGCGCCCGTGGCTGTTCCCGGTTGCTGGGCCGCTATCTGCCGACACCGCGCAACGCGCTGGTGAGCGAGCTGTATCCGAGTCGGGGCTTCGTCGCCGATGCCGACGCCGACACCGCCGGGGGCGAGACCACCGTGGGCTCGCCGTACGGCTACGACCTGACCGACGGGGTCCCACCCCGCAGCCCCCACATCCGAGAGGCGCAACTACATCATGGCCACTGATCAACTGATGGAACGTTTGCTCGAGGTGTTCGCCACCGTCGTCGGCGAACCGGCCGCGTTCGGTCCCGAGACCGCCCGTGGCGATATGGACGTCTGGGATTCGCTCGCCCAGGTGCGGCTGGTGTACGCGGTCGAGCGCGCCTTCGGCGTGGAGCTGCCCGAGCGGCTGCTCACCTCGGAGGTCTCGCTCGCCGACTTCGCCGCCGCGGTGGCGGCCGCGCAGCGAGCGCTGACGTCATGACCACCCGGGCGTTCCGGCTCACCGACGCCGACGTGGCGGCCTATGCCGACGCGGTCGGCGATCGCAACCCGCTGCACGTCGATGCCGACTTCGCGCGCCGATCCCCCTACGGCCGCCCGATCGCGCACGGCGCCCTGGTCGCGACCCTCGCTCTGGCCGCCCTGTTCGACACCGTGGATCCCCGTCTGGTGCACGGCATTCGGACCACCTTCCGCCAGCCCGCCGTGCCGGGACGGCGCTACGAGATCGAGTGGACGCTCACCCCGGGCGAGGCGCGCGGCCGGGTCAGCTTCGGCGGCGTGGAGGCGGTCGGCATCCGCTGCACGCTCGGTCCCGGGCTGCGCTTCTCCGAGGAGCACAGCGACTGCGTCCCGCACCTGATGCAGCCGCGCCGCCTCGACCCGGCCGACCCGCCCGGACCCGAAACCGGGTGCTACGCGGTCGATCACCGCGGCATCGCCGCGCTGGCGGACCGGCTCATCGGCGGCCGGGTGCCCGAACACGTGGCCACCGTGCTGGGCTGGGTGAGCTACTGGACCGGCATGTGCACGCCCGGCCGGGACGCGCTGCTGGTGGCGTTCGCGGTGGACCTGCTCGGCGCGGGCTTCGGGCCGATCGAATTCCATACCGACGCACCGGATGTCGACCGCCGGTCCGGGCTGATCACGCTGCACGCGCGGACCCGCTGCGGGGTGAGCGCCGACGTGACGGTGGAAAGCCTGGTCCGCGAACCGGTTCCGGGCCCCGACCCGGCGGAGCTGGCCGCGGTGCTGCCGCCGTCGTCGGCGCTGGCCGGGCGCACCGTCCTGGTCGTCGGCGGCAGCCGCGGCCTGGGCGCGGCCGTCTCGCTGGGCCTGGCCGGGCAGGGCGCGCGGGTCCTGGTCGGCTGCTCCCGCTCCCCCGACGCGCTGCTGGCGGCCGCACCCGACCAGCGCGACCGGCTGCGCCCGGTGGTGGTGGACGCGAGCAAGCCGCGCGCCCTGGACGCGGCGCTGCCCGACACCCCGCTCGACGGGGTGGTAGTGCTGGCCGCGCCCGCCATTCCGACCCTGCCGCTGGCCCCGGACGCGGTCGACTCCGCCACCGAATTCCTCACCGAGAGCGCCCGATTGGTGCTCGCGCCGCTGTCGGTGTGCACCGGGCGGCTGCGGCCCGAGGCGTCGGTGGTGCTGGTCTCCTCGGAGGCGGTGACCGACCCGCCGCAGGGCTGGGCCCATTACGCGGCGGCGAAATTCGCGGTCGAGGGGCTGGCACACTATGTGGCACGCCATCATTCGTGGCGGGTCTCGGTGGTCCGGCCGCCCCGGCTGTGGACCGAACTGACCAACACTCCGGGCGGTCGCGCCCGGAGCAACCCCATCGGACCGGTCGCGGCCGCCATCGTCGGGGCCTTCACCGCCCCGGCGGGCGCGCCCGGCGAGGTGCGCGTCCTCGGGGAACCCGAAACGTTGCCGACGCCGAGCGAGGAGGTGTGGCGTGCTGGAAATCCACGACCTGAACAAGTCCTACGGTAAGAAGAAGGTGCTCACCGGGGTTGATCTGACCGTGCGGCCCGGCGAGGTGCTGGGCCTGCTCGGCCCCAACGGCGCGGGCAAGACCACCACCGCCTCGATCGTGGCCGGGCTGACCGCCGCCGATTCGGGGACGGTGCGCGTCGCCGGGATCGACATCCGCACCGACCCGCGCCAGGCCCGCCGCCGGCTCGGCCTGGCCCCGCAGGAACTCGGCGTGTACCCGATCCTGACCGCGCGGGAGAACATGGAGTTCTTCGGGCGGCTCATGGGTGTGGGCCGCACCGAGCTGCCCGCGCGGATCGCGGAAGTGGCCGAGCGCCTGGGCATCACGCCGTTCCTCGGCACTCGGGCGCACAACCTGTCCGGCGGCCAGCAGCGCCGCCTGCACACCGCGCTGGCGCTGCTGCACCGGCCCGAGGTGCTGTGGCTGGACGAGCCCACGGTGGGCGCGGACGTCACGGCCCGCCAAGACCTGCTCACCGAGGTGCGCGGGCTCGCCGACAGCGGCGCGGCGGTCGTCTACGCCACCCACTACCTGCCCGAGCTGGAGGTACTCGGCGCGCGCGTGGTGGTGTTGCATCACGGGCGCATCCTGGCCGAGGGATACGCCCCCGAACTCGTCGAGCGCTATGCGAAATCCGCTGTGAGCCTGGAATTCTCGGACTCGGTGCCGGAGGGGCTGGGCGCCTGGCGGGGTCTGCCCGGCGCGACCGTCACCGACGGGCGGATCCTCACCGTGCCCACCGGTTCTCCCGGTCAGCTGCTGGCCCAGCTGTTCGCCACCCTGGGCGGCGACGCGGATCGGTTGCTGTCGGCCGAGGTGCACCACCCCAACCTGGAGAACGCCTACCTGGCGATCATGGCCGCGGCGGGCGACTCCGATCCCGACGACGACATCGTCGTCCCGGACGCCGCGGAAAGGAGTTCCGATGTTGTTGCATGATTCCGCGCTCGCCCGGGTGCGCGCGCTGTCGTGGGCGGACTTCCACCGCATCCGCTCCGATCCCGCGCAGCTGATCATCATGACGGTGCTGCCGATCGGCTTCATGGCCTTCCTGACCCCGATCGACAAGTATCAGCTGCGGCTCGCGGGTGGCTACCCGCACGCCAACGGGGTCGAACAGGCCGGTCCCGGAGCGATCGTGCTGTTCGCCTTCTTCATCACCAGCCTGCTGGGCGCCTCGTTCTTCCGCGAACACGAGTGGGGCACCTGGGATCGGCTGCGGGCCGCACCGGTGCGGGCCGCGGAGATCATCGCGGGCAAATCGTTTCCGCTGCTGGTGTTCTCGGCACTACAGCTGACGATCGTGTGGGTCGTCGCCTTCTGGGTCTTCGACCTGCACAGCGAGGGCTCGGTGGTCTGGCTGGCCCTGCTGACCGCCTGCCTATCGATAGCGACCTGGGGGTTCGGCATCGCGCTGGTGTCGGTCTGCAAGTCCATCGATCAGCTGACGATCATCGCGCAACCGATCTCGCTGGCCCTCGGCGGTCTCGGTGGCACCATCGCCGCGCGGGACACGCTCCCGGACTGGGCGAAGAGCCTGTCGCCGGTCACGCCGCAGTATTGGGCGCTGAAGGGGTTCAGGGCGGTCATCCTGGAGGGCGGTGGCTTCGACGCCGTGGCCACGCCCTGTGTCGTATTACTCGGTGTCGGCGCCGCCGGTGCGCTGATCGCCACATTCCGATTCAGATTGAGCCACGCCAAGATCGGACGGAGTTGAGTCGGGTATGTTCCGGCGGGTAAGACCCCGGCCCGCGCGGGCGGGTATGACGGGAAAGCAGGCGATCGGCTGGGTGGCGCTGCTGGGTGCGGTGCTCGTGGTCGCCGAAATGCTCGACCGGGTGCGGTTTCCCGCGCCCCAGATGATTCTCGCGATCGTGGTCGGCGGCGGGCTGGCGGTGGCGGGGCGGCTGCCCGCCCCGCTGCCGCGCGAGGTGTCGATCGGTGTGCAGGCGCTGCTCGGGGTGCTGATGGGCAGCTATCTCGAGGTGTCGCTGCTGAGTTCGATCGGGCTGGCGCTGCTGCCGGTGCTGGCCATCACCGTCGCGACGCTGGTGGTGAGCGTGCTGGTGTCGATGGTGTTCGCGCGGGCCTGCAAGGTGACGCTGCCGACGGCGACGCTGGGCCTGCTGGCGGGCGGGTCGGCCGCGGTGGTGTCGTGCGCCGACGAGATGGACGCCGATGTGCGGCAGGTGGCGTTCATGCAGTACCTGCGGGTCATGCTGGTGGCGGTGAGCGCCCCGGCCATCGGCGCGCTGCTCGACAACGGCGGTCACGTCGCGAGGGTGGCGGCGACGACGGCCCACCAGGTCACCGATCCCGATCTGCCGCACTGGATGGTGGTCGGCCGCGGCGACCAGGTCGCGGGGGTGTGCACCGCGATCGTGCTGTCGCTGATCGGTATTCGGCTCGGCCGCTCCCTGCGCATCCCGAGCCCCGCGCTGATCGGCCCGATGCTGCTGACCGCCGCGGTCACCGCGCTGGGCATCAGCCACGGGTACGCGCCCACCAATCTGTTCAAGGAACTGCTGTTCGTGCTGATCGGGTTCGACGTCGGCACCCGCTTCACCCGGGCCGTGGTGCTGGAGATGGCTCGCATGATTCCCGGCATGACCGTCGCCATCGTCGGCCTGTCGGCGGTGGTCGCCGCGCTGGCGTATCTGCTGTCGCTGTTCGTGCCGCTGGAACTGTCCGACCTCTACCTGGCCACCACGCCCGGCGGCATCAATGCGGTGATCGCCGCCGCCGAGGGCATGAACGCGAATATGCCGCTGATAACCAGTGTGCAAAGTGTGCGGCTGCTGTTCATGGTCGCCATGCTGCCGCTGATGATGCGCCTGTTGCGCAGCTGCGTGGACCGGGTGCAGGTGCCCGAGACCGTTCCCGAGGACACCGCCGTCCTCGAACCCGCGCTCGTCCCGGAATGACGAGATAACTCCGCACGGATACGATGATCACAATTCGGATCGTGCTCGACTGCCCAGTATCGGATGAACGTCCGGAGGTCTTGTCGATGACGAAACAGCTTGTGATCGAGAACCAGGCGTTACGGCCGTTGGCCTCGGTGCCCGCGGCCGGACACATCTTCGATGTCGATCGCCGGTTGGGCACCGTGGAGCTGGACGAGCGGCAGTGCCTGCGGGTGGACGGCGTCGCGCGGTATCTGCAGGATGTGGGCGTCGATCACCTCGAGCACGTGGGCGCGCTGCGCGAGCATCCGCACTGGATCGTGCGGCGCACCGTGATCGACGTGATCCGCCCCATCGCCTGGCCCGCCGAGCTGCGGCTGCGGCGCTGGTGTTCGGGCCTGTCCTCGCGCTGGTGCACCATGCGGGTGCGGCTGGACGCCGACAACGGCGGACCGATCGAGACCGAGGGCTTCTGGATCCATATGAACAAGGAGTCCATGAGCCCGTCCCGCTTCTCCGACCGCTTCTTCGACCTGCTGGCCACCACCACCGACGAGCACCGCTTACGCTGGCGGCAGTGGCTGAACGAGCCGCTGCCGTCCGCCGCGGGCGCGCGATTCCCGTTGCGCCGCAGCGATATCGACCATTTCGAGCATCTCACCAACACCGCCTACTGGGACGGCGTGCACGAGTTCGCGGCCACCGCGCCGGATCTCACCGCCGGTCCGCACCGTTACGTCCTGGAATACAACCGCCCGATCCGCTTCGGCGAGGACGTGCACATCCACGCCGAGCGCACCGCCGAGGCACTGACCCTGTGGTTCGCCGTCGACCGCGAGGTCCGCGCGGTGGCCCGCATCGGCGAACTTCCGGGAGAATGGCACCGACCGCAGTTCACATAAGGAGGAACCGTGACCGATACGCGGACAGCGATTCTGGCCGGTGGGTGCTTCTGGGGCATGGAGGACCTGATTCGCAAGCAGCCCGGGGTGGTGTCGACCCGGGTCGGCTACACCGGTGGCAGCAACGATCATCCGACCTACCGCAACCATCCGGGCCACGCGGAGGCCGTGGAGATCGTCTACGACCCCGCGCGCACGGATTATCGTGCGCTGCTGGAGTTCTTCTTCCAGATCCACGACCCGACCACCAAGGACCGCCAGGGCAACGACATCGGTACCAGCTACCGATCGGCCATCTTCTACCTCGACGACGAGCAGAAGCGGGTCGCGCTGGAGACCATCGCCGATGTCGAGGACTCGGGGCTGTGGCCCGGCAAGGTGGTCACCGAGGTGACCCCGGCGAGCGAATTCTGGGAGGCCGAGCCCGAGCATCAGGACTACCTGCTGCGCTACCCGGACGGCTACACCTGCCACTTCCCGCGGCCGGGCTGGAAGCTGCCGAAGCGGCAGACCACCGCGCGGTAGCCGCGAAATCGTAGCTCCCCCACGGGCTCCGCGCGGGGGGTAGGGTCGGTCGCGCGGATGTCGGGGTCGTTCCCAGCGGGGGACGGGCGAAAGGGCGGTGCGCGTGGTCGGTGGGATCCTGGAGCAGGAGCGGTGGCGGGGGCACACATTCGGCCGCAGCGCGTTCGCCCGGACCGAGGACGCTCGGAGACTGCACTACATGGTGCGGGGGACGGGCGAACCGACCGTCGTCTTCGAGTCGGGCATGGGGTTCTCGCGATCGATCTGGGGCCTGGTGCAACCGGCGGTGGCCGAGCGGGTCCGCACCGTCGTCTACGACCGGGCCGGAACCGGGCGCAGCGACGACGATCCGCGCCCGCGCACGCTGGCCCGGCTCTCCGGCGACCTCGATGCCCTGCTGCGGGAGTTGGGGCCCGGCCCGTACGTGCTGGTCGGGCACAGCTGGGGCGGGCCGATCGTGCGGGTCACCGCGGAGTCCGACCCCGAGCGCATCCGGGGGCTGGTCCTGGTCGATCAGAGCGACGAGAACTGCGCGCTGTATTTCGCGCGCGCGGCCCGGCGCAACCGGGTCGCGACCCGCGTGCTGCTGCCGGTGCTCGCCGGGTCCGGGCTGTATCGCAGGCTCGGCGGGAGGCTGGGCGCGGCGCAACCGGCCGATGTCGTGGCCGATCACCACGCCGAGGATTTCACCGTGCGGGCCGCCCGCACCCTGCTCGCCGAACAGGACAGCTTCGCCTCCGAGCTGCGGCGGCTGCGCGACCGGCGGATCGACCTCGGCGAGATCGAGATGAGCGTCATCTCCGGCACGCGAATGCCGCGGCGCGGCGGGCTCGAGCGCGCGGCGCTCATCGACGCCCACCGCCGCACCGCCACCCGCACCCCCAACGCCCGCCACATCGAGGCCGCCCGTTCCGGCCACCTGGTCATGTTCACCGAGCCGGACCTGGTCATCTCCGAAATCCTCCGCCTGGCCGGGGCCGCGACGCAGAGCCGTTGAGGTGCAAGGGTTTCGGTATCCGTGGATGATGGTCTGTGTCGATACCGACGACATCGGAGAGGTGACATGAAGACCAAGCTCAACTGCCCGTGCGGCGAGTACATCACGGGCACCGACGAAGACGATCTGGTGGCCAAGACCCAGGCCCACCTGGCCGCCAAGCACCCCGGGCACGACTACTCCCGCGACGAGATCCTGTTCATCGCGTACTGAGCGGCCGCCGTCAGCCCCGGGGAGCAGTGCCGGGGTGGATGGGGCCGATGGTGAGGGAATGGATGTCCGGGCCCGCGCAGTGCTGGGTCTGCCACGGGAGGAACAGCGACGCCGTCTGATCCGGCGGGTAGATGCGCAGGCCCGCGGCGGGCGAGAGCTTGCACTGGGCCGGGTCGTAGCCACCGATTCCATTGCTGTCGTGCAGCAGCGCGCTGGCCTGGTCGCCCGGTTGCAGGGTCACGGTCTGGACCGGGCCCTCCGCGCGGGTGGCCGGATTGCCGGACTGGTCGCCGGATTCGGTGACGTAGGAGACCCCCGGGTAGCCGGTCAGGGCGCAGGCGATGCCGGAGGAGTTGGTGAAGACCACCGTCACGTACAACTGTCCCGCGCCCACGCCCTGCTGGCCCTTCGCGACCGAAAGCTGGCTGGTGGCACACTCTTCCGCCCACCTGGACTCCGTCGCCGGGGAGGTGGCCGGAGCGCCGCCGCCCGACCCGGACGCCGCCGCGCTAGCACTCGGCGCGGCCGACGTCCCCGCGCCCCCGGCGGTGGTGGCCCCGCCCGCACCACCTCCGCTACTACACGCCGTCAGGGCCAGCGTGGCCCCCACGAGAACGGCGGCCGGGCCTGCCGCCAGGCGAATCATCCGGTACCTCGGGCTGATCGGCATCATCGTGAACTCCCTATGTCTCTCGGATTATCGCCGGAATAGATTGTGCCGTTTCCACTTTCGCGGGTGGGTTCCCGGTCGAAGCATGCCGGGAACCCGGGGGAGGCATGCCGGGAACTCGGGGAGCGTGCCGGAACTTGGTGCCGGGACTAGGGGGAAGTGTGTCGGGAACTCGGGAGAAGTGTGCCGGAACTGGGGGAGTGTGCCGGGGCCTCAGGGAAAGTGTGCCGGGAACTGGGAGGAGGTGGGTCGGGAACCTGGGGCGCGCCGGGAACCGGCTGGGGGCATGCCGGGAACCGGGGGGCGTACCGGTTTCGTGAGCGGTGAGTTCCCGGCCAAAAGCACGCCGGGAACTGGAGGAGACATGCCGGGATCGTGGTCCTCCCGGCTTGTTCTCCGCGTGGTCCCCTCTCTCGGTTCCGACGTGGTCCTTCTCTTGTTCCCGGCGTGCTTTTGGCCGGGATCAGGGGATGAGGACGACGATGGTGAGGCTGTGGGAGTTGGCGGCGGTGGTGAGGGCGGTGGTGGGGGTGTCGAGGGAGACGGTGGTGATGTTCAAGGGGGAGAGATTCAGGACGCCGGTGCGGAGCATGGACCATAGGGTCAGGAGGGTGGTGTCGCGGCACATCCAGGAGCCGCGGAGGGTGAGGCGGCGGTGCATGAAGTCGCCGTAGGGGATTGGCAGGTTCTGGCGGACGCCGCCCACCAGGACCCAGGTGCCGTCGGGGCGGAGGGCGTCGTATCCGGCCATGGTCGGGTCGGGGGTCGGGACCGCGCCGAGGGCGTCGACTACCGCGTCGATCGGTCCGGCGGCGGCGATCGCCTGGCCGTCCACACCGCGATTTCCGGTGAGCGGCACCGGGATCACGCGCGGATCAAGGCCCGCGAGCGCGTCCAGCGATTCTCGATTGCGGCCGTACGCGACCACCGCCGCCGCCCCGCGCGCCAGCGCGACCAGCACCGCCGCCCCGCCGAGCTGACCCGTCGCACCGACCACGGCGACGATCTGCCCGGCGCGCACCCCGGCCCGCTCGACCGCCTCCGCCGCGACGCCCAGCCACGGCAGAAACGCCAGCCGCTCTACGGGATAGGCGTCCGCGCCCGGCAGCGCGACCAGCGTCCGCTCCGGCAGCACCGCCCGCTCGGCGAACATGCCGTCGCGCCACACCGCGCGCATGCGATCGGTGACCGGGGTGGCCCGGCCGTCGCCGCCGATCCCCGTCCAGCCCAGCAGCGCCTCCTCGGGATCGCTGGTCCGGCCCGACCGGAACAGGCCGGTCGCCACGACGATATCGCCCTGCCGCACGCCGAACACGTCGTCGGCGGTCGCGGTGACGCGCCCGATTCCGGTGGGGCCCAGCACGATCGGGGTCGGGAACCCGCCGCGTCCGCCCGCCACCAGCACATCGGTGTAGGCGGGAATCTGGACGGCCAGCACGTCCAGGGTGGCCCCGCCGCCGCGCAGCCGGGGCTCGGGCACCTCCGCGAGGCGCAGTCCACTGTCCGGCGTCATCATCTGCCATGCCTTCATGACCACTAGTTCACGCGCGGCCCGGCGTGGTATCCAGGGCCGCGTGATGGTGGAATCGGGAGTGACACGATGACGAGCGAGCATCGAGCGGCGGCGCGCCGCGAACTCGGCAGCTTCCTGCGGGCACGCCGCGAGCGCACCACCCCGGAGGAGATGGGCCTGCCCGGCTCGCCCCGGCGGCGCACCCCCGGCCTGCGCCGCGAAGAACTCGCGGTGCTCGCGGGAGTCAGCACCACGTGGTACGCGTACCTGGAGCAGGGCCGGGACGTCCATCCGTCGGATCAGGTACTGGCGGCGATCGCGAATGCGTTGCGGCTCACCGGAGCTGAGCGCACCCACCTGCGCGCACTGGCGGACGGCACGGCCCGCGAGCCCCTACCCGCCGCACCGGCCCCCGCCGAGACGGTCGCCGCACCGGTCGCGGCGATCCCCGCCCTGGTCGCCCCCGCCCCCGCATACATCACCGGCGCCACCACCGACGTGCTGGTGTGTAACGACGCGGCCACCGAATACTTTCCGGGACTGTTCGTTTCGTCCGAGCACCCGAATCTCGCACGCTGGGTATTCCTCGACCCCGAATCCCGCCACGTGCTGGTCGACTGGGCGGAGGTAGCGCAATCGGTACTGGCGCGACTGCGAACCAATGCCGGGCGACACCCGGGCGACGAGCGCTTCACCCGCCTCGCCGCCGAACTCCGCGCGGGCAGCCCCGAAGCGAACGCCTGGTGGTCGCGATACGACATCGCGTCAAATCGCTCCGGCGCCAAACAAATTCGCCATCCCACCCACGGCCTCCTCACCCTCATCCACGCCGCCTTCACCGTCGCAGATGCCCCGGAACAGGTCCTGGTCGTGTATTCGCTGCCGTGAGTGACCTGTCAGGACAGGTAGCCGCGCCGACGACATATCTCCCGAAGGATACTTTCGGTGCCGCATTCGTGGCCCTGGTGAAGCTGGTAATTGAACAGCAACGGGGGAATTTCTTTCGGGCGCAGCTGGTTCAGATCCACCTTGTATGGGCAGGGACAGGCGCCGCGTGCGCCGTTTTCATATTTCATATGCGTCTCGCATACCAATGGTAGTGGGATATTGGCCCCATAGGTCTACTCCGGTCCGAGAACGGTCGGAAGCTCTGACGCGGAAGATCCGCGTCAGAGGTGCCATACTTAAATTTCGGAACGCCCCGAAACAGGGGCTTCCGCAACGGAACATTCCGCAAAGGCGTACACCAAAAATAGTGAGGCTAACGAAATGGCCACTGGATCTACCCTCGCACGTAGAGCGCTCGGTCGGCAGTTGCACAAGCTTCGTGAACGCGCAAAGGTCAAGCAGGCCGAGGCGGCAAGACTGATCGGCGTGTCCCCTCAGACCATCGGCCGCCTGGAGGACGGCGAGACCACCCGCCCGAACGATGTATTTTTGAATATTCTTTGTGATGCCTACCGGGTCACCAACAAGGAACGCAAAATGGTGCTCGGGCTGTCTCGTGATGTTCGGAAAGCGGCAAAACAGGGCGGTGGGTGGTGGCGAGGCTTTGCGGACGAGTTTCCGGCGGACTTCGATCATTATCTCGCACTAGAGGATGCCGCGAATAGATTGACCGTATGGAGAACTACCATCCTTCCGGGATTGCTCCAGATCCCGGAGTACCGGCGGGCCATCGCATGGTCCGAGATTCCGCAGCTCTCGGCCGAGACGATCGATCAGCGAGTCGAACTCGTGGTCAGGCGACAAGCGAAGCTCGAGGATCCAGAGTTTCATTTGGACGCCCTCCTTTGGGAAGCCGTGCTTCGGGACCGGGTGGGCGGCGCCGCCGTGATGGCTGAGCAAGCCCGCCACCTTGCGAAACTGTCTGAGAGACAGAATGTTTCGATTCGCATCGTGCCATTCGACGCCCGTCAACGCCTCGGGGTCATGGTGGGCGCGTGCAGTCTTCTGGAGTTCCCGCCACTGCCGCAGTCCAAGGCTGCGGTGTCGCCCATCGTGTACGTCGAAGAGTACGTAGGGGACCTCTACTTCGAGCGTGAAGAGGAGGAGGTGCGGCCCTATCGAGACGCCTTGCGGGAGATCTCCCGTGTAGCGTTGGGTACTGCGGAGTCCAGGCAAAAAATCCTGGAGATAGCGGAGGAGCATCAGCGTGAATGTTGACCTGACCGATGCGAAGTGGTTCAAGTCCAGCCGCAGCTCAGGCAAGGATGCGTGCGTGGAGGTGGCGCACTTGGGTGGGGGTCTGGTTGGTATGCGCGACTCGAAGGACCCCGCCGGACCGGCGCTGGTCTTCACTCCTGCCGAGTGGGATGCCTTCACCTCGGGCGTGAAAGATGGTGAGTTCGACCGCGTCTGAGCTCGGGTACGTCGACAGCCCTGCCGGAAGTCCGGTGGGGCTTTGTCGTTTCGGGCGGCGCGACACCCATCCCGGAGCGCTGTGATCACGAATGTACAGAGATACCTTCACATACCGACGAAGAGGGGAAGCTCTGTGAGGATGCTGCTCGGCGCGTTCGCGTTGTCCACCGGTGCCGCGCTGGTGTGCATGCCGATCGCCAGTGCCAGGCCCGATGCGGGCGAAGCCAATGTCGCGGTGCTCAAGGTCAATCACGCCAACGGCGAGGTCACTGCCGCGTATGAATGCAGCGGCATAGAAAACCCGAAGATCGAAGTGACGTTGACGCACAAGGCGAACGGCAAAACCGGTAAGGGCGAGACCAACAAGCTGACATGCGACGGGAAACCACACTTCGCCGTCTTCGCGACCAACTTGGGGCCGGGAAAACACGGTGACAAGTACGACGCCGACATCAGTCTCGGCGAGACGGATGTGAGGATCCAAGGCCAGGAGGACGCGAACGTGGGCGGGTAGGTACTGGATCAGCGCGACGCCATCCAGCCGCGGAATTGGGCCGCGTCGAATACCCGGCCCTTCGGCATCGGAACGGTTCCGGGGGTGAGCACCGTGATTTCGGACCGCGTCCAGGCGAACCAGGTGTGTGTCGGATAGTCCAGTAGCAATCGGGAATTCGCGGGGAGCGGTTGGGTCGTTTCCTCCGTACCGGTCGCCACGGCGCGCGGCGGGTAGGACGGCGTCGGGACCAATTGCACGGTGTCGGTTTCGGGGCGGTCCGAAATACGTACCGGGACGGCGATATACGAGGCGACTCCGGCGCGGTCCAGCGGGGCGGCCGGGTCGGCGACGAAACCCGGGTTGGTCGCGTAGACCGTGACCGGGGTGCCGGACCGCCGGATCGCGGTGTTTCCGGCGGCGGCGCGGGCCGGATCCTGGGAGCGGAGAAACGATTCCGCGAGCCGCCGCACGCTGGGCGAATCCAGGGTGCGGTCGATGGCGGGGAGATCCGGTGCGGACACCCACGCGGGGGCGGGGGCGGGCTTGGGGTGGGTGCATCCCGGCAGGATCAGGGCGGCCGCGCCCACGCAGAGGGCGGCGCGCAGTCTCATCGCGGGGCGATGCCGTAATCCTCGCCGAACCATATCCAGTCGGGATTCTGCGTGTACGAACCGATGGTCTGGGTGACGCTGCGCCGCGAGGTCGGCCAGGGGTCACCGTAGGTGATGGTGTCGGCGGCCACGTCGTATCCGTAGATCACCTGCGCGTGGCCGCCGCCCGCCGTCCAGGCGATTCCGGCGATCACGGGGCGGTTCGCCGAGACCTCGTCGACCACCTTCGTCATCGAGAACGGCGCTCCCACAGCCGCATCGAAGCCGATCTGGTGGAAGGCCGCTGCGACCTGCTCCAGCGACGCCTGCTGATTCGGGCACGCGCCCGCGGAATCGGCACCGTGCACAAGTTTGCAGTAGTCGTTCTGGGTGATGGGCCTGCTCAGGTAGGTGGCGATCGAGGAGCCGTCGGCCGCCCAGCACCACTGATCGTGCGTCTGGGTCTGTTGCAGGTACGGGAGGGTCTGCGCGCCGAACGCGCCCGAGCGGGGCTCGGGGACCCGGGGCAGATCCAGGGTGACCGTCAGGCCGTGTGATCGCCCGGCCGGGGCCGGATCGGTGGCCGCGGGATCGGCGGCCGCGGTGCCGCCGCACGCGAGAACAGCCGAAACGGCGGTGAGCAGGCCGATAAGTTTCCATTTCAACCCCACGGCGGTCCGTCCTTCCGGAACAATTGTGCTCGGAAGATACCCAACCGTCCGGGTCCGCGCAACGGCAGCTGCCAGATTGTGCAGTTTTACAGGTCCGACATCGTTCTCAACCCGGAGTTAACGATCTTGCAGAAATTATTTGTTGCCAGGTCGGCGATCGTGTGGAAAACTCCTCGTCCAGTTCGATGATGCTTCCATCCTGAAGCGATAAGTCGCGCATGTGCCCGACCGAGTCGAACCCTTTCGAAGATTCACCCATTCGCGTGGGGTGGATGCCTCATGCGAAATTCCAGCAGGAGGAACCTTGCGCTACTCGAGTTTGTCCGCTGCCGTGGTATTCGCGATGGGGGTCGGCATCGCGACGGCCGGGGTGGCCGCGGGCGCCCCGGCCCCGGAGTTGAAGCACCACGCGCTGGGGCTCGACACCGCGGCCGCCAAGGACAGCCGCAGCCGCGACACCAGCGTCGGCCTGACGCTGCCGGTGCAGGTCGGCGCCGTCGGCGCGCCGCCCGCGTCCTATTCGTTGCAGCAGTACGCGCTGCCCGCGGGCGATCAGGGGCCGGTCGGGTCGTGTGTCGCCTGGGCGACGGGCTACAGCGGCTACGGCGTGCTGCTGAACGAGCAGAATATTTCCGGCGGGCCGATGGCCCCGATGTTCATCTATTCCCAGATCGCGAAGGGCAACGATACCGGCACCTATGCGGGCGTCGCGCTGCCGATGGAACAGCAGCAGGGCATCGATACCAAGTCCGACTACTGGCAGGGCGATTTCGACTACACCACCCAGCCCGATGCCAAGGAGCGCGCCAATGCCGCGCACTACAAACTCTCCGGCGCCAAGGACCTCACCAAGGGCGATATTGTGACGAATATCAAGCAGGCCATCGCCTCCGGTCTGCCCGTGCCCATCGGATTCGATGTCCGGGAGAGTTTCGAGAATTTGAACGGCAGCAATTACAATTACGATCCGTCGCCGAACGAGCGTATTCTCGGCGGTCACGAGGTCACCATCGTGGCCTATGACGCCAAGGGTGTCACCATTCAGAATTCGTGGGGTCCGGATTGGGGGAACAAGGGCTTCTTCACCGCGCCCTGGTCCTTCGTCACGGGTGGCGATGTGGACGAAATCCACTCGATGGGCAGGCTGATTCCCGCCTAGCCCGGGTCGCCCGGCGCGAGGTACCGCCGGACGTGCGGGATCGCGTCCACGGGATGGCTCGCGTCGAGCGGTCGCATGATCTCGCGGTACCGCCAGGCCGGGTCGGCGCGGTCCAGCGCGCCGACCACCAGGCCGGTGTGCGGGCCGCGGGGCAGGTCGTAGCGGGCGATCCGGGCCTCGGAGGCGGCGTCGACCAACTGGCAGAAGCCGTTGTCGACCTGCTCGAAAGTCTGTCCGGTGTAACAGGTTACGAGCGGGATGACGGTGGTGACGGCGGGGGACAGGCGGGTCAGGTCGACGGTGACGACCTCGTCCGCGCCGGGGCCCTCGCCGGTCACATTGTCGCCCAGCAGGCGGACCGCGCCGTCGGTGGAGGTGAGCTGCTCGTGATAGACGACGTCGGTTAGGCGGTCGTCGGCGAACAGCAGTACGGCGAGATTGAGATCGACTGCGACGCGGAGGGATCCGTACCAGCGGCGACGATTCAGGGGGTCCCAGCCTAGGCCGATGAGGAGGTACTCGAGCGGCAGGCCGTCCTCGCCGAGCAGGGGGATCGTCACCGGTCGTTCCCCTTTCGCGGATCGTTGATTGTTGCTGCTTCCACTCTAGTTGGGGGTTCCCGGCCAAAAGCATGCCGGGAACATGGTGGGGCGCATGCCGGGAACATGGTGGGGCATGCCGGGAAGATGGTGGGGCATGCCGGGAAGATGGTGGGGGCGTGTCGGGAACATGGTGGGGAGGGTGGCGTGGGTCGCGCTACCGATCGCTCGGGTTTAATGCGCGGAAGGCCAAGCCCGCGAGGGCTCCGCCGACCAGTTCGGCGATGACGTACAGGAGCGTGACAGGGCCGAAGAGGCCCATGGTCATGCCGCCCAGGACTACGGCGGGGTTGAATGCCGCGCCGGAGATGCCGCCGACGGCGATGGCGCCCGCGGCGACGGTGCCGCCGATGGCCAAGCCGTAGAACGAGTTTCGGGGGTGGTCGGCGCTGGTGGCCACGTTCAGGACCACGTAGGCCAGGGCGAAGGTGAACGGCAACTCCACCGTGAGCGCCCCGGCCAGCAGGTGGCCGGACGGGCTCAGCGAACGGTCCGCGGCCGGGCCGGTGACCGCGCGGACGATCAGCGCCGCGACCACGCCCGCCGCCAATTGGGCCACCCAGTAGCCGGTGGCGACGCTCGCCTCGATCCGGCCGCGGACCAGCGCGGCCATGGTCACGGCGGGGTTGTAGTGCCCGCCGGAGATGTGCCCGCCCGCGTAGATCATCACCGCGAGCGCCGCCCCGATGGCCAGCGGCGCGAGCGCGCT
Source organism: Nocardia terpenica (assembly GCF_013186535.1). Taxonomy (NCBI): domain Bacteria; kingdom Bacillati; phylum Actinomycetota; class Actinomycetes; order Mycobacteriales; family Nocardiaceae; genus Nocardia; species Nocardia terpenica. The sequence goes on from NZ_JABMCZ010000001.1 coordinate 365,870, forward strand.
GCCGCTGTGTACCGCGGTGCCGACGGTGAAGACCAGAAAGAACGTGCCGATCGCCTCGACGGCGAGCCTGCGGGCGAGCGCCCCGTCGATCGCGTGCAGGACGTGCTGCGCGGTCGCCGGGCTCCGGTCTGCGGCAGTCATAGCGCTTCCTCCATTTTCGAAACTAAGAGTTCAGTTACTGCCAGGCTAGCGCGCTCGACGAACCGCGCGCCTGAGGAGAGTGTAAGAACTTCCGGTCGGCTATAATTACGAAACTGATAGTGCAATTTTTGAATACCCCGACCGTTCCGAACCCAGGAGATCCGAGGATGACCACCCCGGCGGCGCGGCGCGGCCGCCCCCGCAGCGAACGGGCCCGCGAGGCCACCCTGGACGCCACCATGACCCTGCTGCTCGAGCGGGGGCTCGCGGGCACCGGCATGGACGCGGTGGCCGCGGCCGCCGGGGTCAGCAAGGCGACCATCTATCGCTGGTGGCCGACCAAGGAGAGCCTGGCGATGGACGCGCTGTACCGGGAGTGGGCCGCCGTCCCGCCCGCCACGGATACCGGTGCGCTGCGCGAGGATCTGCGCGGCCTGCTGCTGCCGTGGGCGAACCTGGTGGCGCGCCGCCCGTACGGCCGCGTCTTCGTCGGCCTGCTGGCGGAGGTGCTGTCCGACCCGGACTTCGCGCTGGAGTACCGGAGCCGGTTCGTGGAGAACCGCCGCGAGGAGGGCAGGCTCATCCTGCAACGCGCCATCGGCCGCGGCGAGGTGTCCCCCGACATCCGCATCGAGGTGGTGCTGGACCTGCTCTACGGCCCGATCTACCACCGCATGCTGCACGGGCACGCGGCGCTCGACGACCGCTTCGTGGGCGAGGTCATCGACACCGTGCTGGACGGAATTCGGCCCGCCGCGGTCAGGGACGAACGGCCGTGATCAGTCCCGCCAGCGAGCGCGGCGCCGTCGGCCCGGCGCCGGGTTCGGCGGACAGGCGGCCGTGCCGGGCGAGGTAGTCCAGCAGGGCGATGCGCTCGCTCGTCCAGCCGCGGGCGGCGAACCAGGTCGCCGCCTCGGTGTGAGTCTCGCTGTAGATCAACCGGATCCAGTCGCCGCCGCCGGATTCGGCCTCGGCCGCGGCGATCACCTCCGGCGGGGCCACGCCGCGCTCGTCGGCCGCGATCCGGCTGCCGGAGGCGCTGAGCGCGTCGACGGATTCGAACAGCCGGGCCCGGGAGTCGGTCGACAGGTACGGTAGCAGGCCCTCGATCAGCCAGGCGGTCCCGGCGCGCGGGTCGAAACCGCACTCGCGCAACGCGGGTGGCCACGCGCCGTCCGGGTCGACCGGCACCTCGCGGCGCTCGGTCCGAGGTTTGTGTCCGGCGCCGGATATGGCCCGCTGCTTGAACTCCAGCACCGCGGGGCGGTCCACCTCGTAGACGACGGTGTCGTCGGGCCAGGACAGGCGGTAGGCGCGCGCGTCGAGGCCCGCCGCCACGATCACCACCTGGCGCAGCCCGGAATTCGTTGCGTCGCGGAGGTAGTGGTCGAAGTAGTGGATGCGGGCCGCCTGTAGTTCCTGGAAGAACACGCCGAAGTCGTTGTCGGTCAACGGATTGTCGGCCGCGGCGTGGTCGAGCAGCGCGGCCCACTCGCCGCCCGCGGCGCGCAGGAAGATCTCCGCGAAGGGGTCGACCGCGAGCGGGTCGGGGCCCCGGGCGGCCATGGCGCGGGCGGCGGCGACCTGCAAATCCAGGGACCCGACACCACATTCGGTGTTCCAGAAGTCGCCGTCGGGCCGCATGATCGTCAAAGTTACTCGTCATCGATCATGATTGCGGGTATGACGGATGAGACCTGGGTGCTGTTCGACTACGGCGGCGTGATCAGCCGCGACCAACCCGACGCCGACCGCGCCGCGCTGGAGCGGGCGGCCGGGGTCGACCCGGAGGCGTTCTGGGCCGCGTACTGGAATCACCGCCGCCCCTTCGACGACGGCTCGTACACCACCGCCGACTACTGGCGGGCCATCGCCGCCGATCTCGAAACCCGCTGGGACCATGACCGGATCGAGCTGCTCGCCGATCTCGACGTGCGCAGCTGGCTGCACCTGGACGCCGGGACCACCGAGATCATCCGCGCGCTGGCCGCCCGCGACCGGCCGATGGCGCTGCTGTCCAACGCCCCGCGCACTATCGCCGCCGCCCTCGCGGACCTGCCGGAGCTGACACCGCTGCGGCAGCTGTACTTCAGCTGCGACCTCCGCCTCGCCAAACCGGACCCCGACATCTACCACCGGGTGCTGGACGGCCTCGGCGCCCCCGCCGAGCGGGTGGTCTTCATCGACGACCGCCCGGAAAATCTCACGGCCGCAGCGACTGTGGGCATCCGCCCGATCCACTTCACCACCTCGGCCGACCTTGCCACCGACCTCGCCCGGGAACTGGACGATTCCTCGGCGGCGTAGCGGGGAAAATTTCCTGGCCAACGGCGAAATACTTCCATTCGGGAGAGCATTGCACAGGGCGATGCCGCGGGTACGCGGTGTCGCGGTTAACCGTGCCATCCTTTTCGGTCCGCCAATTGTTTTGCCCCACTGAATGTTTCGACCCGGCGGCGCGTCCCGGGTCGATCGGCGCGGGGTGAGAGTGGGCTGGGTTACGTCTCGCGGGGACGGCCTTGATGGACCGGGGCCCGCAGGCGTACCGTGACTCGGGTCGACACTTGTTGTCCGAAACTAATTGTTTATCGCTGCTGTTCCGCTCGTCGTGGTTGGAGAGGTCGTGATGATGGTGGACGAACGTGTAGTAGAACGGATTGCCGAGCTGGAGGCGACCGACGCGCAGTACGCCGGGGCCCGTTCGGACAGAGCGGTCGCGGCCCGCGTCAACGATCCGGAGTTGCGGTTGCCGGAGGTTGTGCGCGCGGCCCTCGACGGCTATGCCGATCGACCGGCGCTGGGAGCGCGCGCGGTGGAGGTGGTCGCCGAACCCGGGACCGGCCGCCGTGTCGCCCGGCTGACCAGGCGCCTGGAGACGGTGACCTACCGGGAACTGGGCGAGCGGATCGCCGCGGTCGCGGGCGGGCTGCGCCGTGACCCGGACGGGAATTCGCTGGTGAGCCCGGGGGATCGGGTCGTCATCCTGGGGTTCACCAGCATCGACTACACGGTGGTCGATCTGGCGCTGACGCAGCTGGGCGCGGTGTCGGTGCCGCTACAGGCCAGTTCGTCGGCGCAGCAGCTGCGCCCGATCGTGGTCGAGACCGAGCCGCGGGTGGCGGCGGCGAGCATCGATCACCTGCTCGACGCGGTGGAACTCGCGCTGACCGGATTCGCGCCCGCCCGGCTGGTGGTCTTCGACTACCTGCCCGAGGTGGATGCGCAGCGCGAGCTGTTCGATACCGCCGCCGAGCGGCTGGCGGGCAGTGGCGTGGTGCTGGAATCGCTTGCGGCCGTGGCCGATCGCGGCGCGGGCGGGTTCACCCCCGAACCCCCGGTCACGGACGATCCGCTGTCGTTGCTGATCTACACCTCCGGTAGCACCGGCGCGCCGAAGGGCGCCATGTACCCCGAGAGCCTGGCGATCCGGCTGTGGCGCGGCGGTTTCGGGCTGGAGGACGAGGACCGCGCGCCGGGCGCGTGGATCACCCTGAACTTCATGCCGATGAGCCACGTGATGGGCCGGGCCACCGTGTTCGGCACGCTGGGCCGCGGCGGCATCGCGTATTTCGGTGGCTCGAGCGATATGTCGACCTTCCTCGAGGATCTGGCGCTGATCCGGCCGACGCAGTTGCAGTTCGTGCCGCGCGTGTGGGAGCTGCTGTTCCAGGAGTATCAGCGGGCGCTGGACCGGTACACCCCGGACGAGGCGCTGACCGTCCTGCGGCGGGACGTGCTGGGCGGCCGCGCGCTCGCGGGCCTGACCGGGTCGGCGCCGATCTCGGCCGAGGTGTACGAATTCGCCGATCGGCTGCTGGGCACCCACGTGATCGAGCTCTACGGTTCCACGGAGGCCGGTGGCATCTTCGTCGACGGCCGGGTGCTGCGCCCGCCGGTACGCGACTACAAGCTCGCCGACGTCCCCGACCTCGGCTACTACAGCACCGATCGGCCGTACCCGCGCGGCGAGCTGCTGCTGCTCACCGAGACCCTGTTCCCCGGCTATTTCCGGCGGCCCGAGGTCACCGCGGAGGTGATCGACGAGCAGGGCTACTACCACACCGGCGATGTCGTCGCCGAGGTCGCGCCCGACGAACTGCGGTATCTGGATCGCCGTAACAACGTGCTCAAGCTGTCGCAGGGCGAGTTCGTGACGGTGTCGAAGCTGGAGGCGGCCTTCGCCGCGAGCCCGGTGATCGAGCAGATCTATGTCTACGGCAACAGCTCCCGGCCGTATCTGCTGGCGGTCGTGGTGCCGACCGAGAAGGCGCTGGCCGGGGACGAGGCGGCGGTGAAATCCCGTGTGACCGAAGGGCTTCGGGCCATCGCGGCAGAGGTGGGCTTGCAGTCCTACGAGGTGCCGCGCGACTTCCTGATCGAGACAACGCCTTTCACGGTGGAGAACGGCCTGCTGACCGGCATTCGCAAGCTGGCGCGGCCGAAGCTCAAGCAGCACTACGGCGAACGCCTCGAGCAGCTGTATCACGACCTGGCGCAGGGGCAGGCCGCCGAGCTGCGCGCGCTGCACGAGGGCGCGGCCGACCGGCCCACCCTGGAGACCGTCACCCGGGCGGCGGCGGCGCTGCTGGGGGTCGCGGTCGCCGATGTCGCGGCGGATGCGCGCTTCACCGATCTGGGCGGAGATTCGTTGTCCGCCTTGACCTTCGGCAATACCCTGAACTCCATTTTCGAGGTGGAGGTGCCGGTCGGTGTGATCGTCGGCCCGGCCACCGATCTGCGGGCGCTCGCGGAGTACATCGAGCACGAGTCCGCGACCCGCGGCGCGCGCCCCACCTTCGCGAGCGTGCACGGGGCCACCGCGACCGAGGTGCGCGCGAGCGATCTCACCCTGGACCGGTTCATCGATCCGGCGGTACTGGCCGCCGCGCCCTCGCTGCCCCGGGCGACCGGTCCGGTGCGCACCGTATTGCTCACCGGCGCAACGGGTTTCCTCGGCCGGTATCTCGCGCTGGAGTGGCTGGAGCGGGTCGCCCAGCAGGACGGCACCGTGATCTGCCTGGTCCGCGCGACCGACGACGCGGCGGCGCGCGAACGCCTGGACCGCGTGTTCGACAGCGGCGATCCCGCGCTGTGGGAGCGCTACCGGGGGCTGGCGCAACGGCATCTGCGGGTGCTGGCCGGTGACAAGGGCAGCGCGAATCTCGGCCTGGACGAGCAGACCTGGCGGGAACTGGCCGATACCGTCGACCTGATCGTGGATCCCGCGGCGCTGGTCAATCACGTGCTGCCCTACAGCGAACTGTTCGGCCCCAATGTGATCGGCACCGCGGAGCTGATCCGGCTGGCGCTCACCGGCCGTATCAAGTCCTACGACTACATCTCCACCGTGGGCGTCGGCGACCAGATCGAACCGGCGGCGTTCACCGAGGACGCCGATGTGCGGGCGATCAGCGCCGTCCGGCGGATCGACGACAGCTACGCCAACGGGTACGGCAACAGCAAGTGGGCCGGGGAGGTGCTGCTGCGCGAGGCGCACGATCTGGTCGGGCTGCCGGTGGCGGTGTTCCGCTGCGACATGATCCTGGCCGACGGCGTCTCGATCGGGCAGCTGAACCTGCCGGACATGTTCACCCGGCTCATGCTCAGCCTGGTCGCCACCGGTATCGCGCCGGAGTCGTTCTACGAACTCGACGCCGACGGCCACCGGCAGCGGGCGCACTACGACGGCCTGCCGGTGGACTTCATCGCCGCCGCGGTCGCCGAACTCGGTGTGGGCGAAGGGTTCTCGACCTATCACGTGATGAACCCGCACGACGACGGGATCGGGCTGGACCAGTACGTGGACTGGCTGGTCGAGGCGGGCTACCGGATCGACCGCATCGCCGACTACCGGTCCTGGCTGGAGCAGTTCGAGACGAAACTGCGCGCGCTGCCCGAACGGCAGCGCAAGGCATCGCTGCTGCCGCTACTGCACAACTACCAGCATCCGACGCCGCCGCTCAACGGTGCGATCGCCGTGACCGATCGCTTCCGCGCCGCCGTGCAGGAGGCGAAGATCGGGCCCGACAAAGACATTCCGCACGTCGGCCCGGCCGTGGTCGTCGGATATGTCACGAACCTGGAGCATCTGGGACTGCTCTGATATCCGCGGCAGGCTCCGCGGCGAGGGCGGCGAGGGCGGCGAGGTCGGCGCGCAGCTGCGCCACCTCGGCGGCCACCTCGTCGCGGAGCTGTTCGCGTTCGGTGAGGCTGGCGCGCAGGCTCTCGATGGTGTCGTTCATGGTGGTGAGCTTGCGGTCGGCTCCGTCCAGGCGCCATTCCAGGACCGCGCGGCGGTCCACGTCGTGGCTGGCATTCTTCACCCACGCCACCACGTATTCCAGCCATTCGGGCTGTTTGGGCATGGGCTCGGCGTCGTCCCAGCCGCGGCGCAGCGCGGGTTTGCCCGACAGCACCCGCTCGTCCTCGGTGGGCGTATTCATCTGCACGAGATTGAGCTTCCCGGCGCTGGTCACCACGGCGGTGAGGCGGTAGCGTCCGGCGAGGTGCATCCGCAGTTCCGCGGTGCCGCGCCCGTCGGCGTCCATCGCGCCGAGCCACGGACCGTCCGCGGCGCTGATGATCGACTCCAGCACGCCGAGCTGCCCGATCCCGCGCCGCAGCCGCGTCGCCCGTTTACGCAGGTCTTCCGTGGTCGCGGTCATCTGGTCCCAATGCACGCCCCCGACTGTAACGACATTTTCGGAAGGAAGCCGATGACGACCTCCCTGGCGGACGCGCGTCGCCTCGACGACGAGGACCCGCTGCGCGGCTTCCGCGACCGGTTCGTCCCGCCGACCGATCCCGGCCTGGTCGCCTATCTCGACGGCAACTCTCTCGGGCGGCCGCCGAAAGCCACCGTGCGGCGGCTGCATTCGCTGGTCACCGAGGAGTGGGGGAGCCGGTTGATCCGGTCGTGGTCGGAGCGGTGGATGACGCTGCCCGAACAGATCGGCGACCGGCTCGCGGCCGCCACGCTGGGCGCGGCGCCCGGTCAGGTGGTGATCGCCGACTCCACCAGCGTGTGCCTGTACAAGCTGCTGCGCGGCGCGCTGGCGCTGCGGCCCGGCCGCACCGAGATCGTGACCGATCGGCACAACTTCCCCACCGACAGCTACATCGTGCAGGGCGTCGCCGCCGAACTCGGCCTGACCGTGCGCTGGATCGACTCCGATCCCGACGCGGGCGTGACGGCCGCGGAGTTGGCGGCGCAGCTGAGCGAGAACACCGCGGTGGTCACGCTCTCGCACATCGCATATCGCTCGGCGTGGATCGCCGACCTGCCTGCGCTCACCGCGCTCGCGCACCGGCACGGCGCGCTGGTGGTGTGGGACCTGTGCCACAGCGTGGGCTGTGTGCCGCTCGAATTGGATTCCTGGGGAGTCGATTTCGCGGTCGGCTGCACCTACAAGTATCTGAACGCGGGCCCCGGCGCACCGGCCTTCGGCTATGTGCGCGCCGAGCATCACGAGGACTTCCGCCAACCCGTGTGGGGGTGGATGGGCGGCGACGATCCGTTCGCCATGCGGCACGAGTACCGGCCCGCCTCGGGGGTGCGCCGGCTGCTGTCCGGCACGCCGCCGATCACCGCCATGATCGGCGTGGACGAGGGCGTGAGGCTGGTGGCCGAGGCCGGTATCGAGCGCATTCGCGCCAAGGCCGTCGCCCTCACCGAGACGGTGGTCGCGCTGGCCGACGAACGGCTTGCGCCGCACGGCATTCGGGTGGCCTCGCCGCGCGATCCCGCCCGCCGGGGCGGGCACGTCACCCTCGCCCATCCCGAGGCCGCCGCGCTCGCCCCGCGCCTCATCGATGCGGGCGTCGTCATCGATTTCCGGCCGCCGGACGGCATCCGGGTCGGATTGTCCCCGCTCACCACGGGATTCGCCGAGATGTGGGAGGCGATGGACGTGGTCGCCCAGCTCGCGGGGCGCGGCTAGCCGATTTGGGCGCGGGCGCCCGACCTCATTACTATCTACGTACGGAGATAGTAAGTATTGGTCGGAATGGAATGAGGACACCGCGTGCGTCGACGAGCCTGGTTTCGCCTGGGGTTACGCATTGCCCTGATCGGTGCGGCGATCGTCTGGCTCGGCGGTCTCGCCTGGCTGGTCGTGCATCTGTGAGCGCCAGGCCGGGGTCTGGCCGCCCCACAGATTGACGGTGTGCGGGTTGGGTTTCCATCGTCGCGGCACGTAGGCGGCGTGGTCGTCGTGGAACTTCTCCATCTCGGCCGACAGCTCGATGTGATTGCCCGCGGGGTCGTCGAAGAAGACGAACAGGTTGTTGCCCGGACCGTGGCGGCCGGGGCCCCAGGTGATGTCGACGCCCTCGTCGGTGAGCCGGTCGCACCACGCCTTGAAGTCCGCCCACTCGGACAGGTCGTAGGAGTAGTGGTCGATGTCGCCGCCGCGACCGACCTGCACCGCCGCCAGGCTGTGGTGATCGCGGTCGCTGCGCAGCCATGCGAAGCGCCCGTCGTCGAGTTCGTCGGACAGGCGGAAGCCGATCACGCCGACGTAGAAGGCCACCATCGCCTCGACGTCGTCGGTGCCCAGGGTGAGGTGCTGGTATCGGACGGGCCGGTATCCGGTGTCGGCGGCGGATTCCCCCTGCCGCAGCACGGTGCCGTGGAAATGGACCTCGGTGCCGTCCGGGTCGACGGTCGAGATGCCGTGCGCGACACCGGATGCCGCGTCGATGTATGCCGGATCCAGGTCCTCGACCGGATATCCGCCCGACCACAGCCGCCCGGCGATACCCGCCACGCCGCCGGCGTCGCGCACCTCGAACCCGTAGTGCCGCAACCGTTTCTCGCCCTCGACCAGGTCGACGACGTGATGGCCGGTGCCCCAGCCCAGCCGCACCCCGCCCCCGGCCAACTCTCCGTGCACGACCAGCCCGAGAATCCGCTCGTAGAACCGCACCGTCGCGCTCAGATCCGGAACCGAGAACCCGATATGCGACGCCGCCGTCCGCGCCAACGCAACCGTCTCCACAACCGGCGAACTATCCACAGCAGCCCACCTCCGCCACGGTGCCTTCCGAACCCGGCGCTTCCACCCCTCTCGGTCCCGGCATGCCCTCCCCTCTTGTCCCCGGCACGCCCACTTCTCTTGTCCCCGGCATGTACTCTTCGCTTGCTCCCGGCATGCCCTCTTCTCTTGTTCCCGGCATGCTTTTGGCCGGGATCCACCCCAACACCCGATCCACAACACCCCCCGACGCCCTTGGGCTCCAAGCGGCGGCAATGATCCGATCCGGCCGGAGCAAAACGAATTGCCCCGAGTACGAGGAGAATTCGCGGTGCAGCCCACCGTCGACATCGAGCAGCACCCGGTGCCGGGTGCGGGGCAGCACGTCGCCGGTGACCACCACCGCCTGCCGGGCCGCGAATGCCGTGCACACGGGGTGCACCGCGGCCCAGTCGGAGTCGTCGACGTCCACGGCGAGCACCGACCAGCCGTTGCCCAGGATGTCGTCCAGGCGGCGCAGCTGGTGGGCGATCGTGTCGAAGACCGTGGGCTGGCCGATGGGCACCCCCACCTCGCCGGTCGCCCCGTCGGCCAGCACGAGGCCGTCGTCCAGGCGGTGCGGGGGGCGGAAACGCATCTGCTCCAGGAAGATCCGGCCCGCGGCGGTGCCCAGCGCGCGCCGCACGGCGTCGTCGCGGCGGCGGGCCAGGCCGGGCCGGGTCGTCATGACCACCCGGCCGAGCCGTTCGGACAGGCGGATGGTCGCCAGCGCGTGCGGGGCGCGCTCGGCCTGATAGCTGGCCAGCACCGACGAATCCAGCCGCCCGGCCAGCACATCGGCGATCTTCCAGGTCAGATTGGCCGCGTCCCGGATCCCGGCGTTGAGTCCCTGACCGGCGAACGGCGGCATCATGTGCGCGGCGTCGCCGAGCAGGAACGAGCGGCCGATCATCCATTCGTCGGCGATCACCGCGTGGAAGCGGTAGTTGACCGCCCGCTCCACGTGCTCGGGCTCCAGGGATCGGTAGCGCGACACCAGCTTCCGGATCAGCTCGAACGACGGCTGTTCGCCCGCCGCGCCCTCGCCGTCGAACAGCCGGAACTCGTAGCGGCAGCGCCCGCCGAGCCCGGGTATCACCACGTGCGGGCGGTACGGGTCGGCGTAGTGCATGGCGAACCGCTCGGTGTGCGGATCGCCGACCGTGTCGACCACCAGCCACACATCGGGATAGCTGCGGCCGCTCATCTCGACGCCCTGTAGCAGCCGGGTGGCCGAGCGGCCGCCGTCGCAGCCCAGCACGTACGCGGCGTCGAGGACCTGGTCGACCCCGTTCGCGCTGGCGCGCAACCGAACCCGGTCGCCGAGCTGCTCGATTCCGGTCACCCGCGTCCCGAATCGCAGCCGCACGAACGGCGATGCCGCCAGCGCCGCGACCAGCGCCCGCTCCAGATCGGGCTGGGCGAACGGATTCTTGATCGGATAGCCGAGCCGGAACGGATGCGGCCCGCGGGCCTGGAACAGCGGCAGCCCCGCGCTGTCGTAGTAGCGAGTGCCGGTGCCCGGCACCACGATCGGCAGAATCCGGTCGACGATCCCGGCCCGCTGATACACCCGCAGCGACTCGTCATCGATGCTGATCGCCTTGGGTTCGTCGCTGGTGGATTCGTGCTGTTCCAGCACCACGACGTCGACTCCGCGCGCGGCCAGCAGCGCGGCCGCGGTCAAACCGACCGGTCCCGCCCCGCACACCGCGACGTCCACACTGCCCGACGACGCCATCTCGCACCTCTTCGATCTCCGGAAACGCTGCCTCTACCGTAGAATTGTGTCCTGTCTTACAACAGGGATGTCCTGAAAAGCGGGACTCGGAATAGCTGAGGCGGGCGCGTGCAGACCGGAGACCATCGAGCGGGCAGCGGATATCGCGAGCGGAACTCGACCGCGGACCGCGCGCTGGACATCCTGGGCTTGTTCAGCGCGGGAAAGCCGGTGTGGTCCGGCACCGAAATCGCCGACCGGCTGGGCGTGGCCCGCTCCACCGGCTACCGCTATCTGCAGAGCCTGGTGGGCCGCGGTTTCATCGAGGAGGCCGGGCACGGGTACCGGCTCGGCCCGCGCGTGTTCGAACTCGCCCGGGTGGCGCGCGCCGGGCTCGGGCTGTCGGAGGTGGCGCTGCCGGTCATGCGCGGGCTGGCCGAGCAGGTGAACGAAATGGTGCTGCTGACTCGGCGATCCGGCCGGTCGGTGGTGTGCCTGGATCTGGTCGAGGCGTCGCGCGGGGTGCGCCTGACCTACGAGCGCGGCCAGGTGCTGCCGATCAACGCGGGCGCCGCCGCGCAGGTCCTGCTGGCCTGGGCCGATCCCGTGGAGGTGACGGCGCTGCTCGGCGCCGGGCCGCTGGAGCGGTTCACCGCGCGGACCATCACCGATCCGAATACGCTGCGCGCCCGGCTGGTTCAGATCCGCAAGCAGGGCGTCGCCGTCGCTCAGGGCGAACTCGACGAGCACATTCTCGGTGTGGCAGCGCCCATTCGCGATGCCGGGGGAGCGGTGTGCGCGGCGGTGAGCGTGGCCGCCCTGGCCGTGCGCATCCCGCGGGCCGAGCTGCCGGCGCTGAAATTCACCGTGCGCGCGGCCGCCACGGATATCTCACGCCGCCTGACCCTGGTCGACGCCTGAGCCCTGCCGTTTACCGCCGGAACGAGCCAGGCTCGCGGCGGTGGGCACCGCTGCGAGCCTGGAGGCTTCCGACGATCGGACCGTGGCCGACGAGAAAATTCGACGGTTAGTGTTCAGGAGTTGCTCTGCCGGTACGCCTCGACAAGCTCTTTCGGCAGCCGACCGCGCGCGGGGGCGGTGCGCCCGTTTTCCTGCGCCCAGTCACGAATCTTGCTCAATTCCGCCTTGCTCAGTCCGCCGGAACCGTTCGAGGCGCCGGCCGGCTTCCGGTTGCTGCGCCGGCCCCCGGTGCGCCGGGCGACCTTGGTGTACGGGTCGAAGGTGGCGTAGAACTTGTCCCGGTTCTTCGCACCCAGCTCGATTTCGTATTCGACTCCGTCGATCGCGAAGGAGATCGTCGGATTCGGGACGATGGTCGTATCGATCCGCTCGCCACTCACATCGTCGTAGGTTTCCACGACCGTTTTCTGTGCCATTGGAATAGGCTAGCACTCCCGGCGATCCTATTTCCAACCTCCGCGGCCGACGCGATTAGAGCATCGATTAGCGGCCCGGTATCGGTTATCATTGTCCGCACCCCATTGCAAACCTCACGGCCTTCCGCTATCGGATTGTCCGAATTCATCCGGTAAACTCCGCCGGGCCGCGGCGACGGGCACGCCCGCCACCCCGGCCCGATCGGCTCCGGGAACCTCCATCCCGGCGCATCCGCCGACCGGAACCGGTCGGACTATTTCTCCTGGAAGGATGTATCGCCGTCGTATTCGAGCGTTCGGAGTTTGTCTGCCGCTTGGCAACTCGGGATCAGGGCGCCGGATGGGCGCGCAGTGCCGCGATCGTCCATTCCCATGCGGGGGACTCGTCGGGGCGGGCGGGCCAGTTGTTGATTACGCCCATCAGTTCCCAGTAGCGGGCCACCCGCGCGTTGGCGAACGTCGCCAGGCGGTCGGTCAGGGCGGCGCGGTATTCGGCGGTGTCGGTGGTGTCGAAGGTTTCGGCCCAGGCCGCGACGATCTCGGCGAGCACCGCGGCGGCGCGATCCGACTCGGCGGCAATGCCTTCGGATAGCGCGGCACCGGCCTTGTCGGCCACCAGCCGGGCCAGGGCCGCATTCGCCTCGCCGGGGGCCTGCTCGGCCTCGGCACCGCGCACGGCCATGGTGCGCACGACCGACCGGAAGTCCTCGTCGGCCACCAACTCCGCCATTTCCACCCAGGCGTCCACCTGTGCCGGGGTGGGATCGTCGGGCAGTTGCGGCTTCGCCGAACGCATCTTGGCGACCATGTCGGCATCCGCGTCGACACCGGTGAAGGTGGCGTCCCAGAATTCATCGATAATGCGCTGCCGCTCTTCCTCGTTGAGCTTGGCGAGCTTGTGCATGAGTCGTATCTCCTCTTCACTGGATCCCCGTTCGGCTACCGCCCGCAACACCGCCCGGCGCAACCGCAGCGTCCGGATCTGAGTGTCCAGTGCGTCCGCATGTCGTTGGGCGAGTTGGGAAATGGTGAGCTCGCGGCCGAGCGCCCGTCGAATGGTCGGGATATCGATACCCAGCTCACGCAGGGTGTTGATCAATCGCAACCGCGCGACGGCCGTCACGTCGTAGAGCCGGTAGCCCCGGGGTGTTCTCTCGGTCGGCGGAGTCAGGCCCTCGTCTGAATAAAACCGGATGGTCTTCACAGGCAGGCCGGTGATCCTGGCCAGTTCTCCGATCGCATAGAGCCTGTCTCCGTCGTTGTTCACGCACCCAACCTTCGCTACTCCAGTTACTGGAGACTCAAGCCTATTTCCGGGAGTGTGTTCGGGGTCATATCGGGGGATGATGAATGGACCGGAAGGTATGGGTCGGGCATCGATAGGAGGTCCACCATGATTCACATTCGGTTCGGGGCGCGTTCGGCGGTGTTCGCCGCGGGGGTGGTCGGTTGCTGGGGGTTGGGCGCGGTGGCGGCGTTCGCCCAGGCGCCCGCGTCGGTATCGGTGCAGCCCGAGCTCACCTACAACGTCACCACGCTGACCGTTGCCGGGTCGGCGACCTGCGGCGGGAGTGGTCAGGCCGGGGTCACCGTGGTCGACGGGTCGCTGGAGCAGATGTTCCCCGGCGGTGTCGGCGGGCCGATCGCCGTGCGGTTGGACGGGCCGGTCATGGTCGACTGCGACGGTGCGGCGCATGCCTGGCAGGGACATCTGGTCGCGCCCGGCCGGGCGCTGCCCAACGACTCCGGCGGGATGCTCACGGTCACGCTGTCGCAGGGGCCGACCGTGCTCGCCACCACCGGGTCCCAGCCGATCCACATCGTGTCCTGAGCGCGGCCGATCGCCTAGCGCGCCACCAGTTCTCGGGTGAGCGCGCGGCGCTCGGCCGTGCGGCGCAGCGCGCGGGCCAGCAGGGGTAGCGCGAGCATCATCAGCAGCAGGCGCAGGCTCTGCACGCTGGTGATCAGGGGCAGGTTGGCGTTCATCGATTCCGCGGTCGCGAGCACCGCGTTGATGCCGCCCGGCGTGGTGGCCAGGTAGATATCGGACAGTTCCAGGTCGATCAGCAGCGCGAGGGCGCAGGCCAGCGCCGCCACCGCCGCCGAGAGCGCGACGATGGCGAGCGTCATGCCCGGGATCATGCGGGCCATCTCCACCACGACCGCCCGGGTGAAGCGGGTGCCGACCTCGAAACCGATGACGACGAACAGGAATTCCTTCAGCAGGTTGGTCGGCGCGTATCCGTGCGTGAGGCCGAGCGCGGTCACCGCGGCGGTGATCAGCAGCGGGCCGATCAGCGCCGGGCTCGGCAGCTTCAGCCTGCGGCCCACCGCGATTCCGGCGACGCAGAGCACGATCGCGATGGACAGCCCGGCGATCTGATCGCCGCGCCCGACGATCATCCAGTGCGGCAGAACGGGATTCGCCGCCACGGGGGTCGAGGACGAGTGCCCGCCGCCGAGCAGTGCGGCAATGGCGGGGGCGCTCAGCGCCACCAGGGCGACCCGCAGGTACTGCATGAACGCGACCCGGCGCGGGTCGGCGTCCATATCGTCCGCGCAGGCCACCACCGCCGCGGAACCCCCGGCCAGCATGCCCAGCGTCGCGGTCGGCAGGTCGACCCGGGTGAACCGGGCGAACACCCACGCCACGCCGATGCTGACCCCCAGCGTGGCGACGGTCACCGCGAGCAGCGGCAGGACCGCCAGGCCGATCGAGGACAGCAGCGAGATCTCCAGGTAACTGCCCATCAGCACGCCGAGCATCGCCTGCACGCCGATGGTCAGCCGCCGCGGCATCGGCGCGGGCAACCGTCCCGTCAGCGCGAGCACCGCACCGACCACCATTGCCAGGATCATCTGGGGGGCCGGAAAGTGGAGTCGGCCAAGCCATTCCGCGGCCACGAGCACGACGACGATCAGCGCTGTCCAGCCGACTATCTGCCACCGGTTCATGTTCATCCAGCATGCCATGGTTCAGTGAACATCTAGTTACTCAACCTGAGAACTCTCTCAGACTTCGCGGACCGTGGTCACTCGGTGACCAAAGACCCTATCTGGACGAGACACGCGCGACTCTATACTCGGGTCGCGCGTCATCGCACTGTGTGAGCCCGGCGTGGTGGCTCCGTGCCGATGCCGGACCAGGAGTCGACATGACAGCAGCGGTGCAGCCGTCGGGCGATTCGTTCGGACCCGCCTTCGCCGAGGCCAACGATCAGCTCGTGCGCAGCATCTTCGACGCCGGGTTACGAATGCACAAGCTGGGCAATGCCATCGAACGCGACCCCACCACCTCCCGGGAATTCCGCACCGCGGTCACCGACGTGCTCGACGAACTCGACTCGGTAATCCGCGCGGCCGGGCTGGCCATGCTCGCCCTGACCCGCGACCACGGCCCGGCCCCCGCGCCCGCCGCGCGGCACTCCAGGAAATTTCGGAAACGCTGAGGGCGGGATCAGCTCGACAGGTCGTCGATCGTCGGTGATTCGTTGCGCGACAGGGTGATTCCGAGACCGGCGGCGGTGCGGTCGAGTTCGTCGTCGCCCTGGTTCAACTGGACGGCGGATCCGGAGGACAGCACCTCGACGTTGAGGCACAGCGACTGGAGTTCCTTGAGCAGCACCTTGAACGACTCGGGGATGCCCGGCTCGGGGATGTTCTCGCCCTTGACGATGGCCTCGTACACCTTCACGCGGCCCACCACGTCGTCGGACTTGATGGTGAGCAGTTCCTGCAGGGTGTAGGCGGCGCCGTAGGCCTGCATGGCCCAGCACTCCATCTCACCGAAGCGCTGACCACCGAACTGCGCCTTACCGCCCAGCGGCTGCTGGGTGATCATCGAGTACGGGCCGGTCGAGCGCGCGTGGATCTTGTCGTCCACCAGGTGGTGCAGCTTCAGGATGTACATGTAGCCCACCGCCACCGGATACGGGAACGGCTCCCCGGTGCGGCCGTCGAACAGGGTGGCCTTGCCGTCCGCCCCGACCATGGTCTCGCCGTCGCGGTTGGGCAGGGTGGAGGCGAGCAGCCCGGCGAGTTCCTCCTCGCGGGCGCCGTCGAAGACGGGTGTCGCGAGATTCGTGTCCGGTTCCGCCGACAGCAGCTGCTCGGGCAGCCGCTGCGCCCAGTCCGGGCGGACACCGTCGGTGAGCCGAATATTCCAGCCCGCCTTGCCGATCCAGCCGAGGTGGGTCTCCAGGATCTGGCCGATATTCATTCGGCGCGGGACGCCGTGGGTGTTGAGGATGATGTCGATCGGGGTGCCGTCGGGCAGGAACGGCATGTCCTCCTTGGGGAGGATCTTGCCGATGACGCCCTTGTTGCCGTGGCGACCGGCGAGCTTGTCACCGTCCTGAATCTTGCGCTTCTGCGCCACATACACGCGCACCAACTCGTTCACACCCGGCGGCAGATCATCGTCGTCCTCCCGGGAGAACACCCGAATACCGATCACCTTGCCCGACTCACCGTGAGGCACCTTCAGCGACGTGTCACGCACCTCGCGCGCCTTCTCACCGAAGATCGCCCGCAGCAACCGCTCCTCCGGCGTCAGCTCGGTCTCACCCTTCGGCGTCACCTTGCCCACCAGAATGTCACCATCACGCACCTCGGCACCGATCCGCACAATGCCCCGGTCGTCCAGGTCGGCCAAAACCTCGTCGGAGATATTGGGGATGTCGCGGGTGATCTCCTCGGCGCCGAGTTTGGTGTCGCGGGCGTCGATTTCGTGCTCCTCGATGTGGATCGAGGTGAGCACGTCCTTCTCCACGAGGCGCTGCGACAGGATGATCGCGTCCTCGTAGTTGTGACCCTCCCACGGCATGATCGCCACCAACAGGTTCTTACCCAGCGCCATCTCACCGCTGTCGGTGCTGGGCCCGTCCGCGAGGACCTGGCCCTGCTCCACCACCTGGCCCTCGTCCACGATGGGGCGTTGATTGGCGCAGGTGCCCTGGTTGGTGCGGGCGAACTTGCGCATGCGGTAGGACCTGCGGGTGCCGTCGTCGGCCATCACGGTGACGTAATCGGCCGAAACCTCCTCGACCACACCGGGTTTCTCGTTGATCACCATCTCGCCCGCGTCGATGGCGGCGCGCAGCTCCATGCCGGTGCCCACCAGGGGCGCCTCGGCGCGGATCAGGGGTACGGCCTGCTTTTGCATGTTCGCGCCCATGAGGGCGCGGTTGGCGTCGTCGTGTTCGAGGAACGGGATCATGGCGGTCGCCACCGACACCATCTGGCGCGGCGACACATCCATGTAGTCGACCTCGGCGGAATCGATGACCTCGACCTCGGAGTCCTTGCGCCGCACCGCGACTCGCGCCGAGACGAAGCGCCCCTCGGCGTCCAGCGGCTCGTTCGCCTGCGCCACGACGTGCAGATCTTCCTGATCGGCGGACAGGTAGTCGATCTCGTCGGTTACGCGCCCGTCGATCACCCTCCGGTACGGCGTCTCGATGAAGCCGAACGGATTGACCCGCGCGTACACCGACAGATAGCCGATCAGGCCGATGTTCGGGCCCTCGGGCGTCTCGATCGGGCACATCCGGCCGTAGTGGCTGTAGTGCACGTCGCGGACGTCGAGACCGGCGCGTTCGCGGGTCAGGCCGCCGGGCCCGAGTGCCGACAGGCGGCGCTTCTGGGTGAGGCTGGCGAGCGGATTGCGTTCGTCCAGGAACTGCGAGCTCTGCGAGGTGCCGAAGAATTCCCGGATCGCGGCGACGACGGGGCGGATATTCATCAGCGTCTGCGGCGTGATGGCCTCGACGTCCTGGGTCGTCATGCGCTCGCGCACCACGCGTTCCATCCGGGACAGGCCCAGCCGCACCTGGTTCTGGATCAGCTCGCCGATGCTGCGCAGGCGGCGGTTGCCGAAGTGGTCGATATCGTCGACATCGACCGGCACCTCGATGCCGCCGGGCGCGGTCATCACCGCGTCGCCCGCGTGCAGGTGCAGCAGGTATTCGACGATGGTGACGATGTCCTCCTCGGTGAGCACCGCCGGACCGACGGGCTCGCCGGTGTGGATACCGAGTTTCTTGTTGATCTTGTAGCGGCCGACGCGGGCCAGGTCGTAGCGCTTCTCCTTGAAGAACAGGTTCTCCAGCAGGTTCTGCGCGGACTCCTTGGTCGGCGGCTCGCCCGGACGCAGCTTGCGGTGGATGTCGAGCAGCGCCTCGTCGGTGCCCGGGGTGTTGTCCTTCTCCAGCGAGGTCAGCATAAGTTCGGAGAAGCCGAACCGCTCGGCGATCTGCTCGCCGGTCCAGCCGAGCGCCTTGAGCAGGACCGTGACCGGCTGGCGGCGCTTGCGGTCGATGCGCACGCCGACGGTATCGCGCTTGTCGATATCGAATTCCAGCCAGGCGCCGCGGCTCGGGACGACGCGGACGCTGTGCAGCTGCTTCTCGGTGGCCTTGTCGATGGCCGCGTCGAAGTAGACGCCGGGCGACCGAATCAGCTGGGACACCACGACGCGCTCGGTGCCGTTGATGATGAACGTGCCCTTGTCGGTCATCATCGGGAAGTCGCCCATGAAGACCGTCTGCGACTTGATCTCACCGGTGTTGTTGTTGATGAACTCCGCGGTGACGAACAGCGGCGCCGCGTAGGTCAGATCCTTGTCCTTGCATTCCTCGATGGATGCCTTGACCTCTTCGAAACGCGGGTCGGAGAGCGTCAGCGACATGGTGGCGGCGAAGTCCTCGATGGGGCAGAGCTCCTTGAGCACCTCCGCCAGCCCGCCGGTGGGCTCCTCACCGCGGGCGATGGCCCGCTCGCGCCAGGCGCGGGCGCCGATCAACCACTCGAAAGACTCGGTCTGGACCGACAGCAGCCCCGGAACATCCAGGGGCTCACGGAGTTTGGCGAACGAGACCCGCCCATTGGTCCGACTGGAGACTGTCACTATGCGTCCTTCCAGCACCTCGCGATGCCCGCGCGTGCGCGGTCGCAACGGTATCTGCTCGTCCTGTGGCCGTATTTCACATTGCGCACCTGGGACGCTGTCCGGACGCGGCACCGCCACGGTCATTTCGCATTTCGAGAGTCGGACAGCACGCGCCCCGGCGCGAAGTCCTAAATTACACCCGAACTCGATCGGTGTCGAGGATTCCCCAAAAATAGGCACCGATTCTCGGCGCCTTTCCCATTTCAATAATGGCATCCGGATATACGGCTCGTCAAGTATGTTGTCGTGTCCGGCTCGGCGCCGGTCCGGGCGGTCTCGGGGCGCTGCCGGGTGGTGGTCGGCGGGGGCGTGGGCGCGGGCGCCCGGGGCGCGGGCGGGGGCCGCGGTGCTCGGTGCGGGCGCCGGTTCCCGGCCGTGGGTCCGGTGCGTGCCGAGTGCGGGAGCGTAAACCCCTACGGATACCCCCTAAATCGGATGAGCTGTTCCGAGGGCACCCGTAAGGGGAGATCTCGAGACCGTGATCGGGGCGGATCTGTACGGTCCGCGGCCGTCCCACCCGAAAATTTTGGATGTTACAAAGCGGCTTTTCGGAATAACCCGGGTCACAGCGGGGTCGCCGTAGTCGATTGGGCCACAATGTGTGCCATTGGATCAACTCGTGCTATAGCGGCTGGTGACGTGTGATCCGTTGTCTCGCATTGCGAGTCGGTGGACCGTTCGTTACGGTGCTTATAGCCGTCCTGTACCGGATCCAGCCGCAGGACAAGTCGTTCGGACCCGGAAGGGGGGCATCATGTCGGGGTTGATCTCCCTCCGTGCGCGACATTCGATTCCGCGGACCCCGGTCGACCGGTCCTTCCGCCCGCCGGTTCGACACCGTTGCGGCCGAACCGGCGGGGTCGTGGCCATCGGTGGGTTGTTACTGAATATTCACGCCGTCGATGCGACGCTCCGGCGTAACCGCAGGTAGGAAGCATTTTCCATACCCCGAATTCGGACGGTTCGGTCCTCGTGTGCGGCCGTCGAGTGCGCTGGCGTGGGGTTTTCCGGCAGGTGAGAAATTGATCCGCATTCCCCCTGGTCCGTTTCTTTGAATTAGCTGTGTATAGCCTGTCCGATTTGTGGGGAATGTTACCGAACATTTGACTTTACGGTAACTCCGGTTAACAGGTTGGCGTGCGGTTGATCAAAGGCCCGAGGGACCCCTTAAGGGTCCCTCAAGGGGTGCTCGAGGGGCTGGCCGTGAATAGAACTGGCATATAGTGGGTGACGGCCGACGCCCGGTAGAGGAAGGGACAAGGGTATCTGCGAGCGTCGGTATTTGCGTCGGTTACCACCGCCGAAATTGGCTCGAGGGCGATGGTGTTCCGAGAACAAGCGTGGCATTACCTACGCTCCGGCGTAGGTACGGTTACCGGCTGGGAATCGAAATTCCGGAGGGTCGATGAGCGCCCCCAGTCGGTAGATTTTCGGAGGGAATCTCGTGAAAAGTTCCACAATCTCCACCGCGAGCGAAACGATCAGGACTGCCGGGCTCACCTCGCGCAAGACGGTCGGGAACCTCTCGTGGCTGATCGATGGCGATGTGCTCTACCGCTCACTGTTCGAGAATTCGGGCCTCGGGGTGGCCGGTCTGGGCCGCGACCTCGTCGTGCACGATGCCAACCTCGAGTTCACCCAGGCCCTGGATCGACGCCAGGAGCATGTCATCGGGCGCAACTTCTTCGAGTTCCTCCACCCGGGCAGCCACCCGCCCGTGCGCAGGCACTTCGAACGGCTGACCGACGGGCGGCGGACCAGCTTCACCGACCGCATCACGGCCCTGCGGCCCTCGTCGATGGTCTTCACCGGGGAGATGACGGGTATCGCGGTCAACCGCGGCGCCCATCGGGCGGCGGCGGTCATCGTGCTGGTGCGGCCGGAGCGCGGCGGCGAGTCGCAGCACACGCCGACCGTGTCGAGCGCCGTCTCGCAGCACGGCCAGGGGCTGTCGGAGATCGACGCGAAGATCCTCGAGGGAATCGCCAAGGGAATGTCGACGATTCAGCTCTCCTCGCAGCTGTTCCTGAGCCGCCAGGGCGTGGAGTACCACGTGAGCACGATGCTGCGCCGCCTCAAGGCGCGCAACCGCGCGGCCCTGGTCTCGCGGGCCTACGCCGCCGGGATCCTCGGCCTTGGGTCGTGGCCTCCCCGGGTGCTGCCCGAGGCGATCCACAGCCCCAGGCGCGCGGACTGAGAGTCCCCGGATAAGAAGACGAGACGTGCGGGGTCGGGAGCGACCGGCCCCGCTTTGTCTATCCGAAGGCGACCGGCAGTTCGTGGACGCCGTAGTGGGTCATCTCGTCCCGCATCCGCAGGTCCGAATCGGGCACTGTCACCCGCAGTTTCGGCAGCCGGGAGAACAGGACCGTCCACCCGACCCGCAGCGTCACCCGGGCGAGGTGGTGGCCGATGCACAGGTGCGCCCCGTGGCCGAAGGCGACGTGACCGCCGGGCGCGCGCGTGAGGTCCAGCCGGTCGGGGTCGTCGAAGGCGGCCGCGTCGCGGTTCGCCGCGTTGAGCGCCAGCACCACCAGCTCACCGGCGCGGACCGGTTGCCCGCCGGTGCCGTCCGCCGCCGCGCCCACCACCACGTCCTCGAGCGCGCGGCGCGAGGCGCCCCACTGGGAGATGGTCAGCCACCGCAGCAGCTCGTCGACCTGACCGTTGTCCGACCCGGACCGGAACAGCCGCAGCTGCTCGGGATTTCGCAGCAGCGCGAGCGCGCCCAGGCCCAGCATGTTCGCCGTGGTGTCCATGCCGCCGATGACCAGCACGCCGGTGATCGACCGCAGTTCCTCGGCATCGAGGTCGCCCCGCACGGCGAGATCGGTCAGCACGTCGGGGGCCTCGCCGGACCCCAGCCGGGCGGCCGCGGCGAGCCGGTCGTCCACGATCCGCTCCACCGCCTCGCCGATGCGCAGGATCGCCTTGTAGGCGACGTGCACGTCCACGGTCAGGCAGAAGGTGGTGTCGACGTCGCGCTGCAACTGCTCGCGCTCCGACTCCGGCACCCCGAGCATTTCGCAGATCACCCGCCCGGCCAGCGGCACCGCGTACTCGGCGACGAGATCGGCCTCCGTGCCCGCCGCCTCGAGCCGGTCGACCTGCTCGTTGGCGATCTCGGCGATCCGGTCGGCCATCCGCTCGGTGCGCCCCGAGCTGAAATAGCGGGTGAGCATCCGGCGGTAGCGGGTGTGGTCGGGCGCGTCCATCATGTTGAACGTCCCGCGGTCGGGCGGCGTCGGCACCCACTCGGTGATCGGGTCCGGCGGCACCGGCGGCTCGATGAGGTCGTTGCGGTGACTGAACCGGGCGTCGCTGAGCACCTGGCGCACATCGGCGAACCGGGTCACCAGCCAGCCGTAATCCCCACTGGGAAGCCGGATCCGGTGGATCGGGTCCGCGCCGCGCAGGCCGCGGTACTCCTCCGGCGGGTCGAAGGGGCAGCGGCGTGCCATCGGCATGGGTGCGGGATCGGGCGACATCGCTACTCCTGACGGTCGGGTGACTTGCCCACCCCAGCCCTATCCGGTCGCCGCGCGGAAGGGCAACGGCCGCTGTTCTTTTCTGGGGAGGCTCGCAGTTTTTGCCGCGGCGGCGCTCGCGCGGAGCCGGGTACCCGCGAAGTCTGGGTAATTTTCGGTCCCCGCGTTCATAGGTTCGTAGCGACACCTTCTCGCTACTGGAGCCGGAGACACTTCGTGACCAGCAACCTCGGCGGCCGGGCAGACCACGACCGTGCCTACAGACGTCCGATCTCTCCTGTCGAGCAGCAATTCATCGCGGCCGGGCCGGACGCCGCGGTCACCCTGCAGTTGTGCGTGGTGGGTGACGGCAGCCTGACGGCCGCCGACCTGGAGCGGGCGGTCGCCGTCGCGGGCGACGCCTGCCCGGGCAGCCGATGTGCCGCCGTCGACGGATACATGGTCGACACCGGCGTTCCGCCGGTCGTGCGCGATGCCGGGGAGATCACCGGCGACATCGGTGACCTCGCGGACCTGCGCCGCCGCCCCGGCGGGGACGGGCGGCCGCTGTGCGAGGTGATCCTGGCGCGAAGGCCCGCCGGTGCGCTATCGGACGAAACCGGCTCCGCCACCGTCGTTTTCCGGGCGGACCACGCGCTGATGGACGCGCGTGGTCTCGTGCTGTGGGCCGCGGCCGTTTTCGCGGCGCTGCGCGAGCAGACCCCGACGCCCGCCACCGACACGATCACCGATGTCGAACTGGCGACCCGGCTGCTGGCCGAGCTGCCCGACGCCGGGGACCGCAAGCCGCCCATGCTGCCCCCCGAGTGGGCGCTGGTGCTGCCGCGGACGTCCAAGGACGCGAACGGTCCGCTGTGGCGGCGGCGCAGCATCGAGGGCGTGCACCACGGGCTGGTCGCGCGCCTGGTCGCGCAACTGGCGGCCCGGCAGGGCCGGGTCCGGTGCCTGATCCCGGTCGACCTGCGCCGCCACGACCCCTCGGTGTCCAGCACCGCGAACCTGGTGCTACAGGTCGTCATCGACGCGTCGGCCGACGACGACTGGACCGACCTGCACGCCCGGCTGCTGTCGGCGCTGGCCGACCGGCGCGAGCTGGACATGTGCCCGCCGCCCGATTCCGACGGCGGCGATCCCGACACCATCCGGCTGATTCAGCGGGGCTTGAACCGGATCGCCCTCGACCAGGGCGTGGCCACCGCCACCGCGATCGTCTCGCACTGGGGACGGCTGCGGCGCGCGGATTACAGCACCGCCGCGTTCACCGCGCGCGGGCTGTACACGCTGCCGGTGATTCCGCCGGGCGCGCCGGTGGTGATCGATGCCATCGAGGTGGAGGGCCGCACCGACGTCTCCGTCGGCTGGTACGACGACCTCGGCGTGGGTCCCGCGGCCGAGCAGCTGCTCGCCGAGCTGAGCGAGGCGGTCTGGCCCGCCGAGCGCAGCCGCTGGGAGGGCAACGACACCGCCCGGCCGCTGCCGGAGACCACCGTGGTCGAGGACCTGGCCGCGACGGTCGCCGCGACCCCGGACGCCGTGGCGATCGCCGAGCTCGACGGCACCGAGATCGCCTACCGCGAGCTGGACGCGCACGCCGACCGGATCGTGGGCGCGCTTGCGCGGCACGGGGTTCGGCGCGGGGACGTGGTCGGCATCGTCGCCGGGCGCAGCGCCGCCACCATCGCCGCGATCTGGGGTGTGCTGCGCGCGGGCGCGGCCTACCTGCCGTTGGACACCGCCCACCCGGACGCGCGGATCAGCGATCTGCTGGCCGACGCCGGTGCGCCGCTGTGCCTGATCGAGCGGGAGCAGACGGGACGCGCGCTGGTGCCCGCCGGGGTGGCGGCGATCGTGCTCGAGGACGCCCTCGCCGACGACGCGAATAGTGAACGGCCCGAGCCGATTCGGCTCGGCCCGGACGATCTCGCCTACGTCATCTACACCTCCGGGTCCACCGGCAAGCCCAAGGGCGTGCAGATCGAGCACGGCGCGCTCGCGAACTATGTCCGGTGGGCCACCAGGGAATTCGGGGTGCGCGCCGATTCGCGCATGCCGTGGCTGACCTCCCCGTCGTTCGACGTGTCGGCGACCACGCTGTACGCGGCGATCGCGGCGGGCGGCGCCATCGTCCCGGTCACCGCCGAACCGGCACCGGACGTGCTGCGTGAGGTGCTGCGCGAGTCGCGGGCCACCGAGATCACGCTCACCCCTTCGCATCTGGAGCTGATCGGCCGCCTGGGGATCACCGTGGCCGGGGTGCGCGCCCTGATCGTCATCGGCGAGCAGCTGCGCACCGCGGTCGCCCGGCGGGCGCGCGAGGTGTTCGGCCCGGACTGCCGCATCCTCAACGAGTACGGGCCCACCGAGGCCACCGTCGGGGTCTCGGTGCACGAGTACGACGACGCGATCGACGGCGGCCCGGACGCCGCCGCGGTGGTGCCCATCGGGCGGCCGCTGGACAACTGCACCATGCACGTCCTCGACGACGACGGTCGACACGCCGGGATCGGCGAGGTCGGGCGGCTGTTCCTCGGCGGCGTGCAGCTGGCGCGCGGGTACCGGGGGCGGCCGGACCTCGATCAGCAGCGGTTCGTGCGGCTCGCCGACGGCGAAAGGGTGTACGACACCGGCGATCTCGCCCAGGTGCGGCCGAGCGGGGCGATGGAGTTCCACGGGCGCACCGACGATCAGATCAAGATCCTCGGCCACCGCATCGAGCCCGCCGAGATCGTGCAGGAGGCCGAGGCGCACCCGGACGTTACCCAGGCCGTGGTGCGCGCCCGCGCGCCCCGGCCCGGCGCGGCGCAGGTGCTGTGCATGTGGGCGTGCCTGCGGCCGGGCGCGCCGCCCGGAGCCGCCGAGGATCTGGAGCGGCATCTGCGGAACCGGTTGCCGCACTACATGATCCCGGCGGCCACGGTGTACATGGAGGTGCTGCCGCAGACGGTCAACGGCAAGGTCGACGCGCTGTCGCTGCCGAATCCCTTCGAGCGGGACGCCGAGACGTGGGCGGACGCGCAGGACGCGCCCGGCGCGGCGGACGGCGACGAGGTGACCGCGGCCGTCGCGGCGATCTGGAGCGAGGTGCTGGACCTGCCGCAGGGCCAGGTTCCGGTGTCCACCATGGACTTCCATCGCTTCGGCGGCGACTCGCTGTCGCTGCTGCTGATGATCGACCGGGTGGCGAACGAGGTGGTCGGGCCGCCCGGCAACGCACGGCTGTTCGGCAGGCTCGGCGACCTGATCCGCAAACCCACCATCGAGCACGTCGCCGAATTGGCGCGCGCGGCCCGGGGCCGCGCGCTCGACCGGACGGGATCGGGCGCATGAGTGAGGTAATGACCGTGCCGAACAGCGGCACCGGCACCCGCATCGCGTCCTACCGTCCGCGGCCGGGCGGGCGATCGGAAAGCCTGGGCGTCTTCGGCGCGCTGATGGCGCGCGACCTGTTCGTGACCGTGCGCGAGCTGCCGTCGTTCATGGTTCAGGTCATCCTGCAACCGCTGTTCATGCTGTTCATCTTCGGCGTGGTGCTGCGCGGGCTGGACCTGGTGACGCCGGAGCTGGTGCGAATCCTGCTGCCCGGCGTGGTGAGCATGACCATCTTCCAGACCGCCGTGCAGAACACCGCGCTGCCGCTGGCCGTGGACTTCGCGGCCACCCGCGAGATCGAGGACCGGCTGCTCGCCCCGATCTCGGTGACCGCGGTCGGAATCGAGAAGGTCGTGTTCGGGGCGATGCGCGGGCTGATCGCGGGCATCGTCATGGTGCCGATCGGGCTGCTCATGCTCGGCGGGCACTGGCCGCTGGCGGCGTGGCCCGCGGTGATCGTGATCTGTATTCTCGGCGCGCTGTCGGGCGGGGCGCTCGGGCTGGTGATCGGCACCTCGGTGCCCGCCCGGCACATCGGCGTGGTGTTCGCCGCGGTGCTGCTGCCGCTGATGTTCACCGGCGCCGCGCAGTACCCGTTCTTCGGGCTGGCCAAGCTGCGCTGGTTCCAGGTGATCGTCGCGCTCAACCCGATGACCTACGTCAGCGAGGGCATGCGCTGGCTGGTGCTGCCGGGGCGGCACTCGATTCCGCTGTGGATCGATCTGACCGTGCTGATCGTCGCGACCGCGGGGCTGCTGGTCCTCGGTACCTCCGGATTCCATCGCAAATCACAGGATTGAGCCGATGCACTACTCCCGACTCGGACGTACCGCGCTGACGGTCAGCCGACTCTGCCTGGGCACCTTGAACTTCGGGGTCCGCACCACCGACGCCGAAGCCTTCGACCTGATGGACACCGCACTGGATCGGGGCATCAACTTCTTCGACACCGCGAACCACTACGGCTGGCAGAAGCACCGCGGATTCACCGAGGAGGTCCTCGGGGAGTGGTTCGCGCAGGGGGACCGCCGGCGGGACAAGGTGGTGCTGTCCACCAAGGTGTTCCAGCCGATGAGCGACTGGCCCAACGATCAGGGCCTGTCGGCGCGGCACATCATCGCCTCCTGCGAGGATTCGCTGCGCCGGATGCGCACGGACTGGATCGACCTGTTCCAGATGCACCACATCGACCGCACCGCCCCGTGGGACGAGGTCTGGCAGGCGATGGAGACGCTGGTGCAGCAGGGCAAGATCCGCTACGTCGGCTCCTCCAATTTCGCGGGCTGGCATCTGGTTTCGGCGCAGGAGTCGGCCAATCGCCGCAACTTCCTCGGCGTGGTCGCCGAGCAGTGCGTGTACAACCTGGTGCGCCGCCACGTGGAGGTGGAGCTGATCCCGGCCGCCACCGCCTACGGGATCGGCGTCTACGCCTGGTCGCCGCTGCACGGCGGGCTGCTCGGCGGCGCGCTGCGCAAACAGGCCGAGGGGACCGCGGTGAAGTCGGCCCAGGGCCGCGCCGTGGTCGCCCTCGAGACCCAGCGCGACACCATCACCGAATACGAAAAGTATTGCGCCGCACTCGGTGCCGACCCCGCCGAGATCGCCCTGGCGTGGGTGCTGTCCCGGCCGGGGGTGACCGGGGCCGTGATCGGGCCGCGCACCCGCTTCCATCTCGACAGCGCGCAGCGCGCGCTGGAGCTGCCGCTCGACGAGGACGTGTGCACACGCCTCGACGAGATGTTTCCCCCCATCGGCAACGGCCTGCCGGGCCCCGAGGCGTGGGCCCGATGACCGCCTCTTCCCGGAACGGATTGTCATGCAGTCACGCAAGCTGGCGGTAGAAGGCGCCGTCGAATTCACCCCGCGGGTGTTCTCCGACGAGCGCGGCATGTTCGTGTCGCCCTTTCAGGAGTCGGTCTTCGACGAGGCCGTCGGCAGGCCGCTGTTCACGGTGCGGCAGACCAGCTACAGCCGGTCGCGGCGCGGGACGGTCCGGGGCATCCACTACACCGCCACCCCGCCCGGCGCGCACAAATACGTGTGCTGCGTGCAGGGGAAGGCGCTCGATATCGTCGTCGACATCCGGGTGGGCTCACCGACTTTCGGCCGCTTCGACGTGCTGACGCTGGACCCGGAGACCTTCCGGGCCGTCTACTTCCCGCTCGGGGTGGGCCACGCCTTCGTCGCGCTGGCCGACGACACCGTGATGTCCTACACCCTGTCCACGAGCTATGTGGCGGAGAACGAGCTGGCGCTGGCCGTGCTCGATCCCGAACTGGCACTGCCGATTCCCGGTGACATCGAGCCGATCCTGTCCGACCGGGACCGGGTCGCGCCGACGCTGGCCGAGGCGAAAGCGGCCGGGCTGCTTCCGGATTACCACCGCTGCACGGAGATCGAGTACGCGCTACGGCGGGTCTGAGGAGGAATTGGCGATGGGTGCTTCGACGGTGGCCGTGCTGGGCGCGACCGGCGGTGTCGGGCGGTTCGTCTGCGCGGCGTTCGCGCGGGCGGGATACGACGTGCTCGCCGTCGCCCGGCGCTACACCGCGCACGTGTACGACCACGAGTTCGCGCCGCTGGATGTCGCGGCGGCCGATCCGCGGGAGATCGCCGCGGTCCTCGACGCCGCGGGTGTGTCGGTGGTGGTGAACGCGACGGGCAGTTGGGGCCGCACCGAGCCGGAACTGGTGTACGCGCACGTGACGCTGATCGAACGGCTGCTGGCGGCGCTGCCGCTGCTGTCGCGGCGAATTCGCCTGGTACACATCGGATCCATTCACGAGTACGGTCCGGTGCCCGCGGGCACGCTGATCGACGAGACCCGCACCCCCGCGCCGACCACCGCCTACGCGCGCACCAAGCTGATCGGCTCGGAGGCCGTCCTCGATGTCACCCACGCGGGTGTGGTGGACGGTGTCGTGCTGCGCGCGGTGAACGTCTGCGGTCCCGGCACCACCTCCGCGAGCTTCCTGGGCGCGGTGGTCGACAAGCTGCGGGCGGCAATTCCGGGGGAGGTCGTGGAGCTCACCGTCGCCGACGCCCGCCGCGACTTCCTCGATGTGCGCGACCTCGCCGATGCGGTGGTGAAGGCCGCGACCGCCCCGGCGGTCGGCCGGGCCGTCAATATCGGCTGGGGCGTGGCGATGTCGATGCGTGAGCTGGTCGGCCTGCTGCACACCGTGTCCGGTCTGCCCGAAGACGCGGTGCGCGCGCTGGACGCGGTGCTGGAGAGCAAGGGTGGCGGCGGCTGGACCCAGGCCGACATCCGGCTCGCCGCAGACCTTCTCGGCTGGAAACCCACGATCGGGCTCTCCGAATCGCTGCGCGACATGTGGGAGGCCGCGGCCGTCCCCCAGCGCGCGGAGTCTGGGTAATTTTCGGTCCTGGTGTTCTTAAAGTTTGGGAGCGAACCCCCTTCTCGCTAGGAGCCGGAGACACCTCGTGGACAGATATCTCGGCGATCGGGCAGACCACGCCGGTCGAGCCCACGGACGTCCGATATACCCCGCAGCACCCCGGACGGAGGCGGGCGCATGAGCCAGGATGTGGCCGTCGAGGTCCGCGATCTCGTCAAGCGGTACCCGGGCGCGGACACCAATGCGGTGGACTCGCTGAGCTTCACCGTGCAGCCGGGTGAGGTATTCGGGCTGCTCGGACCCAACGGCGCGGGCAAGACCACCACGGTCGGCGTGCTCACCACCCGCGTGCGCCCCACCTCCGGGTACGCCTCGGTGTGCGGGGTCGACGTCCTCGAGGATCCGATCGGCGCCCGCCGGGTGCTTGCCGCGGTGTCGCAGCGCAATACGCTCGACGGATCGCTCACCATTCGGCAGAACCTGCTGTTTCACGCGCGCTACCACCGCATTCCGCGCGCGGAGCGGGCCCGGCTCGCGGACGAGATCCTGGAGCGAATGAGCCTGACCCCGGTGGCGAACCGCAATATCGGCCAGATCTCCGGCGGCCAGACGCAGCGCGTCATGATCGGCCGGGCGCTGATGCACAAGCCGGACGTGCTGTTCCTCGACGAGCCCGCCAACGGCCTGGACCCGCAGGCCCGGCTGTTCGTGCACGATCGGGTAGTGGACCTGCACCGCGACGGCACCGCGGTGGTCATCACCACCCACGACATGAGCGAGGCCACCAAGCTCTGCAACCGCGTCGGCATCGTCGACCACGGCCGCATGCTCGCGCTCGACACCCCCGCCAAACTCACCGAGCTGCTGCCCGGTTCGTCGTCGGTCACCCTGACCATCGGGCGCAACGAGTCCGCGGTCGAGAAGGCCCAGGACGTGCTGGCCACGATCCCGGTGGTCCGGCGGGTCGAGCCGATCGAGGGCACCGCCGAGACCGCCGAGGAGACCATCCGGCTGTACTCGGATTCCGCTGCGCCGCAGGTGGTCAAGGCCGCCCTCGACATGCTGGCCGACGGCGGCTGGGAGGTGCGCGACGTCACGATCGGCAAGCCGGGGCTCGAGGACGTGTTCATCGAGCTGACGGGACGGGATCTGAGATGACGACCGTGTCCCCCGCCGACACCGCCGCGACCGGTCTGGCGCGGCCCCTGCGGTCGGCCGCGCGGACGGGCAGCAGCCTCGGGACGTTCGGCGCGCTGCTGGCCCGCGATCTGTTCGTGATGGTGCGCGAGGTGCGGCCCTTCCTGGTGCAGGTGGTGTTGCAGCGCCTGGTCATGGTGTTCGTCTTCGGTGTGGTCCTCGGCAAGCTGGGGCTGGCGACGCCCGCGATGGTGAAGATCCTGCTGCCCGGCGTGGTGAGCATGACGATTTTCGGTGCGGCCGTGCAGAATACGGCGCTGCCGATGGCCATCGACTTCGCCGCGGGCCGCGAGATCGAGGACCGATTGCTGGCCCCGATCTCGGTGACCGCGGTCGCGATCGAGAAGGTCGTGTTCGGGGCGATGCGCGGCCTGATCGGCGGCATCATCATCACCCCCGTCGGTCTGGCCATGCTCGGCGGGCACTGGCCGCTGTCGGCGCTGCCCGCGGTGGTGGGGATCTCGGTGCTGGGCGCGCTGGCGGGCGCGGCGATGGGGCTGGTGATCGGCACCTCGGTGGCGGCCCGGCACATCAATGTGGTGTTCGCCGCGGTGCTGCTGCCGATGACCTTCACCGGCGGGGTGCAGTTCCCGTTCTTCGGCCTGGAGAAGCTGCGCTGGTTCCAGGTGGTCGCCGCGGCCAACCCGATGACCTATCTCAGCGAGGGAATCCGCTGGCTGGTGATGCCGGACATGCATTCCATCGCCCTCTGGATCGACGCGGCCGTGCTGCTCGGCGCGACCGCCGTGCTGCTCGCCATCGGGTGCGCCGGGTTCCGCCGCCGAGCGCAGGACTGACACGGCAAGCGGCCGAAAGGAATTCGAATGAACATGCCCGGCCTTCGACAGGTGGACGGTGAACTGGCGTTGCGGCTGCTGGCCTCGGCCGCGACGACCGAGGGGTGCTGCGTCAGCCGCGAACAGTTCGACCAGTGGCTCGCCGATCGGCGCGCCGCGCAGCGAATGACGGTGCGGCGCATACCGTTCGCGGAGCTGTCGGGCTGGCGGTTCGACAAGGCGACCGGCGATCTGGGGCATCACACCGGCCGCTTCTTCACGATTCAGGGGCTGTCGGTGCGCACGGACCGGCCGCCGGTGCCCGCCTGGACGCAGCCGATCATCAATCAGACCGAGATCGGCGTGCTCGGCATCCTGATCCGCGAATTCGACGGCGTGCTGCACTGCCTGATGCAGGCGAAGGTCGAGCCGGGCAATGTGAACGGGATCCAGCTCTCGCCGACCGTGCAGGCGACCAAGAGCAACTATCAGCAGGTGCACGGCGGCACGGCGGTGCCCTACATCGAGTTCTTCCGCGACGCGCCCGCGCACACCGTGGTCGCGGATGTGCTGCAGTCCGAACAGGGTTCGTGGTTCTACCAGAAGCGCAACCGCAATATGGTGGTCGAGGTCGGGCCGGAGGTGGTGGCGCAGGAGGACTTCATCTGGCTCACCCTCGGCCAGATCAGCGACCTGCTGCGCGAACCCAACCTGGTCAATATGGACGCGCGCACGGTGCTGTCCTGCCTGCCCTACCGGCTGCTGCCGGGCCCGGCGTGGACCGACGGGTCGCTGGGCGCGGCCATCGCGCGGTCCTCCGACGGCACCCGCGGCGGGCTGTACACGATCCGGGAGATCCTGAGCTGGATCACCGGGGCGCAGGCGGAGTACGACGGCGGCCGGGAGCTGATCAGCCTCGGCGAGGTGCGCGACTGGCAGCGCTTCGACGACCGCATCTCGCACGAGACCGGCGCCTACTTCTCGGTGGTCGCGGTCGACGTGACCGCGAACGCACGCGAGGTGCGCTCCTGGTCGCAGCCGCTCATCGAACCGCACGGGCTAGGACAGGTCGCGCTGCTGGTATGCCGCATCGAGGGCGTGCTGCACGCGCTGGTGCACTCCCGAGTCGAGCCCGGCTTCCTCGACGTGGTGGAACTGGCCCCGAGCGTGCAATGCGCCCCCGACAGCTACGACCACCTGGGCGACGAGGCCCGGCCGATGTTCCTGGATGTGGTGCTGGGGTCCTCCGCCGACCAGACCCATTACGACTGCGTCCTGTCCGAGGAGGGCGGGCGTTTCCTGAACGCGGTCAGCCGGTATCGGGTGATCGAGGTGGATGCCGAGATCGGCGAGGGGGCGGCCGACTATCGGTGGATGACGTTGTATCAGTTGACTAATCTGCTGCAGTTCAGCCATTACTTGAATGTGCAGCTGCGGACCCTGGTGGCGGTGCTGCGCGGGTTGGGGTGAGGATCAGCGCCGCACCGGGCCGAGGCTTTCGAGGATGGCGTCGGTGATGTCGTCCGGCGGCAGGGTCGCGTCCAGCGGTGTCCACGACAATTCGTCTGCCAATTCGTCAAGTGTGCGGAGGCTGCGGCGCTGGAATTCGATGAAAGTTCGTTCGTCGCCGTAGCCGCTTTCGTAGTCGCTGCGGTCGTGTTTGCGGGACAGGGCGGTTTCGGGTGTGATGCGCAGGTAGAAGGTGTGGTGGGGGGTGGGGAATCCTTGGGTGCAGGCGCGTAGGGTTTTCGGGTCTGCGCCGTGGGCTATTTCGGTGGCGAAGTACTTGTACCAGTAGGCGTTGATCAGGAGGATGTTCGGGGAGTGGGCGAGGGCGCGATCGAAGGCCAGGCGCATCCAGTGGAAGAGGAAATAGCCGCGGGCGCCGGGGCCTAGGATGCGGACGTAGGCGAATACGTCCTCGCGGGTGCGGAAGGGGAGGCGTTCGGCGACGAACGGGTCGGTGAACGGGTCCCAGATCGTGGCGGTCGCGGTGTGTATGCCACGGTCGGTCAGCTGCTTTTCCAGGGCGGCCACCTGGGTGCTCTTTCCGGATCCGTCGCCGCCGGAAATGCAGATCAATAGGGGGTCGGGGCTGTTTTCCGGCATCGATCCGTACTCTCCTTCTATACTGTTCCTGTCTCGAGGATTCCTGGCTCGAGCAGAGCGGAGGGGGCCGGTCGGCGACCAGCCCCCTCCCTCAACCGGTTGTCACTTCCACGGCGGGTGCCAGATCACACCGCCACTGACAACGATCTTCACGTCGTTGACGTTCATGGCGAACCTCCTTTCCTTCCTCTATCGGTTCGTCGCGAGAGCGACGACGTCACACTCGACGAGCTGCGTCAGCGCAGCGTCGAGAAGTTCCGGTGAAATGCCCGAGAATTCGTCTCGGCTCCGCAGCGCGTGGTACAGCTCGTCGGTCGGGCGGCCGTCGGATTCGCGCCAGATGCCGACCATGGCGGCGGTGGTGCTGAATCCGGTCTGCGGCGAGATGAGGCCCCACGACCGCGGGAAGCGGATGGGGATGGTCCAGGGATTGCGGGTGGGACCGCCGTGGGTCCAGGTGTCGGGGAACGCGGGCAGCGACCGCAG
This sequence comes from Nocardia terpenica, assembly GCF_013186535.1. Classification (NCBI taxonomy): domain Bacteria; kingdom Bacillati; phylum Actinomycetota; class Actinomycetes; order Mycobacteriales; family Nocardiaceae; genus Nocardia; species Nocardia terpenica. The sequence goes on from NZ_JABMCZ010000001.1 coordinate 399,875, forward strand.
CGGGGTGTCCCAGCCCTCGCGCAGCGACCATGCGATCAGGTGCCCGGCGAAACGCATTCTGCGCGTGACGATCTCGGTGACCTCCCGGAGGGAGAGGTCGCCGACGGGCTGGCTCAGCAGGTGGTAGACGTCGTCGGAGACGGCGCTCAGCGCGGCGTTGCGAAAGACCCTGCGCAGCAGGAACTTACGGCCGATGTACAGGTCGTCGACCGCGGCGAGGGCGCATTCGACGGCCTCCTCGACACCGATGACGGATGCCTGGAGTGCGGTGAGTCCGTCGCCGATGTGCAGCGCCCCGGCGACGTCCTCGGCGAAGCTGGAGGCGTACCAGGCCGTGCGGCTCATGAGGACCTGCCGCAGGGTGTGGCGGGCCACCGCGGGTGTGGGCAGGCCGCTGTCGTTGTCGACCAGAATTGTGCCGATGGCGTATCGGACGGCCCGTTTCAGTTCGGGTTCGCCGAGTTCCACCTGCCAGCGATTGTCTTCGGAAATGGTGTTCGCCGCGCATATTCGGGCGAGTTCTTCCAGGCGATTCGATGTGATCGGATTCACCTGGACGGTATATCCGTCCTGAGAAAGGTTGCCCTCGCGCAGATCGGTGCGGGCGGAAATATACAGATCTATGTCCGAATTTCCGTGGCCGAGCCCGGCCGCGAGCGATCCGCCGACGAAGGCGAGCCGGATATCGGCGCTGTTCACGACCTTGTCCAGCACGCGACGCGCGGCGGTCAGGTGTGATTCGTCGAGAAATCGGTCGGCAACCGTCAGCTCGGCGAAACCTGCCGTGCGCTCGACAATGTGCACGTGAAAACCCCCTGCGACGAGAAGTAAAGCAATGCAATGCCTCGATCCGATGTGTGTGAGAAAGGCATACCCCTGCGGACTCGGTTCCGACCCCTTCGGATCCGTTGTCCCATATCCCTGTGATTCATGAATATATCCGGCGGTTGCGATCGTGTCCAGACCTCGCGTGAAAAAGTTTCACGGCGGCGCGATCGGGTCGAAATCCGGAAACGCGGACAGTCCGTGATACCCGATGCCTATAATAGACATCGGGTATCACGGGCTGTTTTCGTCAGTGCTTTATCAGGCGGCGCAATACCTCGCTCAACGCGTCCAAGCGACGCTGTGAATCCCGTTTCTCCTCCGGCGACGGCGAATGGTGCTCGATGCCCAGCCGTCCGTTGAAGGTGCTGGCGGTGTAGCGGGACACATTCGTCGGCCGCGCGTGCCCGACCGGGGCCTTGGTGCGGCGCGCGGAGTGGAAGTTGGTCATCCGCAGGTCGTCGGGCAGCTGCAACCGCGGGATGCGGCCCCAGTTGGTGAGGCTGATGATGGCGGGCCCCCGCTGCTGTGCCGGTGCGCCCGAGTCCTGGGCCGCCTCCGCGTTCTGTGCCCGCGCGCCCGCCGAACGGTATTCGGCCAGATCGAGGAAGCTGGTCAGCAGGGAGTCGTCGCTCATCCGGGCCTTCAGCTGGTCGCCGACCGCCCGGCCGATGGTGACGGCATCGGGTTCGGCGATCTCGGGGACCTCGAAGCCGATGTAGCCCAGCACGATCGTGCCCTCGGTGGGGCCGACCGGTGGCGTGAAGCGGTGGCGGATGTTCACCGGGAAGATGTACTGGAACTCGGCCAGCGGGCGGCCGCTCACCTCCGCCTCCGCGAGCAGGATCGCCCCGGACAGCAGGCCGTTGATGGTGACGTGCTCGCGGTGGCCGAGGTCCACCAGCGCGGTGGTCTCGGCCTCGGTCAGGCGGAACTGCGCCGACCGCTGCACGACCTCGACCCGCTCCGGCTCGGGCGCGGGAGACCGCGGCGCCTCGGACGGCGCTGCCGCGGACCGCCTTTCGATGCCGCGCTCGGCCAGCAGCTCCTCCAGCGACTTCGGGAACGGGCGGCGCGGCAGGTCGACGGTCGCGCCCGCGAGCGCGGCGGAGTACGCCGACCACAGCGAGGTGAGCACCTCCAGGAAGAAGCTGCCGTCGGAGATGCTGTGATTGCCCATCAGCGCCACGCTCGACTCGTCGCCGTTGCCGACGACATTGAGCGCGCTCAGCGCCCGGCTCGAGTCCATGGCCGCACCCGTCAGCGGTTCGTCCGGGTCGCCCTCGTGGAACCGCGGCTCCGGAGTGTCGGCGGACTCCACCAGGTAGGTCTCGCCGTCGCTGGTCTGTAGCGTGGCCGCCAGTACCGGAAAGGCTTGACACACCGCCGAATAGGCCGCCTGCAGGGCATCCCGATCGATTCGGCCCACCGTCCGCATCACGTATCCGGAGAACGCGTCGTTCTGGGCGAAGGACTTCTCGGTAGGCGCCAGCGGCCGCCTGAATCCGACTTCGGTCATACGATACTCACCTTCCCATTAATAGATGCCCTCGATCACTTGCTCCCCGCCGAAGACGTCGACGGGTTTCGGACCGGCCACCGAGTCGCCGACCTGGCCCGGTCGGCCCTCGACCCGGATCGCGCTGTCGCGCTCCAGGTTGTTCGGCAGGAACATGCCCTTGCTGACGTGGTTCATGACGACCTGGCCGCGCTGTCCGTAGGGGACGGGTTCGCGGGTGTCCGGGTCGACGACGCGGAAGGTCACGATCGGGCTGCGCGGGTCGTAGACGATCTCCTCGTCCGGGCTGACCCCGGCGCGTTCGCGCGCGCCCTCCAGGACCAGCGCGCTGTTGTACCGGCTGATCAGGGTGACGTCGGGAAAGTGCTCGTGGGCCAACAGGAATCGGTCGTCGGCGGTCATGTGCGCGCCGCCCCAGAACACGACCTTGATCTTGGCGTTGATCAGCTTGGCGATCCGCGGGCGGTCCGCGCACGCCTTCAGCAGCTGCGGGGTGGTCACCAACATCCCGACCTGCTGGCTGTCCAGGATGTGCTCGATCTGGTCGAGGATGTGCTCGACGTACGCCTTCGCCTCCTCGGTCGCGCCGCGCCGGATGAGCTTCTTGACCCAGCGCGGGTCGATGTCGATGGAGAACTTGACCGTGTTCTGCCGCGCCACCACCCAGTCGTACTGCGAGCCGATCTTGTGCGGTCCGGTGGGCGCGGCCACCAGGATGTTCGACGGCTCCCGCCCGCTGAACACCGGACCGGCGAGCATGCGGTCGATGGACGCCTCGATCCAGTCCGGCATCAGGATGACCCGCTTGGGCGCGCCGGTGGTGCCGCCGGTCTCGAAGACCTTGGGCGCGGGCGGATTCGGGCCGTAGCCGCGCGGGATGAGGTCCTCCACGGCGACGTCGCGCAGCTCGTCGACGACATTCGGGAACAGTTTCAGGTCGTCGAAGGTGCGCACGTCGCGCAGCGGATCGAAGTCGAGGCGCTGGGCGCGGCTCAGCCAGAACGGGGACCCGGTCTCCTCGCCGAAATGCCATGCGACCGCGACCCGGAGGTATTCGTCGGGGTCGGTCGGATGGACGGCGGGGTCGATGATGGCCCATTTCGGGTCCGCGCTGAGGCTCGTCATGAATTCCCTCCGGAGTGATGGGTGCTGAGCAGTTGCATGGTCGGCCGCGCGTCGGGCGCCTCGATCAGCCCGCGGATCTCGCGGGCGATGGCCGCGGCGGTCGCGGCGTCGTAGCGGGTCGCGGCGTTGAGCGTGAACTTGCGGTCCAGCTCGGCATCGGTCAGCGGCCGGTGCGGCCCACCGCGATTGGTGTCGCGGGCGACCCGTTCGGTGCGGCCGTCGGCGAGGCGCACCGTCACCCGCGCCGGGAACTGGTCGGGGAAGATGGCGGTGCACTCGGGGTCCGCGTGGCAGGTGACCTTGCCCGCCAGCGCGACGACCTCGGCGCGGTGCGCCGCGGCATCGGTGAAATCCTCGACGTACAGGCCCAATCCGCCGCCGCCGAGCAGGGCGGCGGCGACGGTGTACGGGCCGGAGAATGCGGCCGCGTATCCGGTGGCGGGCGCGGCCTTGGCGGCCGCCGGTTCGGCGATGGTGCGCAGCACCGGTTCCGGCACCCCGAGTTCGATGGCGCGAACTTCGTCGGGGCGCACGCCGCGGCGGCGCAGCTCGAGGGCGGCGTCGATGCCGGTGTGTGTGAAGTGGTTGCACGGATAGGGTTTCACGTGCATGCGGTCGCTGTGCCAGTGCTCGCCGAGCCCGTCGGTGACCCGCTCCGGGCGCGCCCGGTCGCCGCAGAATGCCTGGAAGAAGCCGAAGCGTCCCTCCAGCACGGTCGGCGGCCCGGTGAGCCCGGCGACCGCGAGTTGGGCCGCGGTGACGCCGCAGTGCGCGGCCCAGCCGGTCTGGATGCGCTTGACCGTGCCGCCGGTGCGGTTCGCCTCGATCAGGCCGCTGGCCATGCTGGCCGCGATGCTCGCCGCGGCCGCGATGGTGGCGGCATCGCCCGCCAGCACCATGGCCGCCGCCACCGCCGAGCCGACGGCCCCGCAGATGCTGGTCGCGTGCTGGCCGCGGTCGAAGAAGATCGAATTGCGTTGTTCCGCATCGTATCCGGCCATGCCGAGCCGGATGCACACCTCGGTGCCGACCGCGAGGGCGTCCAGCAGGCGGGGGCCGTCGGCGCCGGTGGCCTCGGCCACGGCCAGCACGGTGGGCACCACGCAGGCGCTGGGGTGCAGCACCGAGGGCAGGTGGGTGTCGTCGTAGTCCATGCAGTGCGCGAGCGTGCCGTTGACGAATGCGGCCGACGCGCTGGGCATCCGGTCGCGCTGCCCGATCACGGTGCAGTCCGGGGAGGCGCCCCACTGGCGGGTGACGGCGAGGACGGTGTCCCGAATCGGTTGTGCCGAGCCGAGAATCATCACGCCGACGGTGTCCAGCACCGCGCGGGCGGCCGGATCGCGCCGGGTGCGCGGCAGTCCGTGCTTCACCACGTGTTCGGCGAAGTCGGCCACCTCGTCGATGAGCCCCCGCACCGCGCTCATCGGCCGCTGCTCACGATGGCGAGCGGGCGGATCGGCGAGCCGGTGGCGCCGACGATGTTCAGCGGGGCCAGGACGAACGCGAATTCGGCGATGCCGCGGTCGGCGAGGTCGGTGAGCCGCAGGTGCTCCATGATGTGAATACCGTTGTCCACGAGCAGGATTCGATGTACGGGCAGGGTGGCGTGGCCGCGGCCCGGATGCACCTGCTCGAAGGCCGAGGTGTCCGCGCCCGCCGCCGCGACCTCGTGCCGGGCCAGCCACCGCGCGGCATCGGGGGTGACCCCGGGGACGCCGGATTCGAAGCCCAGATAGCGCTGCGGCTGCGTCCACAGCGTGCCCCAGCCGGTGTTGACCAGGCACACCCCGCCGGGCTGCGGCCGCACCCCGGCCCGCTCCGCCGCCTCGGCCAGCTCCTCGGCGGTAATGCCGTGACCGCCCGGAAGATGCTGTACGCCATGCAGTTTCGCGATGTCCAGCAGGATGCCGTGGCAGATCCGCGGCGCGATGGTGTCCACGCCGTGCACGCTGAACGCGCCGCCGGTCTGGGCGGCCATGCAGTCCACGCCGTCGTAGAGGAAGCCGTCCTGCGACACGTGGGCGAGGGCGTCGATGTGCGTGCCGACGTGGCCGCCGGTCATGATCATCTCGCTGGCCGCGGAGCCGCCGTCCTCGCGGACCATGTCGCCGTGGCGGCGCGCGAGCACCATCCGGAAGCCGGGATGGTTGGGGGAGCAGGGCATTCCGTTCGCCAGCGGCTGGGCCAGGTCGATGGTCTGCACGCCCGCGGCGACCGCGGCCAGCAGCGGGTCGGCGATCCGGTGCGAAATCTCGGTCACGGCTGCACGTTCCCGACCAGGTCCAGGGCGCTGGCCAGCCGCAGCGTCTGGCGCGCGTTGGCGATGGCGGGCGGGCCGACCATCTTGCCGTTGCCGTCCATCACGATCGACTGATTGGTGTCCTCGGCGAGCGCGGCCACCGCGCAGATCTCCATCGCCTCCTCGATCTCGTGCGGTTGCGGGGTGAAGACGCGGTGGATGATCGGCAGCTGCGACGGGTGGATGGCCATGCGGCCGATGAAGCCGAGCGCCTTGCCGTGCACGCTGGTCAGCTCGAGGCCCTCCAGATTCCGCGGATCGGGGAACACGCTTTGCAGCGGATTCGGCAGTCCGGCGGCCCGGGACGCGATGATCGCCCGGGTGCGGGCGGCGTCCATGGTGGCGCCCTCCATATCGGAGTGCAGGTCGGCGCGCAGATCCGATTCGCCCAGGCCCAGCATGCGCACCGACGGCGCGGCGATGGCGAGCCGGTAGGCGTTCTCCAGCCCGCTGGCCGTCTCGATGAGCACGTGGATGACGGCCTCGCTGTTGCGCTGCCGCAGCAGCTTGGCCACGTGCCGAATCTCGCTGGGCTGCTCGGCCTTCGCCAGCCGCACCCCGGTGAGGCCGACGCCCGCGACGGCGAGCACGTCTTGTTCGCACAGCGTGGAGTGCATCGAATTCAGGCGCACGAAGGTCGGTTTGGGGGTGGGCCGCGAGGTGATGTCGGCGACGATCTCGCGGGCCTCGACCTTGTGCCGGACCGGGACGCCGTCCTCGAGATCGAGGATCACCGCGTCCGATTCGGACTCGTACGCCCGCGTGATCCGGTCCACGTGATGGCCGGGGACGTACAGGCAACTCCGGTAGACCGGATAATCCAGCTGAGAGCCGCTCATCTGCCGGCCTCCTCCTTCAGCGGGCGGGACAGTAGCTCCTCGGTGTGCGCACCCAGGTGGGGCCCGGCCCACCGGATGCTCCCGGGCGTCTGCGACAGGCGGAACGGGACCGTCGGCATGGTCACCGTGCCCAGGTCGGCGTCGGGCACCGACACCAGCAGCGACCGCGCCCGGAACTGGGGGTCGGCGGTGATGTCGTCGACCTCGTAGATGGGTGCGGCCGCGGCCTCGACCCGATCGAATTCGGCCAGCACGTCCGGCCTTTCGCGCGCGGCGATCCAGCGGCCGACGGCCTCGTCGATGAGGTCGCGGTGCGCGGCGCGGCCGGAACCGTCGGCGAACCACGGCTCCTCGCACAGTTCGGGCCGCCCCGCCAGGCGCATGACCCGCTCGGCGACCGCCCGCGACGGCGCCGAGATCGCCACCCACCGGTCGTCGGCGCAGCGGTACACGCCGCGGGGGGCGTTGTTGTTGGATCGGTTGCCCAGCCGGGCGGGCTTCACGCCGAAGTGGTCGTACTCCGACAGCTGCGCGCCGAGCGAGCTGATCAGCGTCTCGGTGATGGCGACGTCGGCGGTCTGCCCGCGGCCCAGCCGGTCTCGGGCGCGCAGCGCGATGAGGGTCGCGCAGGCGGCGTGCAGACCGGCGATGGCGTCGCCGAGCGGGAACGAGGGCAGCAGCGGTTCGCCGTCGGGCTCACCGGACATGGCGGCCAGGCCGCTCATCGCCTCGGCGAGCGTGCCGAAACCGGGTCGGCGGTGGTAGGGGCCGTCCTGGCCGAATGCCGTGACGCGGGTGAGGATCAGCCGGGGGTTGGTCTCGGCGAGCACGTCGGGGCCCAGGCCCCAGCGCTCCAGGGTGCCGGGCCGGAAGTTCTCGATGACGGCGTCCGCGGTGGCGGCCAGTTCCAGGAAGCGCGCGGCGTCCTCGGGGTCGGAGAGGTTGAGCGCGACGCTTTTCTTGTTGCGGTTGAACACCTTCCACCACAGCGACTGACCGTCGCGCACCTGGCCGAACCGGCGCAGCGGGTCGCCGGACGGATGCTCGATCTTGATCACGTCGGCGCCGTAGTCGGCGAGCATGCGGGCGGCGAAGGGCCCGGCGAGCAGGGTGGACGCATCGATGACGGTCAGGCCCGCCAGGGGGAGTTCCGTTTCCGCTGCGGCCCAATCTTGTTCGTCCAACGTCCGACCACCCATCCGTTATGGCGCGGCCGACCGACTCGAGCCGTTGCGGCGCGCATGCCAGAGATATCGCCCGGGCGGCGCGGCGGGCAATGGTTCGCCGCCGATTCCTGGGGGGTTTCGTAGTCTTTCGGCCCGGCGCGGAGTCTGGGGGATTTCCGGTCGCGGTGTTCCTAGGTTGATCGAGGACGGGCCGGACGAATTCGGTAGGAGCATCGACGATGAGTGACCTGGTGGTGGAGACGTCGTCCGGGCAGGTACACGGCTGTCTCGACCGCGACGTGCCGAACTGGCGCGGCGTGCCGTACGGGCGGATCGAGGCGCGGTTCCGGCCTGCCGTCGCGGTGGCGCCGGTCGAGCGGGTGGACGCGAGCGTGTGGGGGCCGGTGGGCTGGCAGGTGCCGATGTACGCGGGGATGCCGCCGCGGTTCGTGCACCCCGACGCCGTCGAGAACGAGCAGTGCCTGAACCTGAACATCTGGTCGCCCGGCGTCGACGGCAAGCCCCGGCCGGTGCTGGTGTGGCTGCACTTCGGCGGCCACGTGTACGGCAGCGGCAGCACGCCGTCCATGGACGCCTGGGTGTATGCCGCCCACCACGACGCGGTCATCGTGACCGCGAACTATCGGCTCGGGCCGTGGGGCTGGCTGTATCTGGGCGAGCTCGATCCGGAGTACGCCGACGGCGCGAATCTTCCCGTGCAGGACCAGATTCTGCTGCTGGAGTGGATCCGCCAGAATATCGCTCAGTTCGGCGGGGACCCGGGCAATGTGACGCTGTTCGGCTCCTCCTCGGGCGGTTCGGATGTCGGCACGCTGCTGGGCGTCCCGGCCGCGCAGGGGTTGTTCCACAAGGCCGCCATCTACAGCGGCACCGCCGAGACGCCGGTGAGCCGCGCGGAGGCGGTGCGCCGGGCCGAGCGGTTCATGGCCGGGGCCGGGAAGCTGGCCGGTTCGGTGCGGGAGCTGTCCGAGGTGGCGAACGTGGGGCTGCGCTACATCCACGGCAAGCAGCTGGAGAAGGACGGCCGGGTGCCCTACCATCCGTTCGTCGACGGCCGGGTGCTGCCGCGCGAGCCGCTGGCCGCCGTCGCCGACGGGCTGATTCGCGAGGTGCCGCTGCTGATGTCGGTCACCGCGGCGGAGGCCCAGTTCTACGAGATCATTTCGCCGGACACGATCGACCGCATGTACGCGGCCCGGTCCGGCCCGGACCCCGACGCCGATCGCGACACCAAGATCGAGTTCCTGAGCGACGTCATGTTCTGGCAGCCCACCGAGCGCCTGCTCTCGGCCGCGCGCGCCGCGGGCGGGCGGGGCTGGTGGCAGGTATTCGACTACGTGCCCAGCAATTCGCCCAACGGCCACCGCCCGGAATTCCGCGGGCGGCCGATGCACGGGGCCGATGTGCCGACGCTCTTCGTGGACCCGGACGACGCCGAGTTGACGGATATCGATCGCGCGGTGGGGGCGGAGGAGCAGCGGGCGCTGATGGGGCTGGCGCGGGACGGGCGGGCGCATTGGCGGGAGTGGTCGCCGGAGAATGCTGCGCCTTATCGGGTTGGGCCTTAGGTGGGTCTCCCGTTGGTCCCGGCCAAAAGCACGCCGGGACCAACGGGAGACCTGACGGGACTGCGGGATGGTGGAGCGAAATGCCTTCTCGCACAAGCCCGTCGGCGATCGACCATGCCGATGACAACTGAATCGACCGAAAACAGAAGCAGCAGAAGAACAGAACGCTAGGGGTTGTCCCAGAGTTGTTCTACCGGCCTACAGAGGTCGGCCCTCCCGTGGCTACCGTCGGCTCGGAGGTACGCCGTCACCTGTGTAGACGGGACGACCGGTGAACTCGTCCCTCACTGTCCGTGCGGTGCCATCGCCTAGTCCTGGGAGTGCGATCGATGAGCGTTAGTGGTCCGGGTGTCGAGCCGATCGCGGTGGTCGGACTGTCGTGCCGGCTGCCCGGCGCCGCGAATCCGCGGGCGCTGTGGGAGATGCTGCGCGCGCAGCGGGCCGCGATCCGGCCGCTGGACGGTGCGCGGGCGGCGGCCATGGGCGAGCGGCCGGGCCGCGCGGGCGGCTGGCTCGACGACGTCGCCGGTTTCGACGCCGAGTTCTTCGGCATCGACCCGCAGGAGGCCGTGGCGATGGATCCGCAGCAGCGGCTGTGCCTCGAGCTGGCCTATCAGGCCGTGGAGTCCGCGGGGATGTCCCGTGCGGCGCTGCGGGGTTCGGCGACCGGCGTGTTCGTCGGGACGATCTGGGGCGACTACGCCGACCTGCTCGACACCGTCGATCCCGGCCGGTACGACATGACCGGCGTCGCGCGCGGCATCCTCGCCAACCGCGTCTCCTACACCTTCGATCTGCGCGGCCCGAGCATGACCGTCGACACCGGGCAGTCCTCCTCGCTGGTCGCGGTGCACCTGGCCGCCGAGAGCCTGCGCGGCGGGGACAGCGAGATCGCGATCGCCGGTGGCGTGAATCTCGTTCTGGCATCGGCCAGTAACGCGCGGTCGGTGGCCTTCGGCGCGCTCTCGCCCGAGGGCCGCTGCCACACCTTCGACGAGCGGGCCGACGGCTACGTGCGCGGCGAGGGCGGGGCGCTGCTGGTGCTGAAGCGCCTCGACCGCGCGGTGGCCGACGGCGATCACGTGCTCGCGGTGCTGGCGGGCAGCGCGGTCGGCAACGACGGCACGACCGGCACGCTGACCACGCCGTCGCCGGACGCGCAGGCCGAGGTGATCCGGGCGGCGTGCGCCCGCAGCGGCATCGAACCCGCCGAGTTGCAGTACGTGGAATTGCACGGCACCGGCACGCCGGTCGGCGATCCGATCGAGGCGGCGGGGCTGGCCGCGGCCGTGGGGCGGTCCGGGCGTGACCCGCTGCTCGTCGGCTCGGTGAAGACGAATATCGGTCATCTCGAGGGGGCGGCGGGCATCGCGGGCCTGCTCAAGACCGTGCTCGCCGTCGCGCACGGCGAGATTCCCGCGAGCCTGAACTTCCGCAGGCCGCCCGCGACGATTCCGCTCGCGGAGCTGGGCCTGCGGGTGCAGTCGGAGACCGGGCCGTGGCCGCGACTCGCGGACGCCGCGACACCCAGGTACGCCGGGGTGTCGTCGTTCGGCATGGGCGGGACCAACTGCCACATCGTCATCACCGGGGCGCCCGCTCCTGCCCGGACCGCCGTCTCGGACGCGCCGGAAGCCGTTGTGCCGCAGGTTCTTTCGACGCCTTCGCAGGCCGCACTGGCCGACGACACGGCGGCGCTGGGCGACCCGCGACCCTCCGACCCGGAGGTGCCGGAAGCCGTTGTGCCGTGGGTGCTTTCGGCACGTTCGCGAGCAGCGCTGGCCGCGGTCGCAGACGGCATGGCGGCGCTGGGCGAACCGCAGTGGTCGCGGACCGAGATCGCGGCCGGGCTCGCGCGGCGCGATGCCTTGGAGCACCGGGCGGTCGTGCTCACCGGATCGGGACGGCCGACGGCCGACCTCCTCGCGGATCTGTCCCGCGGCGTGATCGACCGGCACGTGGTGGTCGGCGATCAAGTCGTGCCCCGTCATTCCGGCGTGTCCGGTGCCTCTAGTCATTCCGGCGTGTCCGGTGCCTCTAGTCATTCCGGCGTGTCCGGTGCCTCTAGTCATTCCGGCGTGTCCGGTGCCTCTAGTCATTCCGGCGTGTCCGGTGCCTCTAGTCATTCCGGCGTGTCCGGTGCCTCTAGTCATTCCGGCGTGTCCGGTGCCTCTAGTCATTCCGGCGTGTCCGGTGCCTCTAGTCATTCCGGCGTGTCCGGTGCCTCTAGTCATTCCGGCGTGTCCGGTGCCCCTAGTCATTCCGGCGTGTCCGGTGCCCCTAGTTATCCCGGCGTGTCCGGTGCCCCTAGTTATCCCGGCGTGTCCGGTGCCTCTAGTCATTCCGGCGTGTCCGGTGCCTCTAGTCATCCCGGCGTGTCCTTGGCCGGGACCGGGCCGGTGCTGGTGTTTCCCGGGCAGGGGGCGCAGTGGGTCGGGATGGGTCGTGCGCTGCTCGATGCGCCGGAGCGGGTTGCCCGGGTGTATACCGATCGGCTGCGGGAGTGCTCGCGGGCGCTGGTGGCGGCGGGTGGTCCGGACGCGCTGGCGGTGCTCACCGCCGCCGAGCCGGGCGGGCTCGACGGGACGGCCGTGGTGCAGCCGGTGACGTGGGCGGTGTCGGTGGCGCTGGCCGCGGTGTGGGAGGCCGCCGGGGTGCGGCCCGCCGCGGTGATCGGGCATTCGCAGGGGGAGATCGCCGCCGCGGTGGTCGCGGGGGCACTGACGATTACCGAAGCGGCGCATGTGATTACGGCGCGCACGGTGGGCCTGCGGGTGCTGGCCGAGGCCGGTACCGGCGGCATGCTGTCGGTCGAGCTGGGGCGGGCGGACCTCGAACCGCGCCTGGCGGGGACCTCGCTGGTCCTCGGCGCGATCAACAGCCCGGCGGGGACCGTGGTCTCCGGCGACCTGACCGAACTCGAGGCGCTGGCGCAGGCGCTGCGCGCCGACGGGGTGCGGGTGCGGCGGGTGCCGATCGAATATGCCTCGCACTCCCCGGCGATCGATGCCATCGCCGACGCCGTGCGCGCGGATATCGGTGTGCTCGCGCCGAAACCGCCGCGGGTGCCGTGGCTGTCCACGGTGACCGGCGAGTGGATGACGGAAACGCTGCCCGCCGATGCCGACTACTGGGTGCGCAATCTGCGCGAGCAGGTCCGCTTCGCCGACGTGGTGGCGCGGCTGGCCGAGGCCGGGCACACCGTGTTCGTGGAGTGCGGCTCGCATCCGGTGCTGATCGGCGCGATCGAACAGTCCGGCGGGACAGCGGAATTCGGCGATCCCGCGGTGCTCGCCACGCTGCGCCGGGACGATGGCGGTGCGGACCGGTTGTTGGCCGCGCTGGCGGAGGCGTGGGTGGCCGGAATCGATATCGACTGGGCCGCCGTGGTTTCCGAAACCCATGCGGTGGCGTTGCCCCCGAATGCCTTGCCGCCCTATCCGTTCCAGCATCAGGTGTTCTGGCCCGGCACGGTGCCGACGCGGGCGGCCGCCCGGGAGCCGATCGTCGCGGCGCCCGCGGTACCGACCGACGATGCGGTGGAGGGTGCCACCGGCCGGTTCGCTCGGCTGTCGGAGGAGGCGGCGCGCAGCGAGGTGCTGGGCACGATTCTGCGCGTGACGGCCGAGCTGCTGGGGCGCGACACGGCGGCGGACATCGACGCGGAGGCGACATTCCGCGAACTCGGCGTCGACTCGGTGCTGTCGGTCCAGGTGCGGACCGCCATCGGGCGCGCCGTCGGGATGCGGCTGGCGAGCGTGGTGCTGTTCGATCATCCGACGCCGCGGCGGTTGGCGCAGTGGCTGACGGATCGGTTGCGGCCCACGGGCATTGCGGCCGAGACCGTTGTTTCCGCTGCGCGCGGTCGGACCGGTGCCGGTGTCGACGACGACCCGATCGTGGTGGTGTCGGCGGCCTGCCGGTTCCCGGGCGGTGTGGAGAGCCCGGAAGCGTTGTGGGAGGTCGTCTCCGGCGGCGACGACGTGCTGTCGGGCTTCCCGGCGGACCGGGGCTGGCCCGCGGGGCTGTTCTCGGCGGACCCGGAGGCCGTGGGGCACTCGTCCGTGGATCGGGGCGGATTCCTCAGCGGCGCGGGCGAATTCGATGCCGGGTTCTTCGGGATCTCGCCGCGCGAGGCGCTGGCGATGGATCCGCAGCAGCGGGTGCTGTTGCAGTGCGCGTGGGAGGCGTTCGAGCGCGCGGGCATCGACCCGCGCGAGCGGACCGCCACCGGGGTGTTCCTCGGTGCGATGGCGCAGGATTACGGCCCGCGCATGGATCGTCCGGCCGGAGGGCTGGACGGCTACCTGCTAACCGGCAATGCGACGAGCGTGGCGTCCGGGCGCATCGCGTACGTGCTCGGGCTGGACGGCCCGGCGCTGACCGTGGATACGGCGTGCTCGTCGTCGCTGGTGGCGCTGCACCTGGCGGTGCGCAGCCTGCGCGACGGCGAATGCGAGCGGGCGCTCGCCGGTGGGGCGACCATCATGGCGACGCCGGGAATCTTCGTGGAATTCAGCCGTCAGGGCGGGCTCGCCCCGGACGGCCGGTGCAAGCCGTTCGCCGCCGCCGCCGACGGCACCGGGTGGAGCGAGGGCGCGGGCGTCGTGCTGCTGGAGCGGCTGTCGGCGGCGCGGGCGGCGGGGCACCGGGTGCTCGCGGTGGTGCGCGGGTCGGCGATCAACTCCGACGGCGCGTCCAACGGGCTGACCGCGCCGAACGGCGTTGCGCAGCAACGTGTTATCCGGTCGGCGCTGGCGTCGGCGGGGCTGGCGCCCGGGGACGTGGACGCGGTCGAGGCGCACGGCACCGGCACCGTGCTCGGCGATCCGATCGAGGCCGAGGCCCTGCTCGAGGTCTACGGGGGCGACCGCGCCACGCCGCTGTCGCTGGGGTCGTCGAAATCGGTGCTGGGCCACAGCCAGGCCGCCGCGGGCATCGCGGGGCTGCTGACCATGGTGCAGGCGTTCGCCAACGAGGAGTTGCCCGCGACCCGCGGTGTCGACGCGCCGAGCCCGTTCATCGATTGGGAGCGCGGCGCGGTCGTGCTGCGCACCGAGGCACAGCCCTGGCCGCGCACCGACCGGCCGCGCCGGGCCGGGGTCTCCTCCTTCGGAATCTCCGGCACCAATGCGCACGTCATTATCGAGGAACCGCCGGTGCTCGGCGACGTCGCCGCCACGCCCGCGCCGGTCGCCGGATCGCTGGAGCCGTGGGCGTATTCGGCCACCGATGCCGACCGGCTCGAGGCCCTGGCCGAGCGCCTCACCGATCTGCCCAATGCCGAGACGGCGGGCATTGCCGCCGCCCTGGCTCGCAGGCCCGCGCTGGCGCACCGCGCCGTGCTGGACGGCACCACCCGGACGCCGATCGCACGGGGCGTAGTGTCCGCCGGCGGCGGGGGCACGGTGTTCGTGTTCCCCGGGCAGGGGGCGCAGTGGGTCGGGATGGGTGCCGAATTGCTTTCCGCCGGTGGTGTTTTCGCCGAGCGGCTGACGGAGTGCTCGGCGGCGGTGGTGGCCGCGGGTGGGCCGGATGTGGTGGCGGTGCTGGCGGGCGGCGGCGATCTGGACGATGTCGCGGTGGTGCAGCCGGTGTCGTGGGCGGTCATGGTGGCGCTGGCGGCGGTGTGGGAGTCGGTCGGGGTGCTGCCGTCCGTCGTGGTCGGGCATTCGCAGGGTGAGATCGCGGCGGCCGTGGTGTCGGGTGCGCTGTCGGTGGCCGAGGGTGCCCGGGTCGTGGTTTCGCGGGCGACGGCGTTGCGGAGTTTGGCCGGGTCGGGTGCGATGGCCTCGATCGGGGAGCCGGAGGAACGTGCGCTGGCGCGGATCGCCGCGTGTGGTGTCGAATCCGAAGTCGGTGTGGCGGTGGTGAATTCGCCTGGCTCGGTGGTGGTATCGGGTCCGGTGCGGGCCGTGCAGGTTGTGGTGGATTCGGCGGTTGCCGATGAGGTGCGGGCGCGGGTACTGCCCGTCGACTATGCCTCGCATTCCCCGATGGTGGAGGGCCTGGAGTTCGAGTCGGTCGAGACGGCGACGCCGCGGGTGCGGTGGTTGTCCACGGTCGACTGCGCCTGGGTCGAGGAGGCATTGCCCGGGGAGTACTGGGAGCGGAACCTGCGGCTGCCGGTGCGGTTCGGTGAGGCCGTCTTGCTGTTGGTGGACAACGGCTTCCGGCATTTCCTGGAGATGAGCGCGCACCCGGTGCTGGTGGGCCCGGTGGAGGAGGTCGCCGAATCGGCCGGGGCCGACGAGGTGGCGACGGTGGGCTCGCTGCGCCGCGACGAGGGCGGCTGGGACCGCCTGGTGGAGTCCTTCGCGCAGGCGTGGGTGCGCGGCGTGGGGGTCGACTGGACCCGCGTGGTCGGCGTGCCCGGCGTAATGCCCGCGGCAATACCGACCTACCCGTTCCACCGCACGCACTACTGGGCGCTGCCCGAAGAGGTCACCGGCCCGGCGCCGGTGGCGGATCCGGTCTCGGCGGAACTGTGGGCGGCAGTCGACAACGACGATGTGACCGCCTTCAGCGCGGCCCTGGACGTCGACCCACAGGCAACGCTCGAGCAGATCCTCCCCCGCCTGGCCGACTGGCGCGCCCGCCGCGCCGACGAGCAGCGCACCGAGTCTTGGCGCTACCGGGTCGACTGGCAGCGTCTCGCCGACCCCGGCCAAAAGCATGCCGGGGGCCAGGGTGGAGCGCGTGCCGGGGACCAAGGTGGAGCGTATGCCGGGGGCCAGGGTGGAGCGCGTGCCGGGGGCCGAGGTGGTGTGCATGCCGGGGGCCGAGGTGGTGTGCATGCCGGGGATCAGGGTGGTGTGCTTGCCGGGGATCAGGGTGGTGTGCTTGCCGGGGACCGGGGTGGGGTGGATGCCGGGGAGCAGGGTGGAAAGCGTGACGGGAGTCTGGGTGGGGTGGGCGCGGGGCATTGGCTGCTGCTTGTTCCGGAGGCTTCTGATGGTGACGAAATAGATTCTGTTGCAACGCCTTTGGCTGCGGTTACCGGGGCTGCGGTCCATCGGGTTGTGGCGGGGGAAGCGGCGGAGCGGCTGGCTGAGGTTGTGCGGGTGGAGCGGCCGGATGTGGTCGTTAGCCTGCTCGGGTTGCGGAGAACGGGTGGGGCGAGCGCGGTTTCGCCTGTGCTGGCCGAGACTGTCGGCGTTGTGCGGGCGTTGGCGAGTGTGGGGGGCGAGGCTCGGCTGTGGTGTGTGACGCGGGGGGCGGCGGCGGTGACCGAGGCGTTGGACGGGACTGCGGTGTTGGATGGTGGGCCCGATCCGTATGCCGCTCAGCTCTGGGGGTTGGGGCGGGTTGCGGCGCTCGAATATCCCGATCGGTGGGGCGGTCTCATCGATTTGCCCGTGATATCGGTGCCGCCGGTCGATCCCGAGGCGGAGGCGGAGGTTTGGGCTCGGCGCATTGTCGGGGCGGTTACCCGGGGTGATGGCGAGGATCAGGTGGCGCTGCGGGATGAGGGGGTGTTCGGGCGGCGGCTGTGCCGGTTGGAGGCCATCGAACCGGGCGAGGACCGGCCGCGGCAATTGCGGGGGACCGCGCTGGTGACCGGTGGTACCGGGGCGCTGGGTGCGCATGTGGCGCGCTGGCTGGCGGGTGCGGGGGACATTACGCACATCGTGCTGACCAGTCGCCGCGGTGCGGATGCGCCCGGTGCCGACGAACTGCGCGCTTCCGTCGAGGCGCTCGGTCCGCGAGTGAGCTTCGTGGCCTGCGATATCGCCGATCCCGCCGCCGCGGTGGAACTGGTGGAGCGGTATCAGCCGAGTGTGGTCGTGCATGCCGCGGGTGCCATGACGCTGACGCCGCTCACCGATATCACCCCCGAGCAGCTGGACGATGTGCTGATCGCCAAGGTCGCCGGTGCGGAGAATCTGGACGCCGCCCTCGGCGATCGGCCGCTCGACGCGTTCGTGCTGTTCTCCTCCATCTCCGCGTGGTGGGGTGTCGCCGACCACGGGTCGTACGCGGCGGCCAACGCGCACCTGGACGCGCTGGCGGAACGCCGCCGGGCCATGGGCCGCACGGTGTTGTCGATCGGCTGGGGACCGTGGTCGGGCGGCGGCATGATCGCCGCATCGCTCGGCGAGACGCTGGCCCGCCGCGGCGTGCCGCTGATCGATCCCGAACCCGCGATCCTCGCCCTGCAACGGGCACTCGACCGCGACGACCCGGTCATCGCGCTGGCGGAAGTGAATTGGGAGAACTTCGTCTCGGTCTTCACCACCTCCCGCCCGAGCCACCTGTTCGACGAGGTGCCGGAGGCCCGCGCCGTATTGGCCGCGGCCACCGCCACTTCCGGCCCGGACACCGAGGCGCAGGGCACCGCCGTCGCCCGCCGGATCGCGGCCGCCACCGTGGACGAGGCCGAACGGCTGGCGCTGGAGCTGGTGACCGGCGAACTGGCCACGGTCCTCGGGCACGCCACCGCCGACGCCATCGATCCGGCGCGCGCGTTCTCCGAGATCGGCGTCGACTCGCTGGGCGCGGTCAACCTGCGCCGCGCCCTGCGCGACGCCACCGGGGCGACCATGGCGACCACGGTCGTCTTCGACCATCCGACGCCGCAGCGGCTGGCGCGGTGGCTGGTGGGCCGGTTGCGGCCCGCGGATTCCGGTGTGGCCGTTGCCGATTCCGGATCCGGCGCGGCCGCCGTGCTCGACGATCCGGTGGTCGTGGTGTCGGCGGCGTGCCGGTTCCCGGGCGGCGTGGAGAGCCCGGAGGCGCTGTGGGACATCGTATCCCGGGGCGGCGATGTGACGTCCGGCTTCCCGGTGGATCGCGGCTGGCCGTCCGGGCTGTTCTCGGTGGACCCGGAGGCGGTGGGCCGGTCGACGGTGGATCGCGGTGGATTCGTCACCGGGGCAAGCGAATTCGATGCCGGGTTCTTCGGGATCTCGCCGCGCGAGGCGCTGGCGATGGATCCGCAGCAGCGGCTGCTGTTGCTGTGCGCGTGGGAGGCGTTCGAGCGGGCGGGCATCGACCCCCGTTCCCTGAGCGGCAGCCGGACCGGCGTGTATGTCGGCATGACCGATCAGGACTACGCCCACCTGTTGCGCGGCGACGGCACCGCGGAGGCGCACCTGGCCACCAGCGTGGCCAACAGCGTTGCCTCCGGGCGCATCGCGTATGTGCTCGGGCTGGAAGGTCCGGCGCTGACGGTGGATACGGCGTGCTCGTCGGCGCTGGTGGCGCTGCATCTGGCGGTGCGCAGCCTGCGCGACGGGGAATGCGATCAGGCCCTGGTGGGTGGCGCCATGATCATGTCGACCCCCGACCAGTTCATTCGATTCAGCCGCCAGCACGCGCTGGCCCCGGACGGCCGGTGCAAGCCGTTCGCCGCCGCCGCGGACGGGTTCGCCCTGTCCGAGGGCGCGGCGATGATTCTGGTGGAGCGGCTGTCGGTGGCGAAGGCGGCGGGGCACCGGGTGCTCGCGGTGGTGCGCGGGTCCGCGGTCAATTCCGACGGTGCGTCCAATGGCCTGACCGCGCCGAGCGGCGTTGCGCAGCAACGGGTGGTGCGCGCGGCGCTCGAGGTCGCGGGCCTGCGCCCGGACGATATCGATGCCGTGGAGGCGCACGGCACCGGCACGGCGCTGGGCGACCCGATCGAGGCGAGCGCGCTGCTGGAGGTGTTCGGGGCGGACCGGCCGGAGCCGCTGTGGATCGGGTCGGTGAAGTCCAATATCGGGCACACCCAGACCGTCGCCGGGCTGGCCGGAGTGATCAAGACCATCCTGGCCATGCAGCACGAGCAGCTGCCGCCGACCGCGCACGTCGATGCGCCGAGCCCCTATATCGACTGGGACTCCGGTGCGGTCCGGCTGCTCATGCAGGGGCGGCCGTGGCCGCGCGCCGGTCGGCCGCGCCGGGCGGGTATCTCCGCCTTCGGCATCTCCGGCACCAATGCGCACGTCATTCTCGAGGAGCCGGATCGGGATCTCGACTGTGCCTGCGGCGCAACCGAATCCGTCGGTCCGGTGGCGCTGCCGCTGTCGGCGCGCGATCCCGAGGCGCTGGCGGCGGGCGCGGGCAGGCTGGCCGCGCACCTGACCGAGGCGCCCGCCCTGCCCCCCGTCGCGGCCGCCCTGGCCCGGCGCACCGCCTTCGAGGAGCGTGCCGTCGTGCTCACCGGGGGCGCCCGGCCCGATGCCACGCAGACCCTGCGTGCGCTCGCCGCGGGTGAGGTGCCCGGTGACGTGATTCGGGGTGTGGCAACGGGTTCCGGTGCGGGGGTGGCCTTCGTCTTCCCGGGCCAGGGTGGGCAGTGGGTCGGCATGGGGGCCGAATTGCTGGCCGCCGGTGGGATTTTCGCCGAGCGGCTGACGGAGTGCTCGGCGGCGGTGGTCGCCGCGGGCGGCCCCGATGTGGTCAAGATTCTGGAGAGCGCAAGCGATCTGGACGATGTCGCTGTGGTGCAGCCGGTGTCATGGGCGGTCATGGTGGCGCTCGCGGCGGTATGGGAGTCGGTCGGCGTGGTGCCGTCGGTGGTGGTCGGGCATTCGCAGGGCGAGATCGCGGCCGCCGTGGTGTCGGGTGCGCTGTCGGTGGCCGAAGGTGCCCGCATCGTGGTGTCTCGATCCACGGCACTGCGGAGCCTGGCCGGGTCGGGTGCGATGGC
This sequence comes from Nocardia terpenica, assembly GCF_013186535.1. Taxonomy (NCBI): domain Bacteria; kingdom Bacillati; phylum Actinomycetota; class Actinomycetes; order Mycobacteriales; family Nocardiaceae; genus Nocardia; species Nocardia terpenica. The sequence goes on from NZ_JABMCZ010000001.1 coordinate 419,873, forward strand.
CTCGATCGGAGAGCCGGAGGAACGTGCGCTGGCGCGGATTGCCGCGTGTGGTGTTGGGTCCGAAGTCGGTGTGGCGGTGGTGAACTCGCCCGGTTCGGTGGTGATCTCCGGTCCGGTGCAGGCCGTGCAGGCCGTGGTCGATTCGGCAATCGCCGATGAGGTGCGGGCGCGGGTGTTGCCCGTCGACTACGCCTCGCATTCCCCGATGGTGGAGGGTCTGGAATTCGAGTCGGTCGAGACGGCGACGCCGCGGGTGCGGTGGCTGTCCACGGTCGACTGCACCTGGGTGACCGCGGGGCTGCCGCGCGAATACTGGGCGCGCAATCTGCGGCTGCCGGTGCGGTTCGGTGAGGCCGTCTCGCTGTTGGTGCTCAATGGTTTCCGGCATTTCGTGGAGATGAGCGCGCACCCGACGCTGGTGGGCGCGGTGCAGGAGGTCGCGGAGTCCGCGGCCACCGACGAGGTGGCGGTGGTGGGTTCGCTGCGCCGCGACGAGGGCGGCCGGGACCGGCTGCTCGGATCCTTCGCGCAGGCATGGGCGTTCGGCATGGCGGTCGACTGGACCCGGACGACGGAGGCGCCCGGCCCCCTGCCCGCCGTGGTGCCGACCTATCCGTTCCACCGCACCCGCTACTGGCCCGAACGCGCCACGGCCGCGAATGCCGCTGCGGCCGTGCCGGATTGGCACCACCGCGTCGTGTGGCGTCCGGTGCCGCTTCCGGCCCGTCCGGTCGCCGAGTCCGCCCCTTGGCTGATCCTCGCCCCCGGCGACGAGCCGGTGCGTGAACTGCGAAACGCGTTGGTGGCGGCCGGTTTCGCCGAGCCGGACATCGTGACCGTCGAGCCCGGGACCGACCGCGCCGCGCTCGCCGATCGGCTGCGCGCGGCCGCCCGCACGCCGCACTCGGCGGTGGTGTCGGCGCTGGGCCTGCGGCCGGGGGAGACCGCCGACGGGGTCGCGGCGGGCACGGCGACCGCCGTGACCGTGGTGCAGGCCCTGGGCGACGCCGGTGTCGACGGCCCGTGGTGGTGGCTGACCCGGCGCGCGGTCTCGACCGCGCCGAGCGAAACCCCCGATGCCGCACTGGCACAGCTGTGGGGGCTCGGCCTGGTGGCCGGGCTGGACGACCCCGGCCACTGGGGCGGTCTCGTCGACCTCGGTGACCTCGGGAGCGACCTCGCGACCGCCGTGGCGGTCATCGGCACCGGCACCGACGAGGATCAGCTCGCCGTGCGCGAGGGCCGGGTGCTGGCGCGCCGAATGATCCTGGACACCCCGACCGGGGACGGATCGAGCTGGCGGACATCGGGTACCGCGCTGGTCACCGGCGGCACCGGGGCGCTCGGCGGGCACGTCGCGCGCTGGCTGGCCGACGCCGGGGCCGAACGGCTCATCTTGACCAGCAGGCGCGGACCCGATGCGCCCGGCGCTGCCGAACTCGCCGAAGAACTCGGCGGCCGCGGCGTCGACGTCCGGATTGTCGCGAGCGATCTCACCCGTGCCGACGATCGGGCCGAGCTGGAGAAACTGCTTGCGGGGCACCAGGTTCGGACGGTCGTGCACACCGCCGGGATCGTCGGGACCGAGGCACCGCTGTACCGGCGCACCCTGGACGAGGTCGCGCACACCGTCACGGCCAAGGTCGGCGGCGCGGAATACCTGGACGCCCTGTTCGCCGATACCGACCTGGACGCGTTCGTGCTGTTCTCCTCGGGCGCGGCCACCTGGGGCAATGCCGGACAGGCCGATTACGCCGCCGCCAACGCCCATCTCGACGCGCTCGCCGCGCGCCGCCGGGCCGCGGGCCGCCCCGCGCTGTCGGTGGCGTGGGGCGCCTGGGCGGGCGGCGGCATGGTCGACGACGACACCGCCGCCGCGCTGCGCAATCGTGGTGTGCGGCAAATGGATCCCCGTGCCGCCGTGGGCGAACTGGCGCGGCTGCTCGCCTCCGGCGCGGGTCCGACCGCCGTCGTCTCCGATATGGACTGGGCGCGGTTCGTCGACGTGTACACCGCGGTGCGGCCGCGGCACCTGTTCGACGATCACGGTGCGGTGCGGCATCGTTCGGTCGCCGCGGAGGAGCCCGAGCAGGCCGCGGGCAAGGCCGATCCCGCCGCCGCGCTGCGCGAGCGGCTGGCCAAGGCGGTCTCGGAGACCGAGCGGACCCGAATCGTGGTCGAACTCGTGCGCCGCACCGCGGCCGCGGCGCTCGGGCACGACAAGCTGTCGGCGGTGGGCGCGTCCCGCTCCTTCAGCGACCTCGGCTTCGAATCGGTGACCGCGGTCGAGTTCCGCAACCGGCTCGCCGCGGCCAGCGGCATCCGCCTGCCCGCCGGGGCGGTCTACGACTACCCGAGCTCGGCCCGCCTGGCCGCGCACCTCATCGACCTACTGGGCCCGATCGCACCGGCGACCGGGGACGGCGCGCCCGTCACCGTGACCGGCGCGTTCGCCGACCTCGAGACCGCGCTGCGGCAGGCGGACGGGGCCTGGCCCGACGACCTGGACACCCACGACCTCGCCGCCCGGCTGCGGGCGCTCGCCGACCGGCTCACCGAGACCAACGACGCCGCGCCCGCGGTGCCCGACCTCGAGCCGACCGGCGGGCCCATCGACGCCGATCTCGAATCCGCCTCCGGCGACGAGATCTTCGACCTCATCGACAACGAGTTCGGGACGGTCTGACCGATCCCGCGAAACCGCGCCCCCGCGCGGTGCACCGAAGGAGCCGACTGCATGGACACCGAGTCCCGCCTGCGCGACTATCTCAAGCGCGTCACCACCGACCTGCGGGCGGCACGCCGGGAGCTGGAGACCGAACGCGGCCGCCGGACCGAGCCGCTGGCCGTGGTCGGCATGGCCTGCCGATTCCCCGGCGGCATCGCCACCCCCGAGGCGTTCTGGGCGGCGCTGCGCGGCGGGCGGGACATGGTCGGTCCCTTCCCGACCGACCGCGGCTGGGACCTCGAGCACCTGTTCGACGCCGACCCCGACCACCTCGGCACCTCCTACACCTCCCAGGGCGCGTTCCTCGACGAGGCCGGGCAGTTCGACGCGGGCTTCTTCGAGATCTCCCCGCGCGAGGCGCTGGCCATGGACCCGCAGCAGCGGCTGCTGCTGGAGACCTCGTGGGAGGCGTTGGAGAGCGCGGGAATTGATCCGCGCGGGCTGAGCGGCCAGCAGATCGGTGTGTTCGTCGGGGTGAGCAACCAGGGGTACGGCACCCCCGGTCCCGCCGAGGTCGAGGGGCACGTGCTGACCGGCACCTCGGGCGCGGTCGTATCCGGGCGCCTGGCATACGTTTTCGGGCTGGAGGGCCCGACCGTCACCGTCGACACCATGTGCTCGTCGTCGCTGGTGGCGCTGCATCTCGCGGCGCAGGCGGTACGCGCGGGCGAGTGCGACGCGGCGCTGGTGGGCGGCGCGACGATCATGGGCACCGCCCGCAACTTCGTGGAATTCAGTAGGCAGCGCGGCCTGGCGACCGACGGCCGCTGCAAGCCGTTCTCCGCGGACGCCGACGGCACCGGCTGGGGTGAGGCGGTCGGCACCGTCTTCCTCGAGCGGCTGTCGACGGCCCGCCGCGCGGGGCATCCGGTGCTGGCGGTGCTGCGCGGCACCGCGATCAACTCCGATGGCGCGTCCAACGGCCTGACCGCGCCGAACGGGCCCTCGCAGCAGCGGGTCATCGGTGCGGCCCTGCGGCGCAGCGGATTACGGCCCGACGAGATCGACGTGGTGGAGGCGCACGGCACCGGCACCGAGCTCGGCGACCCGATCGAGGCGCAGGCCCTGCTGGCCACCTACGGGCGCGATCGCGACCGGCCCCTGCTGCTGGGCGCGCTCAAGGGCGCCACCGGGCACACCCAGGCGGCCTCCGGTGTCGCCGCCCTGATCAAGATGGTGCTCGCGCTGCGGCACGGGTATCTGCCGGGCATCTTGCACCTGAATGCGCTGTCCCCGCATGTGGATTGGTCGGCCGGGGCGGTCGAACCGCTGGTCGGCGGCCGGGAGTGGGCGGCGGTCGAGGACCGGCCGCGGCGGGCCGGGATCTCCTCGTTCGGCGGCAGCGGCACCAATGCGCACGTCGTGCTGGAGGAGGCCCCGGCCCCGGAAGAAGCCGAAACAGGCAGTGTGGCAACGATATCGGGGCCGGTGGCCTGGCCGCTGTCGGCCCGCGACGCGGAGGCGCTGTCGGCCATGGCCGCCAATCTGGCCGCGGTCGTGGGTGATTCCGATGCGCGGCAGGTGGCCGCCGCCCTCTGCGCGCGCAGTACGTTCGACCACCGCGCGGTGCTCATCGATCCCGGGACCGAGGCGGTGGCCCGGCTCGGGGAGCTGGCCGCGGGCCGGGCCGGAGACGGCGTGGTGCGCGGGCGAGTTCGCGCCGGTGGCGACGCCCCCGTCTTCGTGTTCCCCGGGCAGGGCGCGCAGTGGGCGGGCATGGGCGCCGAATTGCTGGACGGCACCGGCCGTTCCGCGGAGGTGTTCGCGCGGCGGCTCGCGGAATGCTCGGCGGCGGTCGAGGCCGCGGGCGGTCCCGATGTGGTGGCGGTGCTCCGCGACGGTGGGGAGCGCAGTCTCGACGATGTCGGTGTGGTGCAACCGGTTTCGTGGGCCGTGATGGTCGCGCTGGCGGCGGTGTGGGAGGACGCGGGCGTCGCGCCGGGCGCGGTGATCGGGCACTCGCAGGGCGAGATCGCCGCGGCCGTGGTCGCCGGTGCGCTCTCGGTCGCCGACGGCGCCCGCGTGGTCACCGCCCGGGCGCTGGCGTTGCGCGCGGTGGCCGGGTCGGGGGCGATGGCCTCGCTGGGCGAGACCCCGGAGCAGGCCGCCGAGCGGATCCGCGAGCTCGACGGCGTCGAGATCGCCGCGATCAACGGGCCCGCCGCGGTCGTGGTCGCCGGACCGGTCGAGGGCGTGCAGGCCGCGATCGCCGCCGCCGAGGCGGAGGGGCGGCGCGCCAAGCTCATTCCCGTCGACTACGCCTCGCACACCCCGGGCATGGAGGTGCTGCGCGAGCCGGTGCTGGCCGCGCTCGACGGCCTCACCCCGTCCGCGCCGCGGGTGCCGTGGCTGTCGACCCACGATGTCGACTGGATCGACAGCGACAGCGCCGACGCCGCCTACTGGTTCGCCAATCTGCGCGACACCGTCCGCTTCGCCGCGGGCGTCGCCGCGCTCCTGGACGCGGGCTACGACTCGTTCCTCGAGATCAGCGCGCATCCGGTGCTGGTGCCCGCCATCGAGGACGTGGCCGACGCGACCGGCGTCGAGATCGCCGCGGGCGGCACGCTGCGCCGCGGCGAGGGCGGCGCGACCCGGGTGCTGACGGCCCTGGCCGAGGCCTGGGTCGGCGGCGTCGCCATCGAGTGGGAACGCTTCGTCGCGGGTGTCGACCCGCGGGCGGTATCCCTGCCGACCTATCCGTTCCAGCGCCGCCCCTACTGGCTCGCGCCGACCGCCGCCGCGGCCGACGCCGATCCAGCCGACGCCGCGTTCTGGAATGCCGTGGCGGACAACGATATCGCCGCGCTGGTGGAGGCGCTGCCCGGCGACGCGATCGACTCCGGGCGCGAGGCCGCGGCCGTGCTCGCCGAGGCCGTACCGCTGCTGGCCCGGTGGCGGCGCGGGCGCGCGGACAAGAACACCCGCGACGGCTGGCGCTACCGGATCTGCTGGCAGCCGCACCCGGACACCACCGCCACGGCCACCGGCACCTGGATGCTGGTGCGCCCCACCACCTTCGCCGCCGGCGATGCCGTCGTCACCCGGGTCCGCGATGCGCTCGCCGCGGCCGGGATCGAGGTGGTCGACGTGGCCGTCGAGCCCACCGCGGACCGCGCCGACATCGCCGCGCTGCTGGGCGAATTCGCGGCCGAGCCGGACGGCGTGGTGTCACTGCTGGCCGCCGCCGAGTCCGATCACCCCGAGTATCGCGGCCTGCCGGTGGGCGTGGTCACCACACTCGGACTGCTTCAGGGCCTGGGGGACAAGGGAATTGCGGCTCCGCTGTGGGCGGTCACCGTCGGGGCGGAGACCACCGCCGCCGACGATCACCTCACCCGGCCGCTGCAAGCCGCGGTCTGGGGTCTCGGGCGGGTCGCCGCGCTCGAACACCCCGACCGCTGGGGCGGGCTCGTCGACCTGCCGGAGGCCGACCCCGCGTCCGACGATCCGGTGCGGCTGCTGCCCGCCGTCCTCGCCCACCCCGTCGAGGACCAGGTGGCGCTGCGTGCCGCCGGAGCGCTGGTGCGCCGGTTGCAGCGGGCCACGCGCCCGGCGCGCGAGGCCGCGAACGGTCGCCGCACGCGGGGGACCGCGCTGATCACCGGCGGCACCGGCGGCCTCGGCGCGCACACGGCCCGCATGCTCGCCCGTTCGGGCACAGCGCATCTCGTGCTATTGAGCCGCCGCGGACCCGAGGCCGAGGGGGCCGCGGAACTGTGCGCCGAGTTGGAGGCGATGGGTCCCCGGGTCACCATCGTGGCCTGCGACGCCGACGATCCGGCCGCGGTCGCCGCGGTCGTCGAGCGGATCGAGGCCGAGGGCGAGACGATTCGCACGGTCGTGCACACCGCGGGCGTCGGCATTCTGGTGCCGCTCGCCGAGACCGGGCTCGAGCAGTTCGCGGCGGGCGCGGGCGGCAAGCTCTCCGGCGCGCGGGTGCTCGATGCCCTCTTCGACGGGGAGCGCGGGCGCGAGCTCGACGCCTTCGTGCTGTTCTCCTCGGTCGCCGGGCTGTGGGGCGCGGGCGATCACGGCGCGTACTCGGCCGCCAATGCCGTCGCCGACGCCATCGCCTCGGCGCGGCGCGCCCGCGGGCTGGTCGGCACGTCCATTCCGTGGGGCATCTGGGAGGCGTCGGGCGGCGGCATGGGCCGCGACGTCATCTCCACCCAGCTGAAGTGGCTCGGCATCCGGTTCATGCCCGCGACGCTGGCCATCGACGCCATGGCCGACGCGCTCGAGGACGACGAGACCCTGCTCGCCATCGCCGATATCGACTGGGACACCTTCGCGCCCGTGTTCACCGCGGCCCGGCGGCGTCCGCTGCTGGACGGCGTCCCGGATGTGGCTGCGGCGCTGGGCCGTACGGCCGCGGCCGAGGCGGACACCGACGGTCCCGGGTCGGCGCTGCGTGCGCGGATGGCGGCGGCCACCGACCCGCGCCGGGTGGTGCTCGACGCGGTCCGCGACGCCGTCGCCGCCGCGCTGGGCTTCGCCGCCCGCGACGAGGTCGACCCCGATCGGGCGTTCCGGGAACTGGGCATCGACTCGCTGACCGCGGTGGCGCTGCGCAATACCGTCACCGCCGAGACCGGCGTGCGGCTGCCGGTGACCGTCGTCTTCGATCACCCGACCGTCACCGCGCTCACCGACCACCTGCTGGCCGAACTCGGCGTCGCTGCGGTGGATATCGAGCACGACGCGACCGCGCCCGCGGCGACCGCGACCGACGATCCGATTGTGGTGGTGGGCATGGCCTGCCGGTTCCCCGGCGGCATCCGCACCCCCGACCAGCTGTGGCAGGTGCTGCACGACGGCGTCGACGTGATCGGCGGCTTCCCGACCGACCGCGGCTGGGACCTGGACGGGCTCTACGACCCCGACCCCGATCGCGAGGGCCGGATCTACACGCGCTCGGGCGGATTCCTGCACGACGCGGCCGAATTCGATCCGGAGTTCTTCGGCATCTCGCCGCGCGAGGCGCTGGCCATGGACCCGCAGCAGCGGCTGCTGCTCGAATCCTCCTGGGAGGCACTCGAACGCGCCGGAATCGATCCGCGCGCGGCCGCCGACGCCCGCACCGGTGTGTTCATCGGCGCGGCCTATCAGGGCTTCGGCGGCACGGTCGGGTCGACCGACGCCCCCGTCGGGCCCGAGGGCGCCGAGGGGCACATCGTGACCGGGCTGGCGACCAGCGTCGCGTCCGGCCGCATCTCCTACAGCTTCGGGTTCGAGGGCCCGGCCGTCACCATCGACACCGCGTGCTCGTCGTCGCTGGTCGCGCTGCATCAGGCGAGTCAGTCGATCCGCGACGGCGACTGCGATCGGGCGCTGGTCGGCGGCGTGGCCGTGATGGTGGCGCCGGTCGGGCTGCTCGGCTTCAGCCGCCAGCGCGGCCTGTCCGAAGACGGCCGCTGCCGGGCGTTTTCGGCCGACGCCGACGGCATGGGCCTAGCCGAGGGCGCGGGGATGCTGGTGATCGAGCGGCTGTCGGTGGCGCGGGCCGCCGGGCATCCGGTGCTGGCGGTGGTGCGCGCGTCGGCGATCAACCAGGACGGCGCCTCCAACGGGCTGTCCGCCCCGAGCGGGAAGGCGCAGGAGCGGGTCATCCGGGCGGCGCTGCGCCGGGCCGGGCTCACCGCCGACGATGTCGATGTCGTCGAGGCGCACGGCACCGGGACCACGCTCGGCGACCCCATCGAGGCCGGGGCGCTGCTGGCCACCTACGGCCGCGACCGCGACCCCGAGCGGCCGCTGTGGCTCGGCTCGGTGAAATCGAACATCGGTCACACCCAGGCGGCGGCGGGTGCGGCCGGGCTGATGAAAATGGTGCTGGCGCTACAGCATTCGGAACTGCCCGCGACCCTGCACGCCGACAACCCCAGCCCCTACATCGACTGGGAGTCCGGTGCGGTGCGGCTGCTGACCGAGGCGCGCCCGTGGGCCGCCGACGGCAGGCCGCGCCGGGCCGGGGTCTCGGCATTCGGCGTGAGCGGCACCAATGTGCACGTGATCCTGGAGGAGCCGCCGACCCGGGACCCCGAGCCGGTGCCCGTCGCGCCGATCCCGGTGCCGTGGGTGGTCTCGGCCCGCACCGAGGCCGCGCTGGACGAGATGATCGCCGGGGTGGGCGGTCTGCCTGCCGACGGCCCTGGGGCGCAGGCGGCGGCCGCGGTGCTCGCGCGCAAGACCGCCTTCGAACACCGGGCCGTGCTCGACGCCGCGACCGGGGCGGTGCTCGCCCGCGGGCGGGTCGCCGCGCGCGGCAGCGGCACGGTCTTCGTCTTCCCCGGCCAGGGCGCGCAGTGGGCGGGCATGGGCCGGGAACTGTTGGCGGCCACCGACGGTCCGGGCGCGGTGTTCGCCGCGCGGTTCGCCGAATGCGCCGACGCGATCGCCGCCGTCAGCGATATCGACGCCCGCGCCGCGGTGGCCGACACCTCGGGCGCGGCGCTCGAGGACGTGGCCATCCTGCAATCGGTGTCCTGGGCGCTCATGGTCGCCCTGGCCGCGATGTGGGAATCGGTCGGGGTGCGCCCGGCGGCCGTCATCGGCCACTCGCAGGGCGAGATCGCGGCGGCGGTGGTCGCGGGCGCGCTGTCGCTCGCCGACGGGGCCCGGGTGGTCACCGCCCGCGCGCTGGCGCTGCGCGGCGTCGCCGGGACCGGGGCGATGGGCTCGATCGGCGAGGGGATCGACGCGGTGCGGGCCCGGCTCGCCGGTCGGGACTCGGTCGTGGTCGCCGTGGTGAACGGTCCGGCCTCGGTGGTCGTGGCCGGAACGCCGGAGGAGGTCGAGGCGGTGCTCGCCGAGGCCGCCGCCGACGGCGTGCGGACCCGGCTGCTGCCGGTGGACTACGCCTCGCACTCGCCGCTCATGCAACCGTTGGCCGAGACGATCACCGGCGCGCTCGCCGGGATCGGCGGCAGCACGCCGGACATCCCGTGGTACTCCACCGCGCGGCCCGGCTGGGTGGACACCGCCCCGGAACCGGGCTACTGGTTCGCGAATCTGTCCGGCACCGTGCACTTCTCGGACGCGGTCGCGGCGGTGGCCGCGGCGGGCTACGACGCGTTCGTGGAGATCGGCACGCACCCCGTGCTGGTGGCCGCCGTGCTGGAGACCGCCGACGCCGCCGGGCACGAGGTGACGGCCAGCGGCACGCTGCGCCGCGACGAGGGCGACCTGAACCGGGTCGTCGCCGCGCTGGCCGAGGCGTGGACGGCCGGGGTCGCGGTGGACTGGACCCGCGTCCTGCCCGGCGACCGCTCCGCCGCGGCCGCCGTGCCCACCTATCCGTTCCAGCGGAAACGCCTGTGGCTCAACGCCATCGAGACGGCCGCGCCCGATGCGGCCGCCGGTGACGCCGAGTTCTGGGCGGTGGTCGAGCGCCAGGATCCCGCCGAACTGGCGCGGACCCTGGGCACCGACGCCGACGCCGTATCCGGCCTGCTCCCCACCCTGGCGGCCTGGCGTCGGCGGCACGACCGCGACGGCGCGGTGGCCGCGTGGCGGCACCGGGTGCGATGGGTATCGGCCACGGCCCCAGGGCATTCCCGGCTCACCGGCCACTGGCTGGTGCTGACCGGGACTGCTACCGATGTGCGGGCTGCCGGGACTGCTACCGATGTGCGGGCTGCCGGGACTGCTACCGATGTGCGGGCTGCCGGGACTGCTACCGATGTGCGGGCTGCCGGGACTGCTACCGATGTGCGGGCTGCCGGGACTGCTACCGATGTGCGGGCTGCCGGGACTGCTACCGATGTGCGGGCTGCCGGGACTGCTACCGATGTGCGGGCTGCCGGGACCGCTACCGATGCGCGGGCTGCCGGGACCGCTACCGATGCGCGGGCTGCCGGGACCGCTACCGACGCTCGGGCCGCCGGGACCGCTACCGACGCTCGGGCCGCCGGGACCGCCACCGATGCGCGGGCCGACGAGACGGCCACTGATGCGCGGGCCGACGAGGTCGTCGCGGCGCTCACCGCCGCGGGCGCGGAGGTGACGCTGCGGCGCTTCGATCCTGCCGCCGCCGAGGTGCGCCTCGAGGACGGCACCGATCCGGCGGGCATTCTGCTGTTGCCCGATACCGAGCCGGTCGGCGCGGTTCCGGGAGGTGTGCTCACCCTCGCGGCGCTGCTGCGCGCCACCGTCGGGTCGACGGCAGCGGTGTGGTGCGCGACCCGGGCCGCGATCCCCGCTACCGACGCCGATCCCGTCGACGAACGCGCCGCCGGGGTGTGGGGTCTCGGGCGGATCGCCGCCCAGGAGTATCCGGATCGCTGGGGCGGGCTCGTGGATCTGCCTGCGCGACTGGACGATCGGACGGGCGGCCTGCTCGCCGCGGTGCTCGCCGGTGCCGGTGCGCTGGCGGGCGAGGACCAGGTGGCGGTGCGTCCGGCGGGGCTGTTCGTGCGCAGGCTCGAGCACGCCTCCCGCGCTGCGGCCCGGTCCGCCTGGACGCCGCGCGGGACCGTGCTGGTGACCGGCGGCACCGGCGCGCTGGCCGGGCATGTGGCCCGCTGGCTGGCCGGGGCCGGGGCGCAGCGCCTGGTGCTCGCCGGACGCCGCGGACCCGACGCTCCCGGCGCGGCCGAATTGCGCGCCGAACTCATCGATCAGGGTGCGGTGGTCGATGTGGTCGCCTGCGATGTCACCGACCGTGCCGCGCTGGCCGCGCTGCTGGATACCTACCGGCCCGATGCCGTGGTGCACACCGCGGGCATCGTGGACGACGAGCTGATCGCCGACCTCGACGCGGATCGCGCGGCGGCCGTGTGCGCCCCGAAGGTGCTTGCGGCCCAATACCTGGACGAACTCACCCGCGACCGCGAACTCGATGCGTTCGTGCTGTTCTCGTCGATGGCGGGCGCGCTCGGCGGGTCCGGGCAGGGCGCCTACGCCGCGGCCAATGCGACGCTGGACGCGCTCGCCGAATGGCGGCGGCGCGAAGGACTGCCCGCGACCGCCATCGGCTGGGGCGCGTGGGCGGGCGACGGTCTCGCGGAGGCGGTTTCCGATCGCCTGCGCGGCCAGGGCGTGCTGCCCATGGATCCCGAATCCGCCGTCGCCGCCATGGCCGCGGCCGTCGGCTCCGGCGCGGCGCACGTGATCGTCGCCGATGTCGACTGGGCCCGGCACGCCGAGGTGCTGACCGCGTCGCGGCCGCTCCCGGCGCTGGCGGGCATTCCCGAGGCCGCGCCCGCACCGGCCGCGCAGGAATCGGACGTGCCGATCCTGGCGGGGCTTGACGCCGAGGAGCGCCGGGCGGCCGTGCGGCGGCTGGTCCGGACCGAGGTCGCCACGGCGCTCGGGCTGGACGGGCCCGGAGATGTGGTGTCCGACCGCACCTTCCGCGATCTCGGCTTCGATTCGCTCACCGCGGTCGACCTGCGCAACCGCCTGGTCCGGGCGACCGGGGTGCGGCTGCCGGTGACGCTGGTCTTCGACTACCCGACCGTCGACGAGCTGGCCGATCACCTGCTCGCGCGCTGGAGCGCGGACCTCGGCGTGGCGGTGACGCCGACCGAGCCGACCGCGGACACCCTCGCCCCGAGGCCGGTGCCGACCGGTGAGGACGTGATCGCGATCGTCGGTATGGCCTGCCGCCTGCCGGGCGGGGTGACCAGCCCGCAGGACCTGTGGGACCTGCTCGAACGGCGCGGTGACGCCGTGGTCGCCTTCCCCACCGACCGCGGCTGGGACGTCGCCGGGCGCTACCATCCGGACCCCGAACACCGCGGCACCTTCGCCACCACCGGCGGCGGATTCCTGGACGACCCGGCCGGATTCGACGCCGAGTTCTTCGGCATCTCCCCGCGCGAGGCGCTGACCATCGACCCGCAGCACCGGCTGCTGCTGGAGACCTCCTGGGAGGCGTTCGAGCGGGCCGGGATCGCGCCCGCGTCGCTGCGCGGCAGCCGCACCGGCGTGTTCGTCGGATCCAACTACCACGACTACGGCTCCCGCCTGTCCGCCGAACCCGGCATCTACGAGGGGCAGCTGGCCACCGGCAGCGCGGGCAGCGTCGCCTCCGGGCGGGTGGCGTATTCCTTCGGGCTGCAAGGCCCGGCGGTCACCCTGGATACCGCGTGCTCGTCGTCGCTGGTGGCGATGCACATGGCCGCGCAGGCGCTGCGGACGGGGGAGTGCTCACTGGCGCTGGCCGGTGGTGTCACCGTGATCTCGTCGCTGGACACCTTCATCGAGTTCTCCCGCCAGGGCGCGCTCTCGCCGGACGGGCGGTGCCGCGCGTTCGCCGAGGACGCCGACGGCGCGGGCTGGGCCGAGGGCGTCGGCGTGGTGGTGCTGGAGCGGCTGGCCGACGCGCGGGCGGCCGGGCATCCGGTGCTGGCGCTGCTGCGGTCCTCGGCGATCAACTCCGACGGCGCGTCCAACGGCCTGACCGCCCCCAATGGCCCTGCGCAACAACGGGTCATCCGGGACGCGCTCGCCGCCGGGGACCTGTCGCCCGCCGATATCGACGCCGTCGAGGCGCACGGCACCGGCACCCGGCTCGGCGATCCGATCGAGGCGCAGGCGCTGCTGAACACCTACGGCGCGGTCGAGCGCGCGCACCCGCTGTGGCTGGGCGCGCTGAAGTCCAATATCGGCCACACCCAGGCGGCGGCGGGCATCGCGGGCGTGATCAAGTCGGTGCTGTCGCTGCGGCACGGCCGGTTCCCCGCCACCCTGCACGCCGAGACGCCGTCCTCGCGGATCGAATGGGACAGCGGCGCCGTGCGACTCGCCCAGTCCGCGGTCGAGCTGCCCGATGCCGGGCGGCCGTGGCGGATCGGGGTGTCCTCGTTCGGGATCAGCGGCACCAATGCGCACGTCATCGTCGAACAGGCCCCGGCGGAGGCCGCGGCGCAGGCGGTGGCCGAGCCGGAGGTGGTGCCGTGGCAGGTCTCCGCGCGCAGCCCCGAGACCCTGCGGGAAGCATTGGACGCCATGGCCTCTCGGTGGACACCGGATGTTCCGCGGCGTGCCGTCGCGGCCGCGCTGCGCCACCGCGGCGTGTTCGATCATCGCGGCGTCGTGCTGGCCGGTGCCACCGCGGAGCCGAGCGTGGTCGGCGGCGCGGTCGTGCCCGGCCCGACCGGAATCCTGCTGTCCGGCCAGGGTTCTCAGCGGCTCGGCATGGGCCGCCTGCTGCGGGAGAGCTTCGAGCCGTTCGCGACGGCCTTCGACGCGGCCCGCGCCGCGGTGGACGCGCACCTGACCGGTTCGATCGCCGACGTGATCGACGGCGACGACGCCGAACTGCTGGCCGGAACCGGCTGGGCGCAGCCCGCGCTGTTCGCCTACCACGTCGCCGGATACCGGCTGCTGGAGAGCTGGGGTCTCGCGCCCGGCGTGCTGGTCGGGCATTCCGTCGGCGAGATCGCCGCGGCGCACCTGTCCGGCGCGCTGTCGCTGGCGGATGCGGCCCGCCTGGTCGCCGCCCGCGCGACGGCCATGGCCGCGCTGCCCGAGGGCGGCGCCATGGCCGCGATCTCGGCCACCGCGGACCGGCTGGCCGCGCTCACCGCCGACCTGCCGGAGGGCCTGAGCGTCGCCGCCCACAACAGCGCCACGAACCTGGTGCTGTCCGGGCCCGCCGAGATCCTGGAGCGGGTGCTGGCCGAACGGGCCGACGGCCTGCGCGTGTCGCGGCTGGTGACCAGCCACGCCTTCCACTCGCCGCTGATGGCCCCCGCCGCCGCGGCCGTGGAACGTGTTGCCGCCGAACTGGAGTGGCACGACCCGGCGCTGCCGGTGATCTCCACCCACACCGGTGTGGCGGTCGACCGCGCGGCCTGGGCCGACCCCCGGCACTGGTCCGGCCAGCTCACCGCGCCGGTGCGCTTCGCCGCCGCCGTCGCCGAGGCGATGCGCGCGCACGGCGTCGGCCGCTGGCTCGAGCTCGCCCCGCACGCCACGCTGACCGGGCACGTGGCCGCCGACCACCCGGCGGTGGTCACGGCCTGCCTGGGAGACAAGAACATTCGCGAACCACTCGCGGCGCAGCGCGCGGCGGCCACCCTGTGGGTCGCGGGCGCGGACCTGCCGGGCTGGCCCGGCGAACCGGCCGTCCCCGCTGCCGCCGTGCTGCCCACGTTGCCCACGTATCCCTTTGCGCACCAGCGCTATTGGCTCGACGCGCCGGTGCCGGTGACGCCGGAGTCGCTGGGCCTGGCGGCCACCGGGCAGCTGGTGCTGGCCGGGCATCTCGCGCTCGCCGGGGCCGACGAGCACCTGTTCACCGGGCGGCTGTCGGTGACCTCGCATCGCTGGCTGGCCGATCACGCGGTGGGCGGCGCCGCGATCGTGCCCGCGACGGCCTACCTCGAGCTGGCGCTCGACGCGGCCGCCCGCAGCGGCGCGGGCGCGGTCCGCGAACTCACCGTGCAGGTGCCGCTGGTCCTGCCGGAGGCGGGCGGCGTGGATGTGCAGGCCCGGGTGCACGCGGCGGCCGAGGACGGCAGCCGGATGCTCACCGTCGACGCGCGGGAGGACGGCGGCGACTGGGTCCGGCACGCCGAGGGCACCCTGGGCGCGGTCGACGCCGGGACCGCCGAACTGCCGGGCGCGTGGCCGCCCGCCGGTGCGGCGCCGCTGACCGTGACCGGCCTCTACGAGCGGATGGCCGACGGCGGCTTCGCCTACGGTCCGGCGTTCCGCGGCCTGCGGGCCGCGTGGCGCGACGGCGACGCGGTGCTCGCCGAGGTGGCGCTGCCCGAGCACATCGCCACCGACGCCGCCCGCGCCGCACTGCATCCGGCGCTGCTCGACGCCGCCCTGCACACCATCGCCCTGGATCGCGATCCCGGCGACGGCGCGGTGATGCCGTTCTCGGTGCGGTCGGTGCGCATCGACCGCCGCGGCGCGGCCGCGCTGCGGGTGCGGATGCGGGCGACCGGCCCGAATACGGTCGCGCTCGACCTCGCCGACGCCGCGGGGACGCCGATCGGCCGGGTCGAGGAGGTGGCGCTGCGTCCGGTCCCGCGCGCGGTGCTCGCCGGGGCGCGGTCCCGGACCATGTACCGCGTCGACTGGGTCCCGGCGTCGACGCCGGTCACCGCGCCGGCCGCGGTCGAATTCCACACCGACCTGATGGGCGTCGGCGGGGAGATCGGCGGCACCGTCGTGGTGCCCGCGCCGATTCCCGCCGACGGCACGCTGCCGGAGCGGACCGCGGCGGCGACCCGGGCCGCGCTGCTGCTGGTGCAGCGGTGGCTGACCCTGCCGCAGCGGGCCGACGCCCGGCTCGTGGTGCTCACCACCGCCGCCTGCGCGGCCGGTGATCACGCGCCGGATCCGGCCGCCGCGGCCGTGCTCGGCCTGGTGCGCGCCGCCCAGGCCGAACACCCCGATCGGTTCGTCGTGCTGGACCACGCGCCCGCGTCGGTGCCGGGACACGAGGTCACCGAGGCCGCGGTCGGCGCGGCGGTGGCCTCGGGCGAACCCGTGCTGGCCTGGCGGGACGGACAGCTGCGGGTGCCGCGGCTGACCCCGGCCGCGAGCCCGGCCGCGGCCGATCCGGCCTGGCGGGGCACCGTGCTGGTGACCGGCGGAACCGGCGGGCTCGGCGCGGCCGTGGCCCGGCATCTCGCCGCCCGGCCCGAGGTCGAGCGGCTGGTGCTGACCAGTCGCCGCGGCCCGGCCGCCGACGGCGCCGAGGACCTGCGCGCCGAATTGGCCGGGCTCGGTGCGCAAGTCGAGATCGTCGCCGCCGATCTCACCACCGACGACGGTGTCGCCGCCGCGATCGCCGCGGCCGACGGGCGCGTCGACTCCGTGGTGCACGCGGCCGGTGTGATCGACGACGGCGCGATCGAATCGCTGACGCCGGAGCGGATCGCGCCGGTGCTGGCCCCCAAGGTGGATGCGGTGACCCGGCTCGCCGAGCGGCTGCCGCAGGCGCGGCTGGTGCTGTTCTCCTCGCTGTCGGGCACCTTCGGCGGTGTGGGACAGGCCAATTACTCGGCCGCGAACGCCGCGCTCGACGCCCTCGCCACCCGCTGGCGGGGCGGCGGCCGCGAGGTCGTCTCCATCGCCTGGGGCCTGTGGGCGGTGCGCAGCGGCATGACCGGCGAGCTGAGCGCCGCCGACCGGGCGCGGCTGGCGCGCGGCGGCGTCGTGCCGATGGACACCGCCGAGTCGCTGGCGCTGCTGGACGCGGCGGTGGCGGCCGGGACGGCGACCGTGGTCGCGGCCCGGTTCGACATCCCGGCCCTGCGGGCGGCCAGCGGCGGCGTCCCGGCCCTGCTGTCGGCGATCGCGCCCGCGGCCCCGGCTGTCGCGGCCTCCGCGGCGCTCCCGGCGACCGCCTCGGCCACCGGTGTGCTCGATCGGTTGCGCGGGGTGGACGAGGAGGAGCGGGCGGAGATCCTGCTCGATCTGGTGCGCACCGAGGCGGCGCTGGTGCTGGGTCATTCCTCGATCGACGCGATCCCGGTGGATCAGGGCTTCCTGGATGTGGGCTTCGACTCGCTCACCGCGGTCGAGCTGCGCAACCGGCTGGGCGCGGCGACCGGCCTGCGGCTGCCCGCGACCATGCTGTTCGACTACCCGAACATGCGGCGGCTGGCCGGGCTGCTCGACGAGCTGCTGCCCGCCGACGAGCACGGTCCCGGCCTGGCCGAGATCGCTCGCCTGGAGGGCATCGCGCGCGGCCTGAACGGGGACGACCGGGCGCGGCAGGCGCTGGTGCAGCGCCTGCAGGACGTGCTCGGGCTGCTCGGTGCGGGCGCCGAACCGGCCGATCCCGCCGAACTGATCGAGAGTGCCTCCGACGGCGAGCTTTTCGACATCATCGACGGGCTCGGCGTGGACTAGATCTAGGAGATTCCGGGTCCCGCGACGGGTTGACTGGAACATGCCGGTGGCGGTGCCGAAAAGCACCGTCACCTCACATGTTGTCGCCGATGCGGATGGGGCCGGTGTCTCGGATGGAAAACGCGGGCAAGCTGCGGGACTACCTGAAACTCGTCACTGCTGACCTGCACGAGGCCAAGCAGGAGTTGAAGGCCCGGGAGGAGGCCGAGCGCGAGCCTCTTGCCGTGGTGGGTATGGCCTGCCGGTTCCCGGGTGGTGTCGCGACGCCGGAGGACCTGTGGTCGCTGGTCGACGCGGGCGCCGACGCGATCGGCGGCTTCCCCACCGACCGCAACTGGGACGCCGAGGGCCTGTTCGATCCGGACCCGGATCACCCGGCCACCTCGTACTGCCGCGAGGGCGGCTTCCTCGACGATGTCCCGGGCTTCGACGCCGACTTCTTCGGCATGTCCCCGCGCGAGGCGCTGGCGACCGACCCGCAGCAGCGGCTGCTGCTCGAAACCGCCTGGGAGGCGCTGGAAAACGCGGGCGTGCAGCCGCGCGGCCTGCGCGGCTCGGCCACCGGCGTATTCATCGGCGCGGGCGCGGACGGATACGGCTCCGATGTCACCGCGATTCCCGAGGAGCTGGGCGGGCACCTGCTCACCGGCACCTCCACCTCGGTGATCTCCGGGCGCCTGTCCTATGTGCTCGGGTTGCAGGGCCCGTCCCTCACCGTCGACACCGCGTGCTCCTCCTCGCTGGTCGCGCTGCATCTGGCCGCGCAGGCGCTGCGGGCGGGGGAGTGCTCGATGGCCCTGGCGGGCGGCGTCACGGTCATGGTCACGCCCGCCGTCTTCCTCGAATTCAGCCGCCAGCGGGGCCTGGCTCCGGACGGCCGCTGCAAGGCGTTCTCGGAGTCCGCCGACGGGACCGGCTGGGGTGAGGGTGTCGGTCTGGTGCTGCTGGAGCGGCTGAGCGACGCGCTCGCGGCGGGTCGTCGGGTGTTGGGGTTGGTGCGTGGGTCGGCGGTGAATTCCGATGGTGCGTCGAGTGGTTTGACCGCGCCGAATGGTCCGTCGCAGCAGCGTGTGATTCGTGCGGCGTTGGGTTCGGCGGGGTTGTCGCCGAACGAGGTGGATGCGGTGGAGGCGCACGGTACCGGCACGGTGCTGGGTGACCCGATCGAGGCGCAGGCGTTGCTGGCGACCTACGGGCAGGGGCGGGAGCGGCCGCTGTGGCTCGGGTCGATCAAATCGAATATCGGTCATACGCAGGCTGCCGCGGGTGTTGCCGGTGTGATCAAGATGATCAAGGCGATGGAGCACGGGCGGCTCCCCAAGACCTTGCACGCGGACACCCCGTCCAGCAAGGTCGCCTGGCATCGCGGATCGGTGTCGCTGCTGTCGTCGGCCATGGACTGGCCCGAGACCGAACATCCGCGCCGCGCAGGCGTTTCCGCCTTCGGCGTCAGCGGCACCAACGCGCACATCATCCTGGAGCAGGCACCGCAGACCCCGGCCCAGAAGACCGCCGGGGACAGTGAGCAAACAGCCGCCGGGAACAGTGAGCAAACAACCGCAGACACCGCCAACGGGAACCCGTGGCTGCTGTCGGCGCGCAGCGAAGATGCGCTCGGTGCGTTCGCCGCCCGTCTGCTCCACCGCCCCGATCTACTCGCCGATCCCGTCGGAACGGCCGCGGCCCTGACCGGACGGACCCTCTTCGAACGCCGCGCCGCCATCCTGGCCGACACCGACGACGATCGGTCCGCCGCCCTGGAGGCGCTCGCCGCGGGCCGATCCCATCCGGCCCTGGTCACCGGATCGCTCGCCGTCGGCGGCACCGCGGTGGTATTCGGCGGGCAGGGCGCCCAGCGGCTGCGCATGGGCCGCGAATTGCGTTCCGCGTACCCGGTTTTCGCGGAGGCGTTCGACGCCGCCTGCGCCGCCCTCGACGCCCGGCTCGACCGCGACCGTGCGCTGGCCGAGGTGATCGACGGCGCGGGCGCCGACGACGCGGCCGCCACCGCCCTGCTCGCCACGACCGGATGGGCCCAGCCCGCCCTGTTCGCCTTCGAGGTCGCGGGTTATCGGCTGGCCGAATCGTGGGGCCTGCGCCCGGCCGTGCTCATCGGCCACTCGCTCGGCGAGATCACCGCCGCCCACCTCTCGGGCGCGCTGTCGCTGGACGATGCCGCGCGACTGGTCGCGGCGCGGGCCGACGCCATGGCCGCGCTGCCCGAGGGCGGCGCCATGGCCGCGCTCTCCGGCGATCCCGACCGGCTGGGCCGCATCATTGCCGCGCTTGGAGCCGAAGTCGTTGTGGCGGCCTACAATTCGGCCTCCGGCGTGACGCTGGCCGGGGCCGCCGACGCGCTCGAGACCGTGCTCGCCGAGGTCGGCGACGGGGTCCGGGTCGCCCGGCTGGCGACCAGCCACGCCTTCCACAGCCCGCAGATGGCCCCGGCCGGTGCCGCCCTCGCGGCCGTCGCCGCCGACCTGACCTGGTCGGCCCCGGCCATTCCGGTGCTGTCCACGGTCACCGGCGCGCCCGTCGAGGCGCGGACCTGGGCCGATCCCCGGCACTGGGCCGACCAGCTCACCCACCCGGTCCGCTTCGCCGACGCGGTCCGCGCGGTCGGCGAGATCACCGAACCGGGCCGGTGGCTGGAGATCAGCCCGCGGCCGTCGCTGACCGGATACCTGGCCGCCGACCGCACCGAGGCGGCCCACTGCCTGTGCGAGCGCGACGATTCCGGGCCCGCGGCCGCGCGCCGCGCCGTGGCGAGACTGTGGGCGAGCGGGGCCGACCTGGATCGGTGGCCCGGCCTGTCCACCGATCCGCACGCGGTCGGTTCGCTGCCCTCCTATCCGTTCCAGCACCAGCGGTTCTGGCTGGACCCGCTGCCCGTCGAGGCCGCCCCGGCCCCGCTGGTCTCCGGCGCCGACGCCGCCTTCTGGCGCACGGTCGGCGACGACGACGTGGCCGCGCTGTGCGACCTGCTCGCGGTCGATCCGCAGGTCTCGCTGACCGACCTGCTGCCCGCGCTCGCCCGCTGGCACGAGGGGGCGCGCCGCGACACCGCCGCCGACACCATGACCTACGCCGACCGCTGGCTGCGCCGCTCGGTCCGCCCCGCCGCCGGGTCCCCGGGTACCTGGCTCGTGCTCACTTCCGGTGCGGCGCACCAGGAACAGACGATCGCCGTGCTGCGCGCCGCGGGTCTGCCGTTGCGCACCAGCGCGATCGATGCGGGCACCGACCTGGAAACCCTTCTCGGAGAGCCGGATTCCGTCGCCGGTGTGCTACTGCTAGCCGAGACGGATCCCTCGGCCGACCCGGGCGCACTGCTCGCCGGGACGGCACGGGTCGTGGCCGCGGTGTCCGCGGCACTGCCCGACGCCCGCCTGTGGGTCGCCACCCGCGATGCCGTCCGGGTCGGCGACACCGAGGCGATCGATCCGCTCGCGGCGGCACTCTGGGGCCTGGGCCGGGTGGCCGCCCTCGAGGCCCCCGGCACCTGGGGCGGCCTGCTCGACCTGCCCGGCGAGATCGACGAGCGCACGGCCGACCGGATCGTGGCCGTGCTCGACGGCCGCGTCGGCGATGAGGACGCCGCCGAGGACCAGGTCGCGGTGCGCGCCAGCGGCGTCTACGTGCGTCGCCTGGAACGCCACACCCTGCCCGCCGAAACCTGGACGCCGCGCGGAACGGTGCTGATCACCGGCGGGACAGGAGCATTGGGCGGGCACGTCGCCCGGTGGGCCGCCCGAGCGGGAGCCGACCGCATCGTGCTGGCCGGACGCCGCGGGCCGGATGCCCCAGGGGCGCAAGAACTTCGGGCCGAACTCGTGCAGCACGGTACGGACGTCGAGCTGGTCGCCGTGGATGTCTGCGATGCGGACGCCCTCGCCGCGCTCGTCGGCGGTCTCGCGGACCTGCGCGCGGTGATCCACGCCGCCGGTGTCCTCGACGACGGCGTGCTGACCGCGCTCGCCCCCGAGGCCGTGGCCCGGGTCTGGGAGCCGAAAGTCGGTGCGGCGCAACGGCTGGACCTGCTCACCCGGGAGCGGGACCTCGATGCCTTCGTCGTGTTCACCTCCTTCGCCGGATACCTCGGCAACGCGGGTCAGGCCGCGTACGCGGCCGCCAATGCGGCCCTCGATGCGCTGGCCGCGCGCCGCCGCGCGGCCGGGCACCCCGCCACCGCGCTCGCCTGGGGACCGTGGTCGGGCGGCGGCATGGCCGCCGACGCCGCGCTCGCGGAACGCTCCGGCCGCGCCGGTGTGACCGGGCTGCCGGTCGATATCGCGCTCGCCGCCACGGCCCGGGCCACCGGTGGCTCCGGACAGTCGGTGCTGGTGGCCGATATCGCGTGGGAGCGCTTCGCCCCGTCGTTCACCTCGGTGCGCCCGTCGGCGCTGTTCGGCGAGCTGGCCGAGGTCCGCGCCGCCGCACCGGCACGCCCGCCGGTGGCCGCCGACCTGGACGGGCTCACCGCGGACGAGGCCCGCCGCCGCATCCACCGGCTCACACACGTCACGGTCGCGCAGGTGCTCGGCCACGCCTCGCCGGGCACCCTCGATCCGGCGCGCCCGCTGCACGATCTCGGCCTCGACTCGCTGACGGCCGTCGACCTGCGCAACCGCCTTCAGGTCGCCCTGGACACCCAGCTGCCCGCCACCCTGGCCTTCGACCACCCGACCGTCGACGCGCTCGCCGCCTTCCTGCACGACCGCCGCGCCGGGTCCGCCCCGGCCCCCGTGCCGACCGCGCCGGTGGCGGACCTCGACGACGATCCGATCGTGATCGTGGGCCTGGGCTGCCGCTTCCCCGGCGGCGCGAACACCCCCGAGAGCTTCTGGGAACTGCTGGCCGGGGGCCGGGACGTCATCGCCCCGATGCCGGAGGATCGCGGCTGGGACCCGCAGCTCGTGCGGCAGCACCCCGGTGGCGGATTCCTGTCCGACGTAGCCGGTTTCGATGCCGGGTTCTTCGGCATCTCGCCGCGTGAGGCGCTGGCCATGGACCCGCAGCAGCGGTTGCTGCTCGAAGTGGTGTGGGAGGCATTGGAAGACGCGGGTATCGATCCGCTGTCGTTGCGGGACAGCCGAACCGGCGTGTTCGTCGGCACCAACGGTCAGGATTACGTTGGGGCCCTGGTGGGTTCGAGCGTCGATGTCGGCGGGCATATCAGCACCGGCAATGCGGCCAGCGTAATGTCCGGCCGGATCGCCTACTTCCTCGGCCTGTCCGGCCCGGTGGTGACCGTGGATACCGCGTGCTCGTCGTCGCTGGTGGCGCTGCATCAGGCCGTCGGCGCGGTACAGGGCGGCGAATGCTCCCGAGCCGTCGTCGGCGGTGTCACCGTCATGTCTTCTCCCGGAGGATTCGTGGAATTCTCCCGGGTCGGCGGCCTGTCCTCGGACGGTCGCTGCCGTGCCTTCGCCGAGGGCGAGGGCGGCACCGGGTGGAGCGAGGGTTGCGGTGTCGTGGTGGTCGAGCGATTGAGCGCGGCCCGCGCCCGCGGCGGCCGGGTGCTGGCCGTGGTGGCCGGTTCGGCGGTGGGCTCGGACGGTGCGTCCAATGGTTTGACCGCCCCCTCGGGCCCCGCCCAGGAGCGCGTGATCGCCGACGCCCTGGCCGCGGCGGGACTGACCCCGGGTCAGGTGGATGTGCTGGAGGCCCACGGAACCGGTACCGCGCTGGGCGATCCCATCGAGGCGGGCGCGCTGCAACGAGTGTTCGGCGCGGAATCGCGCGACCGGTCGCTGCTGCTGGGTTCGGTGAAGTCGAATATCGGCCACACCCAGGCCGCGGCCGGGATGGCCGGGTTGATCAAGATGGTGCTGGCCATGGAACACGGCTGGGTGCCCGCCACCCTGCACGTGAATGTGCCGTCGCGGCACGTGGATTGGGACTCCTCGGTGCTGGAACTGGTGGCCGAGGGACGGGCGTGGCCGGAGCACTCCGGCGTGCGCCGCGCGGGGGTGTCGGCCTTCGGCATCTCCGGAACCAATGCCCACGTGGTCTTGCAGCAGGCACCGGAATACGAAGCGCCACAGGAGAATCCGTCGACCACCGAGCCGGTGGTCTTCCGGATCGCTGCCAACGACGAGACCGCCGTGCGGGCCATCGCCGCCGGACTGGTCCCGCTGGCCGGGGACGCCACCCGCGTCGCCGCCACCCTCGCCCACCACCGCGCCGCCCTGCCGCACCGGGCGGTCGTGCTGGACGGCTCGGCCGACGGCCTGGCCGCGCTGGCAACCGCGGAATCCTCGCCGCTGGTGCTGACCGGCCGGGCCGCGCCCGGCCCGACCGGCGTGCTCTTCGGCGGCCAGGGCTCGCAGCGTCTCGGCATGGGACAGGCTTTGCGGGCGAGCTCGCTGGTCTTCGCCGAGGCATTCGACGAGGTCTGCGACGCCCTCGCGGCACACCTGCCCGGCTCCCTCACCGACATCGTCTTCGGCAGCGACGCAACGGTTCTGGCCGGGACCGGCTGGGCGCAGCCCGCGCTGTTCGCCTACCAGGTCGCGGGCTACCGCCTGCTCGAGTCCTGGGGCCTGACCGCGGGTGCGCTGATCGGTCACTCGATCGGCGAGCTCACCGCCGCGCACGTGAGCGGCGCGCTGTCGCTGGCCGACGCCGCGCGGCTGGTCGCCGCCCGCGCCACCGCCATGGCCGCGCTGCCGACCGGCGGCTCCATGGCCGCGCTGTCCGGCGATCCCGAACGGCTCGCCGCGATCGTCGCCGCGCTCCCGGACGGCGTGTGCGTGGCGGCCGCCAATGCGGCGGGCAGCCTGGTGCTGTCCGGCGACACCGACGCCCTGGAGACCCTGCTCACCGGGCTCGACGGCGTCCGGGTGTCCCGGCTGGTCACCAGCCACGCCTTCCACTCGCCGCGCATGGCACCGGCCGCCGCCGAACTCGCCCGCGTCGCCGCGGGCCTGACCTGGAACGCGCCGGGCCTGCCCGTCATCTCGACCCACACCGCGCGGGAGGTGACCGCCGCGGACTGGGCCGACCCCGAACACTGGGCCCGCCAACTGGTTTCGCCGGTGCGCTTCGCCGAGGCCGTCGCCACCGCCGTCGCCGAATACGGCCCGGCCCGCTGGGTGGAGGTGAGCCCGCACGCGTCGCTGACCGGTCACCTCGCGGCCGACCACCCCGACCTGCCGACCGCCTGCCTCGGCCATCGCGACCTGCCCGAACCCGAGGCCGCGCGCCGGGCCGCTGCGGCGCTGTGGATCTTCGGCGCCGACCTCCCGCACGCGCCCGGCATCCCGCACACCACCGAGTGGGCCGAGTTGCCCACCTATCCGTTCACCCACACCCGGTACTGGCCCGAGGCCGACGCCCGCCCCGCCGCCGCGGCGGACGACCCGGTCTCGCGGGCGGTCGCCGGTGCCGATCTCGATGCTCTGCTGGCCGCGGTCGGGGCCGAGCCGAATGCCGAAGAGCATGCGGCGCTGAGCGTTTCGCTGCCGCTGCTGGCCGAGTGGCGGCGCGCCGCCGAGTCCCGCGCCGATGTGCTCGCCCACCGGTGGGCCGTCACCTGGCGACCGGCGACCGTGGCCGCCGCCGTGCCCCGGGGGCGCTGGATCGCGCTGACCCGCACCGAGATTCCGTCCGATGCCGCCGCCGTCATCGCGGCCCTGACCGAGGCGGGCGTCGAGGTCACCACCGTGGCCGTCGACGAAACCGCGTCCGACCCAACCGAATTGACCCGACGGCTCGCCGCCGCGCAGACCGCGGACGGGATCGTGTCGCTGCTCGCCCTGGACCACCGGGCGGCGGACGACGACCACAGCCTCGTCCTGGACACCCTCGAGATCGTGCGGGCGCTCGACGGCGACGCCCCGCTGTGGTGTGTGACCGCCGATGCCGTCGGCGCGTCTGCCTCCGATGGTGCGCCCGCGGCGGTACCGGCGGCACTCTGGGGCCTGGGAAGGGTTGCCGCACTGGAGTATCCGCGCCGGTGGGGTGGTCTCATCGATCTGCCCGCCGCGCCGGATGCCGCCTCGCTGGCGGGCCTGCTCACGGTGCTGGCCGGGGACACCGGCGAGGACCAGGTCGCAATCCGCAAGGGCGACATCCTTGTTCGCCGCCTCCGTCGAGAGGCGGCCGCTACCGAACCGGCGTGGAAGCCGCGGGGCACGGTGCTCATTACGGGCGGTGTCGGTGGAATCGGCGCCCGGCTCGCGCGCTATGCCGCGGAGAACGGTGCCGAGCGGCTGGTGCTCACCAGCAGGCGCGGACCCGATTCCCCGGCCGCCGAGCGGCTGCGCGCCGAATTCGCCTCGACCGGTGTCGATCTCGTGATCCGTGCCGTCGACGCCGCCGATCGCCAGGCCGTCGCCGCGCTGCTCGACGAGATCGATGCCGACGGCCCCGAACTGCGCGCCATCATCCACGCCGCCGGGCTGGGCGAGGCGTGCCCGATTGCGGCGGCCGATCGCGGGGATGCCGCCGCCGTGCTCGCCGCAAAGGCCACCGGCGCGGTCGTTCTCGATACCCTCGCCGCCGACCGTGAACTCGACGCCTTCGTGCTCGTCTCCTCGGTCGCCGGGGTCTGGGGTTCGGCCGGGCAGCCCGCGTACGCGGCCGCCAATGCCGCCCTCGACGCCCTGGCCCTGGCCCGGCGGCAGCGCGGTCTTCACGCGACCTCGATCGCCTGGGGCCCCTGGGCCGGTGCCGGACTCACCGATGTCGACGGTGCCCTCGATCGCCTTGCCCGCCAAGGACTTCGCGCCTTCACCCCGGAGGCTGCCGCTGCGGCCCTCGCGGTACTGGCCGGTGGCGAGGACCCCACCCCGATCGTGTGCGAGCTCGACATCGACCGATTCGCAGACGCTTTCACCATGACCCGGCCGAGTCCGCTGCTGCGCGACGTGGTTCCCGCCGATCCGGAGCCGTCCGAGGCGGGGCGCTCGCCGCTGGCGGACGTCCCCACCGGGCGGCGCGGCGCGGTCCTGCTCGACCTGGTGCACCGGCTGGTGGCCGATGTGCTCGGCCTGACCGGCACGCCCGACCCGCGAATCACCTTCCGCGACCTGGGTTTCGACTCGCTCACCGCGGTCGACCTGCGCAATGCGCTGGCCCGCGAGACCGGGCTGACGCTGCCCGCGGCGCTGGTCTTCGACTACCCGACCGCCACCGAACTCGTCGCCTACCTCCAACCGCGCATCTGGCCCGACACCGGGCAGGCCGAACCGGCCACCCCGGCCCCGGCCACGACCGTCGACCGGGGCTCCGCGCTCGCCATCGTCGGCATGGCCTGCCGCTTCCCCGGCGGCGTGGCCGACCCGGACGGCCTGTGGGACCTGGTCGCCGCGGGCGGCGAGGGCATCGGGGACTTCCCGGACGACCGCGGCTGGGATATCGAGAGCCTGCTCGATCCCGAGCGCCAGGGCATCGCCACCTCGCGCGGCGGATTCCTCTCCGGCGCAGCGGAATTCGACGCGCCGTTCTTCGGTGTCGCGCCGCGCGAGGCCGCCGCGCTGGACCCGCAGCAGCGGCTGCTGCTGGAGGTCGCGTGGGAGGCCGTGGAGCGGGCGGGCATCGACCCGGCCGCGCTGCGCGGCAGCCGCACCGGCGTATACGTCGGGGCGGGCGCCTCGGGCTACGGCCACGGCGTCTCCGCGGTCGCGGAGGAACTGGCCGGGCAGCTGCTCACCGGCACCGCCAATGCCGTGATCTCCGGGCGGGTCTCCTACACGCTCGGGCTGCGCGGACCGTCGGTCACCGTCGACACGGCCTGCTCCTCGTCGCTGGTCGCCCTGCACCTCGCCGCCCGCGCGCTCCAGGCGGGCGACTGCGACGCCGCCCTCGTCGGCGGCGTCACCGTCATGGCCAGCCCGGCCGGTTTCGTCGAATTCAGCAGGCAGGGCGGGCTCGCCGCGGACGGCCGGTGCAAATCCTTCGGCGCCGCCGCCGACGGCACCGGCTGGTCCGAGGGCGTCGGCGTGCTCGTGGTCGAGCGCCTCGACGACGCCCTCGCCGCCGGGCACCGCGTGCTGGCGGTGGTGCGCGGGTCGGCGGTCAATGCCGACGGCGCATCCAACGGACTCACCGCGCCCAACGGCCGCGCCCAGGAGGAGGTGCTGCGCGCCGCGCTGCGCGACGCGGGACTGCGGCCCGACGAGGTGGACGCGGTGGAGGCGCACGGCACCGGCACGGTGCTCGGCGACCCGATCGAGGCCGAGGCGCTGATCTCGGTGTACGGGTCCGGCCGCACCGAACCGCTGTGGCTCGGCTCGCTCAAGTCCAATATCGGCCACGCCCAGGCGGCCGCGGGCGTCGGCGGAATCATCAAGATGGTGCAGGCGCTGCGCCACGAGTGGCTGCCCGCCACCCTGCACGCCGAACCCGCGACCACGCACGTCGATTGGAACGGCGGGGTCACCCTGCTCACCGAGGCCCGACCCTGGCTCGGCGGCGACCGGCCGCGGCGGGCCGGGGTGTCCGCCTTCGGCATCAGCGGCACCAACGCGCACATCGTGCTCGAGGAGGCCCCGGCCCAGCACACCGCGCCGGTCGCGCCGCCCGCCGGTCCGTTCCCGTGGCCGTTCGCGGGCCGCACCGCCGCCGGACTGCGCGACACCGCCGCCGTCCTGCGCGACCGCCTGCCCGACTTCGGTTCCGCCCCGGCCGATCTGGCGTTCTCCCTGGCCACCACCCGCGCCGCGCACGAACACCGGGGCGTGGTGATCGCCCGCGACGCGGCCGCCGCGAGCCGGGCGCTGGCCGCGGCCGCCGCGGGAGCGGAGGATTCCGCCCTGATCACCGGCACCACCCGTTTCGGCCGCACCGCGCTGCTGTTCTCCGGCCAGGGCGCGCAGCGACTCGGCATGGGCCGCGAATTGATCGCCGTCTCACCGGTGTTCCGTGCCGCGTTCGAGGAGGTCGCCGATCTGCTCGACGCCGAACTGGGCGTCGAACCCGGGCTGCGCGAGGTGGTTTTCGGCACCGACGCCGACCTGCTCGCCCGCACCGGTTGGACCCAGCCCGCCCTGTTCGCGATCGAGGTCGCGCTCGCGGCGCTGCTCCGCGCGCACGGCGTGATTCCCGATGTGGTGGTGGGTCATTCGATCGGCCAGATCGCCGCCGCCCATGTGGCCGGGGTATTCGACCTGCCCGACGCCTGCCGGTTGGTCGCCGCGCGCGCCACGGCCATGGAGCGGCTGCCCGCGGGCGGCGGCATGCTCGCGGTCCGCGCCGCGGAGGACACCGTGCTCGAGCTGCTGGACGGCTGGGGATACACCCTCGATGTCGCGGCCGTGAACGGGCCCGCCGCGCTCACCCTGTCCGGCGATGCCGATCTGCTCGCCGAGGTACGAGTCCTGTTGGAGGGCCGCGGTATTCGCGCGACGCCGCTGCGGGTCAGCCACGCCTTCCACTCGGCGCGCATGGATCCCGCGCTCGACGCGGTGGAGCGGGTGGCGCGGACGCTGACCTTCCACGAACCGACGCTGCCGATCGTCTGCGACCGGCGCGGCCGCCTCGCCGAACCCGGCGAGCTCACCGATCCCGCCCACTGGGTGGCCCACCTGCGCGAACCGGTGCGCTTCGAGGCCGCGATCCGCGCCTGCCACGCGCTCGGCGTGACCCGCTGGCTCGAGGCCGGTCCCGATGCCACCCTCACGCCGCTGCTGGCCGAGATCTTCGACTCGATCGCGGGAACGACCGGCGGTCCCGCGGTGGCGCTGCTGCGGCGCGACCGCGAGGAACCCGAATCGGTGCTGGCCGCACTGGCCGCGCTGCACGTCGACGGCGTCGACGTGGACTGGGCCCCGGCCTTCGCCGGTGCGGCCCGGGTGGTCGACGTGCCGGTCACCCCGCTGCGGCGGCGGCGCTACTGGCTGGCGCCGACGCCGACACCCGCGACCGCCCTCGGCGACGGCGAACACCCGCTGCTGACCGCGATCACCACGCTCGCCAACGGCGAGACGGTCCTGTCCGGCCGCCTCGACGCACGCACACACCCGTGGCTGACCGAACACCGCCTCGCCGGTTCGGTCGTATTCCCCACGGCCGCATACCTCGAACTGCTCGTCGGCGCGGCGGACGCGGTCGGCTGCGGCCGCGTGGCGGAGATCATCATCGAGTCGCCGCTGGTGCTCGAGGGCGGGGCCCCGGCCAAAAGCGCGCCGGGGACGAGCAATGGCAGCGTGCCGGGGACGAGCAACGGCAGCGCGCCGGGGACAAGCAATGGCAGCGTGCCGGGGACGAGCGGCGGTCGCGTGTCGGGGCTGGACGATGGCAGTGTGCCGGGGTTGGGTGACGGCAGCGTGCCGGGCCTGGGCGATGGCAGTGGGTCGGGGGCGAGCGGCGGTCGCGTGTCGGGGCTGGGCGATGGCGGTGTGCCGGGGTTGGGTGACGGCAGTGTGCCGGGGCTGGGTGACGGGCGTGTGCCGGGGGCGAGTGGTGGCAGCGTGCCGGGGGCGGTGGAGATTCAGGTTGAGGTTGGTGGGGCCGATCGGTCCGGGTATCGCGAATTTGGTTTTTACTCGCGGGCTTCCGCTGGGCAGGCGTGGCGCAGGCATGCCAGTGGGCGGCTTGCGGTGTTGCCCGGGGAGGCGGGGCGGGTTCCGGCGCTTGCCGAATCCGGTGTGCCGGTCCTCGGGGGCGAGGAGGTCGCGGCGTGCTATGACGCCTGGGAGGCGGAGGGCACCAGTTATGGGCCGACGTTTCGGGCGGTGCGGTCGTTGCGGCGGTCCGGGGGGACCCTCGTTGCCGATATTGCGTTGCCGGAGGAGGGTTCCGGGGCGGAGGCATGGCGAGCCGGATTGCATCCGGCGCTGTTGGATGCCGCGCTACAGGCCGTGGCCATGGGGGCGGAGCCTGCGCCGCCGTCGCTGGTGTTCGCCGCTACGGACATCACGCTGCATGCCATCGGGGCCACCGTGTTGCGTGTCGCGCTCGATGTGACCGATTCCGGCACAGCCGATTCCGGGGCCGGGCGGTCGGTGACCCTGCACGCGGTCGATCCGGCCGGTGATCCGGTGCTCAGCATCGGCTCGCTCCGGCTGCGCCCGGCCGCCGCCTCGGCCGTCGCCCCTCCGGCCGCCGCGGCCGAGGCCACGCCGGAACCCCGTCGGCGGCGTCGGCGGGCCGCGAGCACCGCGGCCGCCGCGCCGAATGCGGTGGCGCCCACCGAATCCGAGGTGGTGGTCGGTACCTCCGACACCGCCGCCGGACCGGCGAATCGCTGGTCGGCGTTGCCCGCGGAGCAGGCGCATGACGAACTGCTCGGCATCGTCCGCGCCCGCACCGCCGCGGTCCTCGGCCTCGAGGACGCCGCCGATGTGACCGCCGGGCGCGCCTTCACCGAGCTCGGCGTGAGCTCGATCGGCGCGGTCGAGATCCGCAACGGCATCGAGCGCGACACCGGGGTGCGGCTGCCCGCGACCATGGTGTTCGACTACCCGACCCCGGACGCCCTCGCCGCCGCCCTGCGCGAGCTGCTGACCGCGTCCGCCGACAGCGCCGCGCCGGTCGCCGCCGCGCGCCGCGACACGGCCACCGATCCGCTGGTGATCGTCGCGACCGCCTGCCGGTTCCCCGGCGGCGTGACCACCCCGGAACAGCTGTGGGACCTGGTCGCCGAGGGTCGCGACGCGATCGTCCCGCTGCCCACCGACCGCGGCTGGGACCTGGCGGCCCTCTACGATCCCGATCCCGACCACCCCGGCACCTGCTACACCCGCGAGGGCGGATTCCTCGACGCCGCAGGCGATTTCGACCCGGTGTTCTTCGGGATCTCGCCGCGCGAGGCGCTGGCCATGGACCCGCAGCAGCGGCTGCTGCTGGAGACCTCGTGGGAGGCGCTGGAGCGGGCCGGAATCGACCCGACCACGCTGCACGGCAGCGCCACCGGAGTGTTCGCCGGTATCACCTATCAGGACTACTCGGCCCTGCTCACCCGCTCCGACGACGACGTCGAAGGCTATGTGGGCACCGGAACCTCGCCGAGCGTGCTGTCCGGCCGCATCGCCTACATCCTCGGCCTACAGGGGCCCGCGCTGAGCGTGGACACCGCCTGCTCGTCGTCGCTGGTGGCGCTGCACCTGGCCACCCAGGCGCTGCGCGACGGCGAGTGCGATCTCGCGCTGGTCGGCGGCGTGACCGTGATGTCCACCCCGGGCTCGCTGATCGAGTTCAGCCGCCAGCGGGCGCTGGCCGCCGACGGGCGCTGCAAGCCGTTCGCCGCCGCCGCCGACGGCGCGAGCTGGGGCGAGGGCGTCGGCGTCGTGCTGGTCGAGCGGCTGTCGGACGCGCGGCGCAACGGCCACCCGGTGCTCGCCACCATCGCCGGATCGGCGCTGAACTCCGACGGCGCGTCGAACGGCCTGACCGCCCCCAACGGGCCGTCGCAGCAGCGGGTCATCCGGGCCGCGCTGGCCGCGGCCGGGCTGGCGCCCGACGATATCGACGCGGTCGAGGCGCACGGCACCGGCACCCAGCTCGGTGACCCCATCGAGGCGCAGGCCCTCATCGCGGTCTACGGCCGCGGCCGCGACCCGCAGCGGCCGCTGTGGCTGGGCTCGCTGAAATCGAATATCGGGCACAGCCAGGCCGCCGCGGGCGTCGCGGGCATCATCAAGATCGTCGAGGCGCTGCGGCACGAGAAGCTGCCGCGCACACTGCATCTCGACGCGCCGACCCCGCACGTGGACTGGTCCGGCGGCGGCGTCGCGCTGCTCGGCGAGGCGGTCGACTGGACCGCCGGCGAGCGGGTCCGCCGCGCCGGTGTGTCGTCGTTCGGCATGAGCGGCACCAACGCGCACGTCATCATCGAGGAGCCGCCCGTCGTCGAGGCGGCCCCGCAGCCCGCACCCACGGCCGAACCGGTCGCCTGGACGTTCTCCGCGCGCTCGGCCGAGGCGCTCGGCACGCTCGCGAATCGCCTTGCGGCGCTGGCCGAGTCGCAGCAAGATCCGGCCGGGGTGGCGCACGTCCTGGCCCGGCGTCCACGCGGTCAGCACCGCGCGGCCGTGATCGTGGGCTCCGGCCCCGACGCCGGATCCGTTGCGGCCGGGCGGTTGCGGGCCTTCGCCGCCGCGCCCGACGCCCCGGTCGACGGGGTGGTTCGCGGCCTCGCGCCCGAGGAGGCCAAGGGCCCGGTGTTCGTCTTCCCCGGCCAGGGCGCGCAGTGGGTCGGCATGGGCGCCCGGCTGTTGGACGCCTCGCCGGTGTTCCGGGAGCGGCTGACCGAATGCGCCGCCGCGCTCGCCGAGGTCGTCGACCTCGATGTGCTCGAGGTGCTGCGGTCGGGTGCGTCGCTGGACGCGGTCGATGTGGTGCAACCGGTTTCGTGGGCGGTCATGGTCGCGCTCGCCGCGGTGTGGCGGGCCGCCGGGGTGACGCCGTCGGTGGTGCTCGGGCACTCGCAGGGCGAGATCGCCGCCGCGGTGGTGGCCGGTGTGCTGTCGGTGCGCGACGGCGCCCGCGTGGTCGCGGGGCGGGCGAGCCTGCTGCGCACGATCGCCGGGACCGGCGGCATGGCCTCGGTCGGGGTGCCCGCGGACGAGGTGCGTGAGCGGGTCGAGGCGGCGGGGCTGTCCGTCGCCGCGATCAACGGACCCCGCTCCACGGTCGTGTCCGGCCCGGTCGACGCGCTCGAGGCGCTGCTGGCGGAGCTGTCCGCCGCGGGTGTGCGCACCCGGCGCATCGCGGTCGACTACGCCTCGCACTCGGCGGGCATGGACCCGCTGCGCGCGGGTGTGCTCGCCGCGCTCGCGGGCATCACCCCGGCCGCCGAGACCGCCGACGGCATCCGCTGGTGGTCGACGGTGCGCGGCGACTGGATGACGCCCGCCGCCGCCGATTCCGCCTACTGGTTCGAAAACCTGCGCGCCCCGGTCGGTTTCCACGCCGGAGTCGCCCGGCTGCTCGCCGACGGCCTGCGCACCATGATCGAGGTCAGCCCGCACCCGGTGGTGCTCCCGGCGATCGCGGAGGCCGCCGAGGACGCGGGACTGCCCGAATCCGGGCCCGACGCGCTGGTGGCCGTGCCCACGCTGCGGCGCGACTGCGACACCCACGAGCACCTGCTCACCATCCTCGCCCTCGCGTGGACCGCGGGTCTGCCCGTCGACGCGACGGTGCTGGGCGCGGCCGAGACCGCGTCGATTCCGGCGTCGAGCGTGCCGACGACGCCGTTCGCGCGGCGGCACTTCTGGCCGACGCTGACCCCGCAGATCCCCGCCGCCGACGGCAGCGACGCGGCCTGGGCCGCGCCGCTGTGGGCGGGCGTCGACAGCGCCGATGTGGCCGGGCTGGCCGGTGAGCTCGCCCTCACCCCCGACACCCCGTTCGCCGAGGTGGTGCCCGCGCTCGCCGCGTGGCGCACGCGGCGGCAACAGCATTCGCTGGTCGACGGGTGGCGCTACCGCATCACCTGGAGCCCGATCGCCGACGCCGCCCCGGCCCCCCTCACCGGCACCTGGCTGCTGGCGACGACCGCGGGGGAGAGCGACACGGTGGTCGACGAGGTGCGCGCCGCCGTCACGAATGCCGGTGCCGCCGTGGTGGATCTGGCGGTCGCGACCGACTCCGGGACCCGGGCGGCGCTCGCCGAGACCCTGACCGCCCTCGCCGCCGATCACGAGATCGCGGGCGTGATCGCGCTGACCGGACTCGCCGCCGGAACCCCGGCCGCGCTGGACGCGGCGCGTCCGACCACGCCGCGCGGCCTGACCGCGACCCTGCACCTGGTGCAGGCGCTCGGCGACGCGGGCATTCCCGCGCCGCTGTGGACCCTCACCCGGGGCGCGGTGTCGGTGGGCCGCTCCGATGCGCTCGCGGCGGCGGAACCGGCGCTGATCTGGGGCTTCGGCCGCATTGCCGCGCTGGAGCACACCGACCGCTGGGGCGGCCTGCTCGACCTGCCGCCGGACACCGGGCTCGACGAGCGCGCCGCGCGCCGACTGGTCGCGGTGCTCGCCGGTGCGGGCGATTTCGGCGCGGAAGACCAACTGGCCCTGCGTGGTTCGGGCGTGCTGGCCCGCCGGATGGTGCGCGCCTCGCGCACGGACACGGCCGTGCGGGACTGGCGTCCGCGTGGCACCGTGCTGGTGACCGGTGGCACCGGCGCGCTCGGCAAGCACCTGGCCCGCTGGCTGGCGCGGGGCGGGGCCGACCGGCTGGTGCTGATCGGCCGCCGGGGGCCCGAGACGCCGGGCGTCGCCGACCTGGCCGCGGAGCTCGAGGCGCTGGGCACCGAGGTGGACGTGATCGCCTGCGACGCCGCCGATCCGGAGGCGGTGGCCGCGCTGCTGGCGACCATCGACGCCGGGCCGCATCCGCTGCGTGCCGTGGTGCACGCGGCCGGTGCGCTCGACGACGGCGTCATCGACTCGCTCGACGCGGACCGCTTCGAACCCGTGCTGCGCTCCAAGGCGGGCGCGGCGGCGGTGCTCGACCGGCTCACCGCCGGACGCGATCTCGACGCGTTCGTGCTGTTCTCCTCGACCTCCGGCACCATCGGCGGTCCCGGCCTGGGCAACTACGCGCCCGGCAACGCCTACCTGGACGCGCTCGCCGCCATCCGCCGTAGTCGCGGTGATGTGGCGACGGCCGTGGCGTGGGGTCACTGGGGCGGCGAGGGCGGCATGGGTCAGGGCGCCGTCGGTGAGCGCCTGCGCCGCTTCGGCGTGCTGGACATGGAGCCGGAGACGGCGCTGCGGGCCCTACAGGACGCGCTCGACCACGACGAGACCACCGTCGCGGTGAGCTCGCTGGACTGGGAGCTGTTCGCGCCCGCGTTCACCGCGGGCCGGGCCAGCGCGCTGCTCGCCGACCTGCCCGACGCGCAGTCGGTGCTGGCCGCCGCCGCGGCCTCCGACGCCGCCGACGGACGGCCGCTGCTGCTGCGGCACCTCGAACCGATCGCCCGCTCGGAATGGCAGCGCGAGATCGGCACGGTGGTGCGCTCCTACGTCGCCGGTGTGCTCGGATACCCGGGCCCCGAGGATGTTTCGTTGGACGCCACCTTCCGCGACCTGGGCTGCGACTCGCTGACCGCGGTCGAGCTGCGCAATGCGCTGGGCAAGGCGGTCGGGATGCGGCTGCCCGCCACGCTGGTGTTCGACTACCCGACCCCCGCGGTGCTGGCCGAGCATCTGCTCGGCGAGATCGCGGCGGTGGTCGGCGACGCCCCGAGCGCCCCGGCGGCGGCGCGGGTGCGCGACCGGGCCGAACTCGACGAGCCGATCGCCATCGTCGGCATGGGCTGCCGCTTCCCCGGCGGCGTGCGCACCCCGGCCGAGCTGTGGTCGATCCTGGCCGACGGGACCGATGTGATCGGCCCGTTCCCCACCGACCGCGGCTGGGACCTGGAGGCGCTGTACTCGCCGGATCCGGATCGGCCCGGCACGTCGTATGCGCGCGAGGGCGGCTTCCTCACGGAGGCTTCGGGATTCGATGCGGAGTTCTTCGGCATCTCGCCGCGCGAGGCCCTCGCGATGGACCCGCAACAGCGGGTGCTGCTGGAGGTGTCGTGGGAGGCGTTGGAGCGGGCCGGAATCGACCCGCTCGGCATGCGCGGCTCGGCGACCGGCGTATTCGTCGGGACCAATGGCACGGACTACGCGGGCCTGCTGGTGGCCGCGGGCGAGGATGTCGGCGGGTACATCGGCACCGGCAATGCGGCCTCGGTGGTATCGGGCCGCGTCGCCTACACCCTGGGCCTGGAGGGTCCGGCGGTGACGGTGGATACGGCGTGCTCGGCGTCGCTGGTGGCCATGCATCAGGCCGCGGCGGCGCTGCGGTCCGGTGAGTGCGACCTGGCGCTGGCCGGTGGCGCGACGGTCATGGCGAGTCCCGGCCTGTTCCAGGAGTTTTCGCGCCAGCGCGGGCTCGCCACCGACGGCCGCTCGAAGGCGTTCGCCGAGGCCGCCGACGGTGCGGGCTTCTCGGAGGGCGCGGGCATGCTCGTGCTCGCCCGGCTGTCCGACGCTGTGGCACAGGGACTTCCGGTGCTGGCGGTCATGCGGGGCTCCGCGGTGAACTCCGATGGTGCGTCGAATGGTTTGACCGCG
This sequence comes from Nocardia terpenica, assembly GCF_013186535.1. Taxonomy (NCBI): domain Bacteria; kingdom Bacillati; phylum Actinomycetota; class Actinomycetes; order Mycobacteriales; family Nocardiaceae; genus Nocardia; species Nocardia terpenica. Next base: position 456,452 of record NZ_JABMCZ010000001.1, read on the forward strand.
CCCAATGGTCCGTCGCAGCAACGGGTCATTCGGTCCGCGCTGGCGGTGGCGGGGTTGACTCCGGCCGAGGTGGATGTGGTCGAAGCGCACGGTACGGGTACGACTTTGGGTGATCCGATCGAGGCGCAGGCGGTGTTGGCGACCTATGGTCAGGATCGCGAGCGGCCGTTGTGGTTGGGTTCGATCAAGTCGAATGTGGGTCATACGCAGGCGGCTGCGGGTGTGGCGGGTGTGATGAAGTCGGTGCTTGCGTTGCAGCACGGGCGAATTCCGGCCACCCTGCACGTGGACGCGCCGTCTTCGCATGTGGATTGGTCGGCCGGTGCCGTCGAGCTGGTGACCGAAACGGTGGACTGGCCGGACACCGGACGTCCACGGCGCGTGGGTGTTTCGTCGTTCGGTATCTCCGGCACCAATGCCCACGTGATCATCGAACAGGCCCCCGAGACCGAAACCATCGACACACCAGCGCATTCCGATCTGCCGGTGGTGCCGCTGATCCTGTCCGGCCGCACCCGTGCCGCCCGATCCGCTCGCGCCGCCGACCTGCTCGCGGCCGCCGGGACCCTGGCGCAGGACGGTGCCGTGTCGCTCGCCGACCTGGCTCGCGCGCTCGGGACCGGATCCCCGCGCTTCGATCACCGCGCGGTCGTGCTGGCCTCGACCTGGGACGGCGTGGACGCGGCCCTGGCCGCGGTGCCGCAGGACGAGCCGGGACCGAATGCGATTGTGGGCTCGGTGATCTCGGGATCGACCGGTGTCGTGTTCGCCGGGCAGGGCTCGCAGCGCGCCGGAATGGGCCGGGACCTGTACGCGGCCTTCGGGGCGTTCGCGGACGCCTTCGACCGGATCTGCGTGGAGTTCGATCGCTGGCTGGATCGTCCGCTGCGTGAGGTGGTATTCGGTACCGAGCCGGGTCTGGTGGATCGGACCGGGTTCACTCAGCCCGCCCTGTTCGCGTTCGAGGTGGCGCTGTACCGGTTGCTCGAATCCTGGGGCCTGCGTGCGGATGTCGTGCTCGGCCACTCCGTCGGCGAGATCTCCGCGGCCCACGTCGCCGGAGTGCTCGAGCTGGGCGACGCCGTCCGGCTGGTGGCGGCCCGCGCCCGGCTCATGGAGGCGCTGCCCGAGGGCGGCGTCATGGTCGCGGTCGCCGCCGCGGAGGACATGGTCGCCCCGCTGCTCGCCGGGCTCGAGGACACCGTCGGCATCGCCGCGGTGAACAGCCCCGGCTCGGTCGTGCTGTCCGGCTCCGGCGAGACCGTGGACTCGGTGGTGGAGATCCTGCGGGACAAGGGGATTCGCACGCGCCGCCTGACGGTGAGCCACGCCTTCCACTCCCCGCTGGTGGAGCCCATGCTCGCCGAATTCGAGCGGGTGGTCGCGGAACTGGAATTCCACACACCGCGGATCCCCGTCGTCTCGGCGCTGACCGGAGCGACCGCCGGACTCCGGGACATGTCCGACCCGCGGTGGTGGGTCCGGCACGTCCGGCAGACCGTGCGCTTCGCCGCCGCCGTCGAGGCCGCGGCCGGGACCGGAGTGTCCCGATTCCTCGAGGTGTCGCCGCGCGTCGTGCTGCGGCCCATGATCGAGGAGGCGGTGGCCGACGGGGTCGTGCTGTCGACCGCCGCGGGCGCCGAGGTGGGCGAGACCGAATCGGTGCTGAGCGCCGTTGCGGGACTGTGGGTCTCGGGCGGAACCATCGACCCGGCGGGCTGCCTGGGCGACGGCGGTCACCGGCCGACCGAGCTCTACCGCCGGTTGCCGACCTACCCGTTCCAGCACCGCCACTTCTGGCCCCGCGCGCCCCGCGGCCTCGCCAATGCGGGCGCGCTCGGGCTCGACGCCACCGAGCACCCGCTGCTCGGCGCGGTGCTCGAGCTGCCGACCGGCGGGCACCTCGTCACCGGGCGGCTGTCGCTGCGCAACCACCCGTGGATCGCCGATCACGCCGTGGGCGGGACCGTGCTGTTCCCGGGCACCGGATTCCTCGAATTGGCGCTCGCCGCCGGTGAAATCGTCGGCGCGCCGGACGTGCGGGAGGTCACCATCGCCGCGCCGCTGGTGCTGACCAGGGACGCGGCGGTCGACCTGCAACTGATCGTCTCCGAACCCGACGCCGACGGCGTGCGCTCCCTCGAGGTGCGCGGCCGCACGGTCGACGATCCCGACGCCGAGTGGGTCCCGCACGCCGACGGCCTGCTCGCCCCCGCCGCCGACACCGGCCGCCCGGCAACCGATCTCGCCGCCTGGCCGCCCGCCGGGGCGGAATCGGCCGGGGTGGACGACTTCTACGCCCGCTTCGCCGAGGCCGGATTCGCCTACGGTCCCGCCTTCCGCGGCCTGCGGGCGGTGTGGCGGCGCGGCGAGGACGTCTTCGCCGAGGTCGCGCTGCGCGCCGAGGAGAGCGGGGCGGCCGCCGAGATGGGCATGCACCCGGCGCTGCTCGACGCCGCGCTGCACGCCATGATGTTCGCCGAACTCGGCGCCACCGACCGCGGCCGACTCCCGTTCAGCTGGTCCGGAGTTCGCTTGCACGCCACCGGCGCCAGCGCCCTGCGGGTCCACCTGCGGGCCAGCGGGCCGGAGTCGGTGACCCTGACGGTCGCCGATCCCGCGGGCGCCCCCGTCCTGACGGTCGACGAGCTCATGCTGCGCGCCGTCTCGGGAGCCGCGGCGATCTCGCCCGAAATCCGTGCCGCCCGTGCGGCACTGCACCGGGTGCGCTGGATTCCCCAGGCGTGCCCGGACGCCCGGCAGGTACCCCCGACGCTGTGGGTGCCCGCTGGCGCGGCGGTGCGGGTGAGCACCGAGATTCTCGACAAGGTCCGCACCTGGCTCGACGCCGACGCCGGGGACGGCCCGCCGCTGGTCGTGATCACCAGGGGCGCAACGGGTTCCGATCCGGATACCGCCGTCGCCGCCGCGGCCGGACTCGTCCGCTCGGCGCAGGTGGAGAATCCGGGACGGCTGGCCCTGCTCGACACCGACGCGGCCGAGGTGCCCGACGCCATCCTCGCCGGGGTCGCCGCGCTGGCGGGCACCGGAGCCGAATCCTGGTTCGCCTGGACCGGCGGCGACCTGCGGGTCGCGCGCCTGGCCACCGCGACGGGCGCGCGCCCCGAAGACGTTGCCGCACACGGGCTCGTGCCCCCGGCGTGGAATGCCGACCCGCGGTCGGCCTGGCGGCTGGAGGTCGGGCCGGGCGGCGCGGGCACGGTGGACACGCTGGTGCTCGCCCCGAATCCCGCTGCGGGCGAACCGCTCGCGCCCGGCCAGGTGCGGCTGTCGGTGCGGGCGGCGGGCCTGAACTTCCGCGACGTGCTCGGCGCCCTCGACATGTACCCGGGCGGCATCGACGCGCTCGGCAGCGAGGCCGCGGGCATCGTCACCGAGGTCGCCGACGATGTCACCGCGCTCGCCGTCGGCGACCGCGTCACCGGCGTCGTCTTCGGCGCCATGGGTTCGGTGGCCCGCGCGGACGCCCGCATGCTGGCGCGGATCCCCGACGGCTGGGACTTCGTCACCGCGGCGTCGATTCCCATCGCCTACCTCACCGCCTGGTACGCCCTGGTCGACCTCGGCGGCGTCAAGGCGGGGGAGCGGGTGCTGGTGCACGCCGCGACCGGCGGCGTCGGCGGCGCGGCCGTGCAGATCGCCCGCCACCTCGGCGCCCAGGTGTACGCCACGGCATCCGATGCGAAGCGGGATGCGTTGCGGGCGGCCGGTTTCGACGACGATCACACCGCCTCCTCCCGGACCACCGACTTCGGCGCGCACTTCACCGCGACCACCGGCGGCGCGGGCGTGGACGTGGTGCTCGACGCGCTGGCCGGTGACCTGGTCGACGCCTCGCTGCGGCTGCTGCCGCGCGGCGGCCGGTTCCTGGAGATGGGCAAGACCGATATCCGCGATCCGGAGCAGGTGGCCGCCGCCCATCCGGGCGTCGCCTACCGCGCCTTCGACCTGTGGGAAGCGGGCCCGGAGCGGATCGGCGCGATGCTCGGCGAGGTGCTGGGCCTGCTGGCCACCGGAGACCTCGCGGTGCCGCCGGTGCGGACCTGGGATGTGCGGCGCGCCCGCGAGGCGTTCCGCTACCTGGCCCAGGCCCGCCAGATCGGCAAGGTCGTGCTGCGGGTGCCCGCGCCGCTCGACCCGGCGGGCACCGCGCTGGTGACCGGCGGCACCGGCGGACTCGGCGCGGCCCTGGCCCGGCACCTGGTGCGCGAGCACACGGTGTCCAGCCTCGTGCTGACCTCGCGCCGCGGGCCGGACGCGCCCGGCGCGGCCGACCTGATCGCCGAGCTCGAGGCCGCCGGGGCCCGGGTCGCGGTGGTGGCCGCCGACGTCACCGACGCGGCCGACGTGCGGCGGGTGCTCACCCACGTGCCCGCCGACGCGCCGCTGACCGCCGTGATCCACACCGCCGGTGTGCTCGCCGACGGCATGCTCGCCAGCCAGAACAGCGAGCGCATCGCGACGGTGCTCGCGCCGAAGCTCGACGGCGCGCGGGAACTCGACGCGGCGACCGCCGACGCGGATCTCGCGGCGTTCGTGGTGTACTCCTCGGTCGCGGGCACCTTCGGGTCCGCGGGGCAGGCGAACTACGCCGCCGCGAACGCCGCGCTGGACGCGTTCGCGACCGGACGCCGCGCCGCGGGACGGCCCACGCAGTCGCTGGCCTGGGGGCCGTGGTCACCCGAGGTGGGCATGACCGCGGACCTGGACGGCGGCGCGAAATTCGGTGCCATGCTGCCGTTCTCGCTCGACGCCGGGCTGGCCGCCTTCGACGCCGCGCTGACGGTGGACGAGGCGGTGCTGGTGCCGCTGCGGGTCGACCGCAACACCCCGCCGGAGGCGACCCCGCCGCTGCTGCGCGGCATCGTCACCGCCCGCGAGGCCCGGCCCACCGCGGCGGGCTCGGGTCAGGCGGGCGACCGGCAGGCCGCCGCGGCCGACCTGATCGCCGAGCTCGCCGGGCTGGGCGAGGCGGCCCGCGCCGACGCGCTGACCGACCTCGTCTGTGCCCATGCCGCAACGGTTCTCGGGCACGACGACCACGGCCAGCTCGACCCCGACCAGAACTTCTCCGATATCGGCTTCGACTCGCTGACATCGGTGGAGTTGCGCAACCGGCTCGGCGCGGCCACCGGCGTCCGGCTCCCGGCCACGCTGGCGTTCGACTACCCGACCCCGGCCGCGCTGGTGGAACTGCTGGGCGAGAAGCTCGCGCCGAAGATCGCCGCGCAGGCGGGCACGGCGGCCACGCCGGACGAACCCGCGACCGCCCTGCGGCCGGAACACCTGGCCGAACTCGACCGGCTGGAGCAGCTGGTCGGCGGCCTCGGCGAGCAGGCCCGCGCGGCCGCGGTCACCCGGCTGCTCGACCTCGCCGCCCGGTGGGGCGTCCCCCCGGCCCCTACCGGCGGCGAGCCCACCACCAACGGCAACGGCGCCGCCCACAGCAATGGAAACGGCAACGGGCACAGCGCATCCGCTGATCCCGCCCCCGCCGACACCTCCGCCCGAGACGCCGATCTCGAGGCCGCGACCACGATCGACGACGTGTTCGCCCTGCTCGACAAGGAGCTGGATTCGTGAGAGTTACCGACGTGAGAAAGGTCCGCCAGTGAGCAACGAGTCCGCGACGGGCGCCAAGGCGGTCGACGAGCAGAAGTACCTCGAGTACCTCAAGCGCCTGACCGCCGATCTGCGATCGACCCGCGAGGCGCTGTCCGCCATTCGCGAGCGCGAGCACGAGCCGATCGCGATCGTCGGCATGGCCTGCCGGTACCCGGGCGGCGTGCGCAGCCCGGAGCAGCTGTGGGAGCTGGTCGACGACGGCGTCGACGCCATCTCGACCTTCCCCGCCGACCGCGGCTGGCCGATCGCGGACCCGTCGGCCGCGCAGGGCGGATTCCTGCACGACGCGGGCGAATTCGACGCCGGGTTCTTCTCCATGGGTCCCCGCGAGGCGCTGGCCACCGATCCGCAGCAGCGCCTGATGCTGGAGGTGGCGTGGGAGTCGCTGGAGCGGGCGGGCATCGTCCCGGCCGCGCTGCGCGCCTCGGACTCGGGCGTGTTCATCGGCGCGGCCGCCTCCGGCTACGGCGTGGGCGTCACCGCGGCCCCCGAGGGCATCGAGGGCCATCTGCTGGCGGGCGGCGCGACCTCGGTCATCTCCGGGCGCATCGCCTACCACCTGGGCTGGGAGGGCCCGGTCGCGACCGTCGACACCGCCTGTTCCTCCTCGCTGGTCGCCATGCACCTGGCGGTGCAGGCCCTGCGCCGGGGCGAGTGCTCGCTCGCGCTGGCGGGCGGCGTCGCCGTGATGGCCACGCCCGCGATGTTCGCGCAGTTCAGCGCGCAGCAGGGGCTGGCCGCCGACGGCCGGGTCAAGGCGTTCTCCGATTCCGCCGACGGCACCGTCTGGTCCGAGGGCGCGGGTGTGCTGCTGCTGGAACGGCTTTCCGACGCCCAGCGCAACGGCCGCCGCATTCTCGGCCTGGTGCGCGGCACCGCCATCAATTCCGACGGCGCCTCCAACGGGCTGACCGCCCCGAACGGTCCCTCGCAGCAGCGGGTCATCCGCGCCGCGCTGACCGACGCCGGGCTGACCCCCGCCGAGGTCGACGCCGTCGACGCGCACGGCACCGGCACCTCGCTCGGCGACCCGATCGAGGCCCAGGCCCTGCTCGCCACCTACGGGCAGGACCGCAACGGCACCGGCCCGCTGCTGCTGGGCGCCCTGAAATCCAATATCGGGCACACCCAGTCCGCCGCGGGCGTCGGCGGCGTGATCAAGATGCTGCTCGCCATGCGGCACGGGCGGCTGCCGCGCACCCTGCACGTGAATACCCCCAGCACGAAGGTGGATTGGTCGGAGGGCGCGGTCGAGCTGCTGACCGAACCCACCGCGTGGCCGGTGGCCGACCGTCCCCGCCGCTCGGCGGTGTCCTCGTTCGGCATCAGCGGCACCAACGCCCACGTCGTCCTCGAGCAGGCCCCCGAGCCGGTGGCCGAGACCCGCACGGCCACAACCGTTTCCGAGGGCGTCGGCGCGTGGCTGATCTCGGCCCGCAGCGCCGAATCCCTGGCCGGTCAGGCCGCCGCGCTCGCCGAATTCACCGAGCGGTCGGCGGCCACCGCGGCCGAGATCGCCGCCGCGCTGGTCGCGACCCGGTCCACCTACGAGCATCGCGCCGTCGTCCTGGGCGCGGACCGGGACGAACTGGTCGACGGCACCCGCGCGCTCGCCGCGTCCCGTCCGCATCCGGACGTGGTGACCGGCACCGTATTACGCGGCCGCACGGCCTTCCTGTTCCCGGGCCAGGGCAGCCAGCACGCCGGGATGGGCGCGCGGCTGGCCGCGGCGTCCCCGGTGGCCGCGGCCGCGTTCGACGAGATCTTCGCCGCGTTCGACCGGGTGATCACCGACGGCTCGCTGCGGGAGGTCATGTTCGCGCCCGCCGACAGCGAATCCGCGCGGCTGCTCGACGACACCCGCTGGACCCAGCCCGCCCTGTTCGCCGTCGAGGTGGCCACCTTCCGGCTGTGGGAGAGCTGGGGCGTCACCCCGCAGCTGCTGATCGGGCACTCGGTGGGCGCGCTCGCCGCCGCGCACGTCGCCGGTGTGCTGTCGCTCGAGGACGCCGCCACCCTGGTCGCCACCCGCGCCCGCGTCATGAGCGAGCTGCCCGCCGGGGGCGCGATGGCCGCCATCGCGAGCTCCGAGGAGGAGGTGCGCGCCACCATCGGCTCGGACGAGCGGGTCGATATCGCCACCATCAACGGCCCGTCCGCGGTCGTGGTGTCCGGTGTCGCCGAGGCGGTGGACGCGCTGGTCGCCCGCTACAGCGAGCGCGGCGTCCGGTGCACCCGGCTGCGCGTCAGCCACGCCTTCCATTCGGCCCTGATGGAGCCCGCGCTCGCCGAATTGCGCACCGTCGCGGCCGGATTGACCTTCCGTCCGCCGCGCATCCCGATCATCTCCGACCAGACCGGCCGCCCCGCCGACACCGCCGAGCTGACCGATCCGAACTACTGGGTCGACCACATCCGCAAACCCGTGCGCTTCGCCGACGCGATCGCCACCGCCCGCGCCCGCTCGGTCACCCGGTTCCTCGAGGTCGGCCCCGGCCGCGCGCTGAGCACCTCGGCGCGCACCGTCGCCGACGGGGACGGCAAGCCCCTCGCCGTCATGCCCGGATTCCGGTCCGGCCGCGACGAATACCGGGAACTGCTCACCGCCGCCGCCCTGCTGCACGTGGCCGGGGTGACACCGTCGTGGCCGACCCTGCTCGGCAGCGCCGCGGCCCCCGACATCGACCTGCCCACTTACGCTTTCGACCGCACCCGCTTCTGGCTGACCCCCACCTTCGACGCCTCGGCCGCGACGACCGGCACCAGCGCCGGGTGGGAGCGGTCCTTCTGGGAGCAGGTGGAACGCGAGGACGTCGACGCACTGGTCGGCCAGCTCGGCGACCAGGACGGCGCGGCCTTGGCCGCCGTCGTTCCCGCGCTCGCACAGTGGCATCGGGATCGGCGCATCGCCGACGAACTCGCCCGGCTGCGGCTGCGCGTCACCTGGAGCGTGTGCCCGGTGCCGACCAGCCCGACGCCCGCCGGGACCTGGATCATCTTGGGCGCCAACGACTCCGACCCCGCGCTCGCCGCGCTGCGCGCCACGGGACTGGACCTGCGGGTCACGGCCGACGACGACTTCGCGACCGTGCTGAGCACCGAGAACGCGGCGGGCGTGGTGGCGGTGCCACCGGCCGGACGCGACGCCGCCGCCCAGGTCGCGGCCCTCACCGCGTGGCTGCGCACCCTCGCCACGCACGCCGAGGGCCGCACCGCCACCCCGCGGCTGTGGGTCCTCACCCGCGGCGCGGTGTCCACCTCGCGGCGCGACCCCGCCCCCGACCCGGCCGGTGCCGCCGTGTGGGGTGCGGGCCGCGCCCTCGCCCTGGAACGGTCCGACCTGTGGGGCGGCCTGATCGACCTGCCCACCGACGAGGTGGACGACCGGACGCTCGGCCGCCTGCGCGGCATCCTCGCCGGGGCGACCGGCGAGGACCAGGTCGCGCTGCGCGCCGCCGGTGCGCTCGCGCGCCGCGTCGAGCGCGCCCCCGAGGCCAGCGACCACACCGACTGGACGCCGCGCGGCACCGTGCTCATCACCGGCGGCACCGGCGCGCTCGGCGCGCACGTGGCCCGGCTCGCCGCCCGCCGCGGCGCGGCCCACCTCGTGCTGCTCGGCCGCCGCGGGGCACAGGCCCCCGGCGCGGCCGAACTCGCCGCCGAACTGCGCGCCCTGGGCGCGGAGGTCACCCTCGCCGCCGCCGACGCCGCCGACCGGGACGCACTGGCCGCCGTGCTCGCGCGCATCGACGCCGGACCCCATCCGCTGACCGCCGTGGTGCACGCCGCGGGCGTCGGCGACGATACGCCGCTCGCGGCCGCCGACGACGCGGCCGTGCGCGCCGTGCTCGACGGAAAGGCGCTCGGCGCAGAGCATCTCGACGCGCTCACCGCCGATCGCGACCTGGACCAGTTCGTGCTGTTCTCCTCCATCTCCGCGGCCTGGGGCGCGGCGGGCCAGTGCGCCTACGCCGCCGCCAACGCGCGCCTGGACGCCCTCGCCGAGCGCCGCATCCGGTCCGGGAAGCGGGCGACCTCGGTGGCGTGGGGACCGTGGCGCGGTTCCGGCATGGCCGCCGACCCCGCGGCCGACGCCCACCTGCGCCGCCGCGGCCTGAACCCGATGGATCCGGTCGTCGCGCTCGTCGCCCTGGAGCGGGCGCTGTCCGCGGCGGCCCCGGTCGGCATCGTCGCCGATGTCGACTGGCAGCGCTTCCTCCCGGCCTTCACCGTCGTGCGTCCCGCGCCGCTGTTCGACGCGTTCGCCGCCGCCCTCGACACCCCCGCTCCCGACACCGGATCCCGCACCGCGGCAACCGGTTCCGAGCTCGTCGAGCACATCGCCGCGGCCGGAGCCGCCCAGGCACCCACCGTCGTGCTGGATGTGGTGCGTGCCGTGACGGCCGGGGTGCTCGGGCACGCGGGCGGCGACGCCGTCGACCCCGACCGCACCTTCGGCGACCTCGGGGTGGACTCGGTGGCCGCGCTGGCGCTGCGCGACGGATTGGTCGCGCCCGCGGGCAGGCCGCTGCCCGCGACCGCCGTCTTCGACCACCCGACCCCCCGCGCGCTGGCGCACTGGCTGCTCGACGAATTGGTCGGCGCCGCAGCCGGTCCCGCGGTCCCGGCCGCGACCACCGCCGCCGTCGACGACGATCCGATCGTGATCGTGGGCCTGGGCTGCCGCTTCCCGGGCGGTGTGGATGGCCCGGACAGCTTCTGGGAACTGCTGGCCGGCGGCCGGGACGTGATCGGCCCGCTGCCCGACGATCGGGGCTGGGACCCGAACCTGGTGGCGCAGGCGCCCGGCGGCGGATTCCTGTCCGACGCCGGGGGTTTCGACGCGGCGTTCTTCGGGATCTCCCCGCGCGAGGCGCTGGCCATGGATCCCCAGCAGCGGGTGCTGCTGGAGGTGGTGTGGTCGGCGCTCGAGCACGCCGGGATCGACCCGGTATCGCTGCGGGACAGCCGAACCGGCGTCTTCATCGGCTCGAACGGGCAGGAATACGCCACCGCCCTGGCCTTCTCGGGCGAGGACGTCGGCGGGCACGTGACGACCGGCACCGCGGCGAGCGTGCTGTCCGGCCGCATCTCCTACACGCTCGGCCTGTCCGGCCCCTCGGTGACGGTGGACACCGCGTGCTCGGCGTCGCTGGTGGCCCTGCACCAGGCGGTGCACGCGGTGCGCGCCGGGGAGTGCGAGCGCGCCCTGGCGGGCGGCGTCACGGTGATGGCGGGACCGGGCGCGTTCGCGGAGTTCTCGCGGCTGGGCGCGCTGTCGGTGGACGGGCGCTGCCGGGCCTTCGCCGACGGCGAGGGCGGCACCGGCTGGGGCGAGGGCTGCGGCGTGGTCGTGGTCGAACGGCTCAGCGCCGCCCGGGCGCGCGGCGGCCGGGTGCTGGCCGTGGTGCGCGGGTCCGCGATCAACTCCGACGGCGCCTCCAACGGTCTCACCGCCCCGAACGGTGTTGCGCAGCAGCGAGTGCTGCGCGCGGCCCTCGAGGTCGCGGGCGTGCGCGCCGACGATATCGACGCCATCGAGGCGCACGGCACCGGCACCGCACTGGGCGACCCGATCGAGGCGTCCGCGCTGCAACAGGTGTTCGGCGGTGGGTCGCGGCGCGATCCGCTGTGGCTGGGCTCGGTGAAGTCCAATATCGGCCACACCCAGGCCGCCGCCGGTATCGCCGGGGTGATCAAGATGGTGCTGGCGCTGTCGCGCGGCTGGCTCCCGGCCACCCTGCACGCGAATGTGCCCTCCCGCCACGTGAATTGGGACTCCTCGGTGCTGGAGCTGGTCCAGGAGGGCCGGAGGTGGCCGGAGCGAGAGGACGGCGCCCGGTTCGCCGGTGTGTCGGCGTTCGGCATGTCCGGAACGAATGCGCACATGGTGTTGCAGGCGCCCGAACCCGTCGCCGAGTCCGACCGGACCGGAGAACCCGCCGGGGCCGATCCCGTTCTGATCAGCCCGATCGTCCCGTGGATCTTCTCCGCCCGCACCCGGTCCGCGCTGACCCGGATCGCCGAGGGGCTGATCCCGGTCGCGGAATCGGGGGCGGACCTGAGCGGGGTGGCGCGAGCCCTGTTGCGCCGCAGCACCTTCGGCTACCGCGCGATGCTGCCGGTCGACAGCGGCCACCACGGCGTGTGCGCCGCCGCGCGACTACAGGCGTTCACCGCCGCGCAGGGCGCCGGGCCGGTGGACGGCATCATGTCCGGTGTCGCCGAAAGCTCCTCGCCCCGCACGGTATTCGTGTTCTCCGGCCAGGGCGGGCACTGGGCGGGCATGGGCGCGGGGCTGTGGGACACCTCCCCGGTGTTCCGGGCCCGGCTGTCCGAATGCGCCGACGCGCTGGCCGAGGTCTGCGATCTGGATGTGGTGGAGGTGCTGCGGTCGGGCCGCGAACTCGACGGCGACGCCGTGGTGCAGCCCGTCACCTGGGCCGTGATGGTGGCCCTCGCGGCGATGTGGCGGGCGGCGGGCGTCACGCCCTACGCCGTCGTCGGACACTCGCAGGGCGAGGTCGCGGCGGCCGTGGTCGCCGGTGCGCTGTCGGTGGCCGACGGCGCGCGGGTGGTGGCCGCGCGCTCCCGCTTGGTGGGCGCCCTGGCCGGTTCCGGCGGCATGGTGTCGTTCGGCTGGTCCGAGGCCGAGGTGCGCGAGCATCTCGCCGAGCTCGACGGCGGCGACGCGCTGACGGTGGCCGCGCTCAACGGCCCCGCCGCCACCGTGGTGGCGGGCCCGGACGAGCCGCTGGGCCGCCTGATGGCGGTCGCCGAGCGCGCCGGGGTCCGCAATCGCCGAGTGGCCGTGGACTATCCGTCGCACTCCCCGGCCATGGACGCGCTGCGACCGCAGCTGCTGGCGGCGCTGGACGGGATCGCGCCCGCGGACCGGACCGTCGACGGCATCCGCTGGTGGTCCACCGCCCGCGGCGGCTGGCTGGACCCGGCACAGGCCGGGGCCGACTACTGGTTCGACAACCTGCGTCAACCGGTGCGGTTCCGCCCCGCCATCGAGGCGCTGCTGGCCGACGGCTGCCGCGTGCTGATCGAGGCCGGACCGCATCCGACGCTGCGGCCCGCGATCTGGGAGATCGCCGAGAGCCTGGACCTGCCCGAGACGGGGCCCGGCGCGGTGACGGCGATCGCGACCCTGCGGCGCGACGCCGACTGGCCCTATCAGCTGCTGTGCGTGTTCGCGCGGGCCTGGATGTCGGGCGTGGACATCGACTGGTCCCGGATCCACATCCCGGCCGAAACCCGGTCCGAGACACCGGATCTGCCCACCTACCCGTTCGAGCACACCCGCTTCTGGCCCGCGCCGCCCGCGCTCGCGGCACCCACCTCGGTGGACGCCGCCTGGGCCGCGCCGCTGTGGGCCGGAATCGACCGGGCCGATGTCGACGCCCTGGCCACCGAGCTCGCCGTCGCCCCGGACGCCCCCTTCGCGGAGGTCGTTCCGGCACTGGCCGCCTGGCGCGACCGCCGCCGCGAGGGGTCGATGATCGACGGGTGGCGCTACCACATCGCGTGGCATCCGCTGCCCGACCCGGCCCCGGCGCACCTGACCGGAACCTGGCTGCGCGCCACCGCCGCGGGCGCGCCCGGCGCGGTGGCCGACGAGGTCACCCGCGTGCTGCGCGCGGCCGGGGCCACCGTGGTCGACCTCGAGGTCGCGGCCGACCTCGGACACCGGTCGGTGGCCGCTTCCCGGCTGCGCGCCCTGGCCGCCGAGCACGGCGAATTCGCCGGTGTGATCGGCCTGACGGGCCTGCTCACCGGCGTCGACGACGCCTTCGACGCGCTGCACCCGACCACGCCGCGCGGGCTCACCGCGACGCTGCATCTGGTGCAGGCCCTCGGCGACGCCGGGGTGACCGCACCGCTGTGGCTGGTGACCCGCGGCGGCGTCTCGATCGGCCCCTCCGATCGGCTCTCGGCCGCGGAACCGGCGCTGATCTGGGGCTTCGGCCGGGTCGCGGCCACCGAGCATCCCGACCGCGTGGCCGGTCTGATCGACCTGCCCGCCTCGGTCCACGACGGATTCGACGACCGCGCCGCCCGCCGATTCGTGGGCGTGCTCGCCCGGGCGGGGGCACTGGGCGCGGAAGACCAACTCGCGCTGCGCGATTCGGGCATCCTCGGCCGCCGGTTCGTGCGCTTGCGCCGCCCGGCCGCCGAGACTCCCGTGCAACCCTGGCGGCCGCGCGGCACCGTTCTGGTCACCGGCGGCACCGGCGCCATCGGCGGCCATCTGGCCCGCTGGCTGGCCCGCGGCGGCGCCGAGCATCTGGTGCTGGTGTCGCGCCGCGGCCCGCAGGCGGCGGGCGCGGCCGAGCTCACCGCGGAACTCGAGGCGCTGGGCGCGCGGGTGACCGTGGTGGCCTGCGATGTCGGCGACCCGGCCGCCGTCGCCGACCTGCTCGCCGAGATCGACGCGGGCCCGAGCCCGCTGCGGGCGGTCATGCATGCCGCCGGGGCACTCGACGACGGCCTCGTGCAGGACCTCGACGCCGACCGATTCGAGGTCGGGTTGCGGCCCAAGGCCGGTGGCGCGGTGGTGCTGGACCTCGCGACCCGCGGCCGGGATCTCGACGCGTTCGTGCTGTTCTCCTCCACCTCCGGCGTGCTCGGCGGCACCGGTCTGGGCAACTACGCGCCCGGCAACGCCTTCCTCGACGCGCTGGCGCTGCTGCGCCGCGACGCGGGGGAGCGGGCCACCGCGATCGCGTGGGGCCACTGGGGCGGCGAGGGCGGCATGGCCCGCGGCGAGGTCGGCGCCCGTTTGCAGCGCTACGGCGTGGTGGACATGGCGCCCGAGACCGCGTTGCAGGCGCTACAGGTGGTGCTCGACCACGACGAAACCAGCCTGGTGGTCGCGGCTTTCGACTGGCAGCACTTCGCGCCCGCCTTCGTCGGCGCCCGCCCCGCCCCGCTGCTGGCCGAGCTGCCGGACGCCCAGCAGGTGCTGGCCGCGACCCGCGGCGGCACCGCCGAGCGGGCCGATCGCCCCGCGCTGGTCGCGCTGCTGGCGGACGTGCCGCCCAAGGATCGGCCCGCGGAGATCGGGAAGGTGGTCCGCTCGTATGTGGCCGCCATTCTGGGACATTCGGGTCCCGAGGCGATCGTGCCCGGCACCGCGTTCCGCGACCTCGGCATCGACTCGCTGACCGCGGTCGAGCTGCGCAATGCGCTGGGCAAGGCGGTCGGGATGCGGCTGCCCGCCACGCTGGTGTTCGACTACCCGACCCCCGCGGCGCTCACCGAGTTCATCATCGAGCACGTCGCGGGCTCGGTCGACGGCCCGTCCACCGCCCGCCCCGCCGCCCCGGCGACCACCGCCGTCGGCGCGGACCCCGTGGTGATCGTCGGCATGAGCTGCCGCTTCCCCGGCGGCGTGCGCACCCCCGAGGACCTGTGGGAGCTGCTGGTCGACGGGCGCGACGCCATGCGCCCGTTCCCCACCGATCGCGGCTGGGATCTGGAGGCGCTGTACTCGCCTGATCCGGACCGGCCCGGGACCTCGTACGCACGCGACGGTGGATTCCTGGTCGGCGCCGCGGAATTCGACGCGGAGTTCTTCGGCATCTCCCCGCGCGAGGCCCTCGCGATGGACCCCCAGCAGCGGATATTGCTGGAGGTGTCGTGGGAGGCGTTGGAGCGGGCCGGAATCGACCCGTCCGCGCTGCGCGGCTCGGCGACCGGCGTCTTCGCGGGCACCAACGGTCAGGACTACGCGGGACTGCTGGTGGCCTCCGGCGAGGATGTCGGCGGCTACATCGGCACCGGCAATGCCGCGGCCGTGCTGTCCGGGCGCGTGGCCTACGCCCTCGGGCTGGAGGGTCCGGCGGTGACGGTGGATACGGCGTGCTCGGCCTCGCTGGTCGCGCTGCATCAGGCCGCGGCCGCGCTGCGATCCGGTGAGTGCGATCTGGCCCTGGCCGGTGGCGCGACCGTGATGGCGACTCCCGGTCTGTTCCAAGAGTTTTCGCGCCAGCGCGGACTGTCCGCCGACGGCCGCTGCAAGGCGTTCGCGGATGCCGCCGACGGCACCGGCTTCTCCGAGGGCGCGGCGGTCCTCGTGCTGGCCCGCCAATCCGATGCGGTGGCCGCCGGGTACCCGATCCTCGCCGTGGTGCGCGGTTCCGCCATCAATTCCGATGGTGCGTCGAATGGTTTGACCGCGCCCAATGGTCCGTCGCAGCAGCGGGTCATCCGGTCCGCGCTGGCCATGTCCGGATTGACCCCGGCCGAGGTCGACATGGTCGAAGCGCACGGCACGGGTACGACTTTGGGTGATCCGATCGAGGCGCAGGCGGTGCTGGCGACCTATGGTCAGGATCGTGAGCGGCCGTTGTGGTTGGGTTCGATCAAGTCGAATGTGGGTCATACGCAGGCGGCTGCGGGTGTGGCGGGTGTGATGAAGTCGGTGCTTGCGTTGCAGCACGGGCGAATTCCGGCCACTCTGCACGTGGATGCACCGTCTTCGCATGTGGATTGGTCGGCCGGTGCCGTCGAGCTGGTGACCGAAACGGTGGACTGGCCGGACACCGGACGTCCACGGCGCGTGGGTGTTTCGTCGTTCGGTATCTCCGGCACCAATGCCCACGTGATCATCGAACAGGCCCCCGAGCCCGCCGTCACGACCGCGGAAGACACTGTGGCCGAGGTGCTTCCGGTGCTGCCCCTGATCCTGTCCGGCCGCACCCCGGCGGCGCGGGCGGCGCAGGCCGGTGCCCTGGCGGAGCTGTGCGCGGATACCGACCCACGGCTGCCCGCCTTGGCGAGCGCGCTCGGACGGCGCACCGCCTTCGATCATCGCGCGGTGGTCCTGGCCTCCGACCGCGACGGTGCGCATGCGGGCCTGGGTCTGGCCTCGAACGGCGATCAGGGCCCGAATGTCGTTGCGGGCTCGGTGATCTCCGGATCGACCGGTGTCGTCTTCGCCGGACAGGGCTCGCAGCACGCCGGAATGGGCCGGGACCTGTATGCGGCCTTCGACGCCTACGCGGACGCCTTCGATCAGGTGTGCGTGGAGTTCGACCGCTGGTTGGATCGTCCGCTGCGCGACGTGGTGTTCGGCTCCGAACCGGGCCTGGTGGATCGGACCGGGTTCACTCAGCCCGCCCTGTTCGCGTTCGAGGTGGCGCTGTACCGGTTGCTCGAATCCTGGGGCCTGCGTGCGGATGTCGTGCTCGGCCACTCGATCGGCGAGATCGTGGCCGCCCACGTGGCGGGCGTTCTGACCCTGGCGGACGCGGTGCGGCTGGTGGCCGCCCGCGCCGGACTGATGGAGGCGCTGCCCGAGGGCGGCGTCATGGTTGCGGTGGCGTGCGCTGAGGAGGTGGTCGCCCCGCTGCTCGCCGGACACGAGGACACCGTCGGCATTGCCGCGGTCAACGGCCCACACTCGGTGGTGCTGTCGGGACTGGGCGAAACGGTCGACTCGATCGTGGAAATCCTGCGGGACAAGGGCATTCGCACGCGCCGCCTGACGGTGAGCCACGCCTTCCACTCCCCGCTGGTGGAGCCCATGCTCGCCGAATTCGAGCGGGTGGTCACGGAACTGGAGTTCGCCGAGCCGCGCATCGCCCTGGTCTCGGCGCTCACCGGGGCCGAGGTGGGTCGGGCCGAACTGTCCGACCCGCGCTGGTGGGTCCGGCACGTCCGCGAGGCCGTGCGCTTCGCCGACGCGGTCGAGGCGGCCGCCGCCGCGGGAGCCACCCGATTCGTGGAACTGGCGCCGCGCGCGGTGCTGCGACCGTCCCTGGAGCAGGTGCTGGCCGACGCCGTGGTGGTCTCGACCGGCACCCGCGCCGAAACCGGCACGGACGCGGTGGAATCGGTCGTCACCGCGGTGGCCCGCCTGTGGGTCTCCGGCGGCGAGGTGAATCCCGTGGCCTGCCTCGGCGACGCCACCCCCGGTGCCACCGAACTGTTCGAGCACCTGCCGACCTACCCGTTCCAGCACCGCCACTACTGGCCCGTGCTCGACCACGCCGCCCTCGCCCGGCGCACCGACCCGCGGTCGGCCACCGACGAATTCTGGCGGCTGATCACCACCGGCGAGCCCGACGACATCGCCCGCGCGCTCGGCATCGACACGGCGGCCCTCGCCCCCGTGCTGCCCGCGCTCGCGGCCTACGACGAGCGCCGCCGCGACACCTCGGCCACCGACGGCCTGCGGCTGCGCGTCGCCTGGCGCAAACTGCCCGAACCGGCCCCGGCCGCCCTGCGCGGCCGCTGGCTCGTCGCCTGCGCGCCGGATACGGTGCCGCACAACGATTTCCAGCAGACCCTGATCGACGCGCTGGACCGCGCGGGAGCCGACATCGTCCGCCTCACCGCCGAGGACCGGGGCGACGCCCGCACCGCCTGGTCCGAGGCACTGCGCCCGGTGCTCGGCGAGCCGATCGCCGGAGTGGTGTCACTGCTGGCCGCCGCGGACCCCGAGCCGGAACAGCCTGTGCCAGCGGGCTATTCGGCCACGATCGCCCTGGTGCAGGCGCTGACCGATGCCCGGGTGACCGCGCCGGTGTGGGCGGTGACCGTCGACGCCGGTGCCGCCCCCGACCAGGCCATGGCCGCCTCGTTCCTGCGCGTGGCGGGGCTCGAACATCCCGAATTGCGCGGCGGCATAGTCGATCTCCCCGATCGCGCGCCCAATCGGCAGCTTACCCAGCTGTTCGCCGCCGCCGTCGCCGGGCGGACCGGGGAGGACGAGATCCGCCTCCGCGACGGCGCGGCCTTCGGCCGACGGCTCGTGACCGTGCCCGCCGCCCCGGCCGCCACCGAATCCGGCCGGTTCGCCGCCGACGGCACCGTGCTCGTCACCGGCGGCACCGGCGCCATCGGCGGCCACCTGGCCCGCTGGTGCGCCGCCAACGGCGCCGCCCACCTCGTGCTCGTCGGCGCCCGCGGCCCGCAGGCGCCCGGCGCCACGGAACTCGCGGCCGAACTCACCGACCTCGGCGCGACGGTGGACATCGTCGCCGCCGACGCCGCCGACCGCACGGCCATGCGGGCGGTCCTGGACGGGCTGCCCGCCGACCGGCCGCTGCGCGCGGTGATCCACGCCGCCGCCGTCCTCGACGACGCGACCATCACCGCCATCACCCCCGAGCAGGTGGCCCGCGCGCTGCGGGTCAAGGTCGGCGGCGCCCGGCTGCTCGACGAGCTCACCGCCGACGCCGATCTCGAGGCGTTCGTGCTGGTTTCGTCGCTGGCGGGCGTGCTCGGCGCCCTCGGCCAGGGCAACTACGCGCCCGGCAATGCCGCCCTCGACGCCCTCGCGCAGGCGCGTACCCGGCGCGGCCTGCCCGGCTCGGCGATCGCCTTCGGCTCCTGGGCGGGCGGCGGCATGGTCGACGGCGAGCTGGACGCGCGCCTGCGCGCCGCCGGTATGCGGGCACTGGAACCCGCCCGCGCCACCGCCGCCTTCGGCGCCCACCTCGCCGTCGGCAGGCGGCTCGGCACCGGCGGACCGGCCTACGAGATCGTCGCCGACTTCGACTGGACCCGGTTCACCCCGGCGCACCTGGCCGGGCGACCGGACTCCCGGCTGCTCGCCGAGATCCCCGCCGCCCGCGAATTCCTCGGCGCGGCAAAGGAAGCCGACACTCCGACCGGCGGTCTGGCGGCACTGCTGTCCGAACTCCCGGCTCACGAGCACGCCCTGACCGTCGACGCCCTGGTGCGGCGGCACGTCGCCGCCGTGCTCGGCCACGACGGCGCCGAGGCGATCGACCCGGTCGTGACCTTCGGTTCGCTCGGCGTGGAATCGCTTGCCGCGGTGGAGATCCGCAATGTGCTCTCCGGTGTCACCGGCCTCGCGCTGCCGCCGACCCTGGTGTACGACTACCCCACCCCGGCGGCGGTGACCGACTACCTGCTCGGGCTCGTCCAGCCGGAGGAGCCCGCCCGCCCCGCACCGGTGCGCACGCCGCGGCCCGGCGGCGGCGACCCGGTGGCCGTGGTCGGCATCGGCTGCCGATTCCCGGGCGGGGCCGACACCCCGGAGCGGTTCTGGGACCTGCTGCTGCACGGCACGGACGCGGTCGGCGACTGGCCGGACCGGCGGCAGTGGGACCTGCTCATCGACCCGGCGGACACCATCACCACGCGGGGCGCGTTCCTCGACGAGATCGACGGCTTCGATCCCGCGTTCTTCGGCATCTCCCCGCGCGAGGCGCTGGCCATGGATCCGCAGCAGCGGCTGCTGCTCGAAATCTGCTGGGAGGCAACCGAACGCGCCGGGATCGACCCGTCGACCCTGCGCGGCAGCCGCACCGGCGTGTTCGTGGGCACCAACTCCCAGGACTACGCCTCGCGACCGATGGAACTGCGCAACGGTGCGGAGGCCCAGCTCGGCACCGGCACCTCCGCGAGCGTGCTGTCGGGCCGGATCTCCTACGTGTTCGGCGCGGAGGGGCCGTCGATGACCGTCGACACCGCCTGCTCCTCGTCGCTGGTCGCGCTGCACCTGGCCGCCCGCGAACTGCGTTCGGGCGACTGCGATCTCGTCCTCGCGGGCGGCGTCACGGTGATGTCCACGCCGGGCCTGTTCGCCGAGTTCACCCGGCAGGGCGGGCTCGCCGCCGACGGCCGCTGCAAGGCGTTCGCCGACGAGGCCGACGGCACCGGCTGGGGCGAGGGCGCGGGAATCCTGGTGCTGGAACGGCTTTCGGATGCTCGCGCCGCCGGGCACCCGGTGCTGGCCGTGCTCTCCGGCACCGCGGTCAACTCCGACGGCACCTCCAACGGCCTGACCGCGCCGAACGGGTTGTCGCAGGAGCGGGTCATCCGCTCCGCCCTGGAGGCCGCCGATCTCGCGGCCGAGGACGTGGACCTGATCGAGGCGCACGGCACCGGCACCACGCTCGGCGACCCGATCGAGGCGCGCGCCCTGCTGAACACCTACGGCAGCGCCCACCGCGACCGGCCGCTGTGGCTGGGCTCGGTGAAGTCCAACATCGGCCACACCCAGGCCGCCGCGGGCGTCGCCGGGGTCATCAAGGCGATCCTGGCGCTGCGGCACGAGACCGTGCCCGCCACCCTGCACGCCGAAACCCCGACCCGGCACGTGGATTGGACCACCGGCGGCATCGAACTCGTGCAGGCGCCCGTCGCCTGGCCCGCGAACGGACGGCCGCGGCACGCGGGCGTCTCCGCCTTCGGCCTGTCCGGCACCAACGCGCACGTCATCATCGGCGACGCCCCCGAGGACGACCGGCCCGCCCCCGAGGCCGAGACGCCCCGACTGATGCGGACACCGATCCCGTGGGTGCTCTCCGCGCGCACCCCGGCGGCGCTGGCGGACCTCGCGCAGCGGGTGGCCGAGCACACCGACGGGACCGACATCGATCCGATGGCGGTGGCCCGCACCCTGGCCACCGGCCGGGCCGCGTTCGAGGAGCGGGCCGTGGTGCTCGGCCCCGACACCGCGGCACTGTCCACCGCGCTGCGCACCGTCGGTGACGAGAACGCGCCCGCCACAACCACTCTCGTGCGCGGCCGGGCGCGCCGCGGCCGCACCGCCGTGGTGTTCACCGGCCAGGGCGGGCAGCGCCCCGGCATCGGCGCGGAGCTGGCGACGGCGTTCCCGGTGTTCGCCGCGGCCGTCGAGGAGGTCGTCGCGGCCCTGCGCGCGGCCGGTGGCGACGAGGTGGCCGACGCGGTCACCGTCGCCATCACCGCACCGGCGGGCCCCGGCGACGCCGCCTGGCTGGACCGCACCGAACTGGCGCAGCCGACCCTGTTCGCGCTGTCCACCGCGCTGTTCCGGCTGCTCGAATCCTGGGGCGTCGACATCGACGTCGTCACCGGGCATTCCGTCGGTGAGATCGTGGCCGCGCACGTCGCGGGCGTGCTCACCCTGGACGCCGCCGCCCGGTTCGTCGTGGCCCGCGGCCGCGCCATGGCCGCGCTGCCCGAGGCGGGCGGCATGCTGTCGATCACCGCGGGCGAGGACGTCGTGTCCACACTGCTCGACGACCTCGACGCCGGGCTGCGCGACCGGGTGTCGGTGGCCGCGGTGAACGGTCCCGCCGCGGTGGTGGTGGCGGGCGGCGACGACGCCCTCGCCGCGCTCGCCGAGCGGGCCGCCGAGCGCGGCCTGCGGACCCGCCCGCTGCGGGTCAGCCACGCCTTCCACTCGCCGCTGATGCGGCCCTGCCTCGACGACCTCGCGGCCGCGGCCGAAACCGCCGCCCGCGACGCCTCGGTGGCCGTGCGCTCGGTGGTGTCCACCCTCACCGGCGGCCCGGTCGGGCGCGGCGAACTCGCCGATCCCGCGCACTGGGTGGAACACGCCCGCCGCCCGGTCCGCTTCGCCGACGCCGTGGCCGCGCTGCGGGAGCAGGGTGTCACCCGATTCCTCGAGGTGGGCCCGGACGCCGGTCTCGCCGGTGTCATCGCCCAGGGCGTGGCCGACGAGGAGCCGGAGGCCCGGCCGGTCGCGGTGCCGCTGCTGCGCCGCGACACCCCCGAACCGGTGGCCGCGCTCGCCGCGCTGGCCGCGCTGTACGCCGATGGCGGCCAACTGGATTGGGCGCGGCTGCTGGACGACGGCACCGCGCGGGCGGTGCTGCCGACCTATCCGTTCCAGCGCCGCTCCTACTGGCTGCGCGCCGACGCGACACCGGTGACGGCGGCGGTCCTGGGCGATATGCGCCATCCGCTCGTCCCGATCACGCTGCACGACCCCACCGGCGGCGTGACCCTCGCCGGGCGGCTGTCGCTGCGCGCGCATCGCTGGCTCACCGAGCACACCATCGGCGGCACGCCGATCGTGCCCGGCGCGGCCTTCGTCGACCTCGCCATCCGGGCGGGCGACGAGACCGACGCGCCCTGCGTCGAGGAACTGCTCCTGGACGTGCCGCTGCCGCTGGACACCGGCGACCTGGACGTGCGGGTCATGGTCGCGCCCGCGACCGAGGACGGCCGACGCGCGCTGACCGTGCACGCCCGCCCGGCCGACGACCCGGACGCGGCCTGGACCCGGCACGCCCGGGGCCGACTGGGTGAGCCAGGGGAAACCCTTGCCGCACCGGGCGATTGGCCCCCGACGGACGCCGACCCGATCGAGGGCACGCCCCCGCAGTGGTATGCCGACGCCGAGGCGGCGGGCTTCGCCTACGGACCCGTCTTCCGCGGGCTCCGGCGAGTCTGGACCGCGGCGGGCGAACACGGCACGGACGTCTTCGCCGAGGTCGCCCTCCCCGACGACGCCCACCCACCGGCCGATGCCTTCGCCCTGCACCCGGCCCTGCTGGACGCGGCCACCCACGCCCTGGTGGTGGCGGGATCGCGGCTGACCACCGACGGTGTGCTGCCCTTCCTGTGGGCCGGTGTCACCCTGCACCTCGAGGGCGCCCGCGCCCTGCGGGTGTGGTTCCGGGCCGGAGCCAACCCCGACGAGTTCGCGGTCGTCGCGACCGATACCGAGGGCACGTCGGTCTTCGAGGCGACGGCGCTGCGGCTGCGGCCCGCCGCCGACCGCAGCCACACCGAAGACGCTGCCCCGCAGGGCATTCGCGACGACGGGCTGGTGCTCGCGGTGCCGCGGACCGTTCCGCTGGACGCCGAGGTCCCCGCGATCGCCGGTCGCCGCTGGGCCGTCGTCGGCGACGATCCGTTCGACGTGGCCGCCACGCTCGACGCGGTGAACGTGCACCTCGAGGTCTACTCCGACCCGCACGTGCTGGCCCAGGCGTGCGAATTCGGCGCGGTCGCGCCGCCGGTCCTGTTCACCGGCATCGCCGGAACCGACCCCGAATCCGGTTCCGCCCCGGCCGAACTCGCGCCCCGGCGGTGCGCCGAGATCCTCGATCTGGTCCGCGCCCTGGTGGCCGAACCGGCGCTCGCGGACAGCCGCCTGGCCGTCCTGCTCTGCGGTGCCCGCCCCGACGGCGAACTCGCCGATCCGGTGAGCGCGGCGGTGGCCGGATTTGTGCGGACGCTGGCCGCCGAGCACCCGGGTCGCCTGGTCCTGGTGCACGTGGATTCCGATGTGCCACAGGCCGATTCGCTCGCGACGGCCGTGACGAGCGGGCACGGCGAGGTCGTGCTCCGCGACGGGGCGACCCATCTCCCGGCGTGGCAGCGCCGGACGGTACCGCTGACCCCCGGCACGCACCTGCTGCGCGAGCCGGGCACCGTGCTGGTGACCGGCGCGACCGGCGGGCTGGGCACGGTCATGGTTCGCCACCTCGTCGCCGAGTGCGGCGTGCGCCGCCTGGTGCTGGCCTCCCGCGGCGGAACCGAGGTCATCGACCTGGCGGACGCCGAGGTCACCGCCGTCGCCTGCGACGTGACCGACCGCGCGGCGCTGGCCGCGCTCGTGGACGGCATCGCCGATCTGCGCGCGGTCGTGCACATCGCCGGTGTCATCGACGACGCGACCGCCGCGACCATGCGCCCCGAGCAGATCGACCGCGTCTTCGCCCCCAAGGCCGCTGCCGCGTGGGCGCTGCACGAGCTGACCGCCGACCGGGACCTCGACGCCTTCGTCCTGTTCTCCTCGGCCGCCGGTCCGCTGGGCTCGGCCGGGCAGGCGAACTACGCCGCCGCCAACGCCTTCCTCGACGCCCTCGCCGCGCACCGGCGCGGCCTGGGCCTGCCCGGCACCGCCATCGCGTGGGGCAGCTGGGCGCCGATCGAGGTCACCGGCCGCGAGACGCGGGGCATGACCGCCCGCGCCACCGGGTCCGACCGGGCCCGCGTCGCCGGGTACGGCATGCGCCCGATCCTCGCGGCCGAGGGCGCGCGACTGTTCGACGCCGCCCTGGCCGCGCCCGCGGCCGCCGTGCTGGCGCTCGCCGTCACGAACCGGTCCCGGTCCGTGATCGACGGCCCCGCAACCGGATTCGAGGAACTGGTCGGCGGCGGCAAGGCCCGGCCCGCACGCCGCCGGGCTGCGGCGAGTGGTACCGAGACGACCAAGGCGACCCCGGCCGCGGGCTCCGCGCTGCCCACCGACCCGGCCGCGCGCAGGCAGGCGCTGGCGGGCCTGGTCATCGCGCGGGTGGCCGAGGTCCTCGGCCACGACGACACCGCGGAGGTCACCGGCGACATGTCGTTCGTCGAACTGGGCATCGACTCGCTGACCGCGGTCGAGCTGCGCAACCGGCTCGAGGCGGCCACCGGCCTGCGGCTGCCCCCGACCATCGTGTTCGACGTGGCCGGACCCGGCGACCTGGCCGACTACCTCGCCGACCGGCTCGACCAGGCCGGATCCGCGACGGCCGACACCGACCGGGCCCCGGCAGAGGTGGTCGCGGCCCCGGAGGAGACCCTCGCCGGTCTGTTCCGGGTCGCCGTCGAGCAGGGCAAGATGGACGAGGGCTTCGCGCTGCTACAGGCCGCGGCCGAGCTGCGCCCGACCTTCACCGGTCCCGCCGACCTCGAGCGGCGGCCGGTCCCGATCCGGCTGGTGTCGCAGGGCCGCAACCCGACGCCGATCTTCGCCTTCAGTTCCTATGTGGCGCTGGCCGGTGTCCACCAGTACGCGCGCCTGGCCTCGATTTTCCGCGGGGACCGCACGTTCTGGGCGCTGCCCGCGCCCGGCTTCGGCACCGGTGAGCCGCTGCCCGCCTCGCTCGACGCGGTCGCGCGGTTGCAGGCCGAGGACGTCCTCGCCCGCTGCGGGGACACCCCGCCGATCCTGCTCGGCTCGTCCTCGGGCGGCACCCTCGCCCAGGCCACCGCCGACGAGCTCACCCGCCGCGGGGTCCGACCGGCCGCCATCGTGCTGATCGACACCTACCACCCGAAGGTGGACTCCCCGTTCGCGCGGTTCGCGGCGGAGATGATCGGCGGCATGTTCGACCGGGAGGAGACCTTCGCGCGCATGACCGTCGACCGGCTCAGCGCGATGAGCTGGTACCTGCGCACCATCGGCGAATGGGAACCGCCGACCGGACCCGAACCCATCCTGCTGCTGCGCGCTGGGGACCCGCCGGTGGACCTGCGCGCCGAGGACGGCACCCCGCTGCCCAAGGCGGAGTGGCAGACCAGTTACGAGCGCGCCGATCTGGTGCTCGACGTTCCCGGCAACCACTTCACGATGATGGAGACCCACGCGCGCTCGACCGCCGCGGCCATCCGGGACTGGCTCGCCACCGTTCTCGCCGAGGACGGCCCGGAAGACAAGAAGGACTAGGAGATTCGACCATGCGCGTGCTGTTCGCATGCCTGCCCGAGCGGTCCCACCTGTACTGCATGGTGCCGCTCGCCTGGGCGATGACCGCCGCCGGACACCAGGTGCGCGTGACGGCCCCGCCGTCGTTCGTGCCGACGGTGCAGCAGACCGGCCTGACCGCGGCCCCGCTGAGCTCGGAGGGCACCATCCACGAGCTCATGGCCGCGGCCCCGCCGGAGACCCAGGACGAGCCCACCACCAACTGGAGCCGCTGCGAGCCGGGCGAGGTGAGCTGGCCGGAGCTGCTGGAACGGTACGAGGTGAGCGTGCCGTACGGGTTCGCCCTCTACAACGACCACATGGTCGACGACCTGGTGGATCTGGTCCGCGACTGGCGGCCCGACCTGGTCGTGCGCGACCCGATCGCCTTCGCGGCCGGTCTCGCCGCCCACGTCGGGCACGTGCCGCAGGTCCGGCTGCTGTGGTCCGCGGACGTGTGGGGCCGCACCCGCCGCACCTTCCGCGGGCTGCGCGCGGCGGATCCCGCCCGCACCGCCGACCCGCTCGCCGCGTGGCTCGGCGAGGCGGCCGCCCGCTTCGGCACGACCTACGACGAGGTGATCTCCGACGGGCTCGCCACCATCGACATGCTCCCGCCCCCGCTGCGCCTGCCGTCGGATCTGACCGAGCTCCCCATGCGGTACATCCCGCACAACGGCCCGGCCAGCACCCCCGACTGGCTGCGCGCCCCGGCCGAGCGGCCCCGCGTCTGCCTCACCCTCGGCACCGCCAACACCGAAGGCTATGGGGCGGACTACGTTTCGGTGCCCAATGTGCTGCGGGCGTGTGCGGACGCCGACTTCGAGGTGGTGGCCACCCTGCTGCCCGCCCAGCAGGAGGCGGTGCGCGCGGCCGGACCGCTGCCCGCCACCGCGCGCCTGGTCGATCCGGTGGCGCTGCACCTGCTGCTGCCGACCTGCGCCGCGATCGTGCACCACGGCGGCTTCGGCTCCTTCGCCACCGCGCTCGCCGCCGGAATTCCGCAGCTCATGGTGTCGACCTCGTTGGCCGACAACGAGTTCCGGGGCCGCGCGTTCGAACGCACCGGCGCGGGCCGGTTCTTCCACCACACGCAGGCGCGCCCGGACACCGTGCGCGACGCCCTGGACAAGCTGCTCGCCCCCGGATCCGGTGCCCCGCAGGCCGCCGCCGCGCTCGCCGCGGAGGTGGCCGCCATGCCCACCCCGGCCGCCGTCGTGCCCCGGCTGGAGGAGATCGCCGCGGCATACTGATTTTTGTATGGTTGTGCAAGATCTCGGAAATGCGTGCTAATCTCAGCACATGTCTTCGGATAATGGCGCGGTCTTGCGAGAACGCACGTTCACCGAGGTCGCCCGCCGCGACCAGATCGTGCGGGCCGCGATCGCGACGCTCGCCGAGGTCGGCTACGCCAAGACCTCGCTGGGCAAGATCGCCCGCACCGCGGGCCTGAGCAGCGTCGGCATGATCTCCTACTACTTCGACGGCAAGGCCGAGCTGATGTCCGAGGTCGTCGCGACGGTCCTGGCCGGGGCGGAGGCCGAGGTCGGCCCGCGCGTGCGCGAGGCCCCCGGCAGGCTCGCCGCCCTGCGCGCCTACATCGAGGCGTCGCTGTCCTACATCGCGGGGCACCCCGCCGAGATGGCCGCGCTGTTCGAGATCTCCTCCGGCCAGCGCAAGCAGGAGGAGTCCTACGGCGAGAACATCGAGGCCGCCGGCGTGCAGATCGTCGCCGACCTCGTCGCCGGGGCCCAAGCCGAACTCGGCACCCCGGACGCCCTCGATCCCCACGTCGTCGCGGTCGCGGTGCGCGGTGCCATCCACATGGCGCTCGCGCAGCGGATGCACGAGCCCGCCGACGTTTCCCGGCCGAAAGCACGCCGGGATGACGATATAGGCGCATGCCGGGATGACGATATGGGTGCATGCCGGGATGACGATGTGGGTGCATGCCGGGATGACGATGTGGGTGCCCGCATCGCCGACCTGTTCGAGCGATCGCTGCGTTTCGTTCCCCCCGCAGGAGACCCGCGATGACCCTCCCCACCACCCCCACCGCCGACGCCGCCGCGCGCTGGCGCCCCTGGTACAACCGGCTGCGCGTGCTGGTCCTGGTGAACGCCGTGCTGGCCACGATCCTGCTGATCGGCGCCATCCGCTCACCCCACCTGCCGTCCCAGGCGTGGAACCGTGTCGGCGCGGCATTCGCCCTGTCGCTGGTCTACATCGCGCTGGTGTTCTGGCTCAACCGCGGCGTGCAGACCTCGCCCGTCGCCCTGCAGCGCCTGCACCGGTCCGCCCTGTTCGGCCCCATCGGCATGCTCATCGTCATCTGCGTGCCCGGCGAATACCCGATGTGGATGCGCGGCGAGCAGGTGGTGCAGCTGCTGCTCCTGCTGGGCGTGGTCTACATCGTCCGCCGCCCGGAGGTCGACGCCATGTTCCCGGGCTGGAAACAGTTGCCGAACCGCCGTCGCCGTCGCCGCGCCGCCCGCTGATCGGGGCGGCCGGGCCGAGGCACCGATGGCGCACATCCTGCTCATCCAGTATCCGGCCAGCGGCCACATCAACCCCACGCTGCCGGTGGTCGAGGAACTGGTCCGGCGCGGGCACCGGGTGAGCTTCGTGGTCTCGGAGGACTACCGCGAGATCGTCGAGGCCACCGGGGCGCGCATGCTGGCCTATCCCTCGCTGGTGCCGCCCGGCTGGTCCGGGGTCGAGATCCCGCTGCACCCCAGCGGCGACGAACTCGCCCGCGCCCACATCGACATGATCCACGAGACGCTCACCCCGCTGCCGTCGATCGTCGCGTCCCTGGGCGCGGACCGGCCCGATGTCGTCGTCTACGACGTGCTCGGCTGCGCCGCGGGCCGGATGCTGTCGCTGGCCTGGAAGGTGCCCTCGGTCGTGGTCTGCCCGACCTTCGCGGAGAACGAGACGTACTCGCCGTACACCGCCGCCGCCGATATTCCCGCGCCCGGCCCCGATCATCCGCTGCTGCGCCAGGCCGCCGCCGTCGTTCGCACCGCGCTGGACGCCTGGGGGCTGCGGCACGTCACGGTCCCGGAGTTCCTGTCCGGCGCGGGGGAGCGGTGCTGGCTGGTGTTCCTGCCGCGCGCATTCCAGTTGGGCGAGAACACCTTCGACGAGCGGTACCACTTCGTCGGCCCGTGCCTGCGGTCCGGCGCCGACGACACCGGCTGGTCGCCGCCGCCCTCGGGCCGCCCCGTCGTGCTGGTCTCGCTGGGCACCCTGCACTACGACGGGTCGGCGGCGCTGCTGCGCCGGGCGGTCGAGGCGACGCAGCGGGAGGGGGCGCACGCCGTCGTCGCGCTCGGCGAGGTCGACCCGGCGGCGCTCGGCCCCCTCGGCGAGCACGTCGAGCTGCACCGCCGGGTCCCGCAGCTGGCGGTGCTGCGCCACGCCGCCGCGTTCGTCTCGCACGCGGGCATGAACTCGACGATGGAGGCGCTGGCGCACGGCGTCCCGCTGGTCGACCTGCCGCAGACCGGCGAGCAGCGGATGGTGGCCCGGCGGGTGTCCGGCCTCGGCCTGGGTTGCGCGCTCGACCCGGAGACCGCGACCGCCGCCCACATCGCCCGCGCCCTGCACCTGGTGCGCACCTCGGCCGCGGTGCGCGATCGGGTCGCCCGGATGCGGGCGGCCGTCGCCGCGGGCGGCGGGGCGCGCGCCGCCGCCGATCTGATCGAGTCCAGGATTGCGGTGTTCCACTAGAAACCGCCGCCGACGCTTCAGGGTCCCGCGCCGTCCGTGTTGTTCTTCAATAAACGACTCGGTCGACACTCCAGGGAGCGTCATGACTTCATCCCGCACGGCCACCCCGCTCGGCGTCGGTGCCCTCACGGACGCCGATCCCGGCGCCCTGCTCGCGCTCGGTTCGCCACCGCCGGTGGAAACCGACGGTGGCGCAACGCTTCTCGAGTGGCTGCGGGTCCGGCGCGCCGCGGGTCCGATCTGGCGCGACGACCGGGGCCACTACCACCTGTTCCGGCACGCCGACCTGATCGCCGTCGTCTCCGATCCCGCGACCTACTCCTCCGATACGGTGACCCGCCCCAGCGGCGGCACCGAATCCCCGCCGCCGGGCACCCTGCTGCTGATGGATCCGCCGTGGCACCGCACCATGCGCCGGCTGGTCACCAAGGCGTTCAGCGCGCGCCGGGTGAACGATCTCGGCACCCGGATCGCCGAACTCGCCGCCGAACTGCTCGACGACATCGCCGCGCGCACACCGGATGCGGACGGCGGCGTCGAGGTCGACCTGGTCGACACCTTCGCCAATCCGCTGCCGGTCACCGTGATCGCGGAGCTGCTCGGCGTCCCGTTCGACGACCTCGACAAATTCCAGAAGTGGGCGGACTGCCTGCTGACCGACAAGATGGACGACCCCGAGGGCGCGGCCCGGCTCAACACCACCATCCTGGAGATGCGGGACTACCTGCAGGGGCGCGTGGACATCCGGCGAGCCGAGCCCGCCGCGGACCTGATCGGCACCCTGGTCGCCGCCGAGGTCGACGGCCGCACCCTCACCGATCGCGAGGCGATCAACTTCGCGGCGTTGCTGCTGCTCGCCGGGCACGTGACCACGGCCGTGCTGCTCGGCAACACCCTGCTGTGCCTGGACACCGCCCCGGGTGAGTGGGCGGCGCTGCGCGCGGACCCGTCCCGCATCCCCGCGGTGCTCGAGGAGGTGCTGCGCCTGCGCCCGCCGTTCCTGGCCATCGAGCGGGTGACCACCGGCCCGGTCGAGCTCTGCGGTGAGCAGCTGCCGGAGAACGCGGTCATCCACCTGTGGCTGCTGTCGGCCAACCGGGACGAGCGGGTCTTCGAGGACCCGGATGCGTTCCGCCCCAACCGATCCGAGTCGATGCAGATCGCCTTCGGGCACGGCATCCATCACTGCCTGGGCGCCTCGCTGGCGCGGATGGAGGGCAAGATCGCGATGGAGCTGATGCTGGAGCGGTTCGACGACGTCCAGGTCCGGCGCGACGAGGAGTTGCGGTGGCATCAGGACAATGTGCTCGGCGCCCGGCACCTGCCGTTGCGGATCGTCCCGAGCCGGCGGGCGTGAGGGAAGCGGGAGCATGACCGAGTCGACACCGTCGGCGACCGAGGCGCAGCTACGGTCCTACCTCAAGCGCGTCACCGTGGATCTGCAACGGACCAGGGCGAAGCTGGCCGACCACGAGCGCCGGGCCGCGGCCGATGCCGAGCCGATCGCCATCGTCGGGATGGCGTGCCGCTATCCGGGCGATGTGCGCTCGCCCGAGGACCTGTGGGAGCTCGTCGACACCGGTGCCGACGCGATCTCCGGGTTCCCGTCCGATCGGGACTGGGACCTCGGCGCGCTCTACAACCCCGACCCCGACAACCCGGGCACCACCTACACCCGGGAGGGCGGATTCCTGCACGACGCCGCCGAATTCGATCCGGAATTCTTCGGCATGACCCCGCGCGAGGCGCTGGCGACCGACCCGCAGCAGCGGCTGCTGCTCGAAACCGCCTGGGAGGCAACCGAACGCGCCGGGATCGCGGTGTCGGATCTGCGCGGCAGCCGCACCGGGGTGTACGTGGGCGTGATGTACAACGACTACGCCACCCGGCCGATCGCCGACGTGTCCGAGGTGGAGGGCCATCTCGGCAACGGCAGCGCCCCGAGCATCGCGTCGGGCCGCGTCGCCTACACCTTCGGCCTGGAGGGCCCGGCGGTCACCATCGATACCGCCTGCTCGTCGTCGCTGGTCGCGCTGCATCTGGCGGCGCGTGCGCTGCGGGCGGGGGAGTGCTCGATGGCCCTGGCGGGCGGCGTCACCGTGATGTCGACCCCGGTCACCTTCGTGCAGTTCGCCCGCCACCGCGGCCTGTCCGCGGACGGCCGGTGCAAGTCGTTCGCCGAGGGTGCGGACGGGACCGGCTGGGGTGAGGGTGTCGGGCTGGTGCTGTTGGAGCGTTTGAGTGATGCGCTGGCGGCGGGTCGTCGGGTGTTGGGGTTGGTGCGTGGGTCGGCGGTGAATTCCGATGGTGCGTCGAGTGGTTTGACCGCGCCGAATGGTCCGTCGCAGCAGCGTGTTATTCGTGCGGCGTTGGGTTCGGCGGGGTTGTCGCCGAACGAGGTCGATGCGGTGGAGGCGCACGGCACCGGCACGGTGCTGGGCGATCCCATCGAGGCGCAGGCGTTGCTGGCGACCTATGGGCAGGGGCGGGAGCGGCCGCTGTGGCTCGGGTCGATCAAATCGAATATCGGTCATACGCAGGCTGCCGCGGGTGTTGCCGGTGTGATCAAGATGATCAAGGCGATGGAGCACGGGAGGCTCCCCAAGACGTTGCACGTGGAAACCCCGTCCAGCAAGGTGGATTGGGATGCGGGCGCGGTCGCGCTGCTCACCGAGCGCATCGACTGGCCCGAGACCGGCCGCCCGCGCCGCGCGGGCATCTCCGCGTTCGGCGTCAGCGGCACCAACGCGCACGTCATCATCGAGCAGGCGCCGGAACCGGAACCGGCGGCAGCGCCGTACGCGAGTACCGACGCGGATTCCATTGTGCCGCTGCTGCTCTCGGCTCGCTCGCCGGAGGCCGTCGCGGCCTCGGCGCGGCGGCTGTCGTCCTGGTGGACCCGGGCGGGCCGCGAGGCCGAATCGCCCGCCGCGCCCGCGGTCGCGGCCACCCTGGCGAGCCGCACGGTCTTCGATCATCGCGGCGTCGCACTGGTCCGGGGCGGTTCGCCCGCGGACGCGCTCGACGCACCCGGCGGATTCGTCACCGGCTCCGTCGTTTCCGGGCCGACCGGCGTGCTGCTGCCCGGACAGGGCGCGCAACGTCTCGGCATGGGCCGGGACATGTGCACTGCCGCACCGGCTTTCGCCACCGCCTTCGACGAGGTGTGCGCCGCGCTGGACGGGCTGCTGCCCGGCGCGCTGCGCGATGTGTTGTGGGGCACCGACCCCGAGCTGCTCGCCGACACCCGCTGGGCCCAGCCCGCCCTGTTCGCGATGCAGGTCGCCGGATACCGCTGGCTCGCCGCGCTCGGCCTGAAACCCGGTGTGCTGGTGGGGCATTCGATCGGCGAGATCGCCGCCGCGCACCTGTCCGGCGCGCTGTCGCTCGCCGACGCCGCCCGGCTCGTCGCCGCCCGCGCCACCGCCATGGGTGACCTGCCGCGCGGCGGCGCGATGGCCGCCGTATCCGGCAATCCCGAAGCCCTCGCGGCCCTCACCGGCCGATTGCCGGAAGGGCTTTCGGTGGCGGCGGTCAACAGCACGACCAGCCTGGTGCTATCGGGCGCCGCCGAGGTCCTGGAATCCGTTGTCGCCGGGGTCGATTCGAAGCTGCGCGTCTCCCGGCTGGTGACCAGCCACGCCTTCCACTCGCCCGCCATGGCCCCCGCCGCCGACGCGGTGGCCGCCGCCGCGGCCCGGCTGACCTGGCACGCGCCGACCATTCCGGTCGTCTCCACCCTTACCGGCCGCGCCGTCGACCCCGACACCTGGTCGGACCCGCGCTACTGGGCCACCCAGCTCACCGAGCCGGTGCGCTTCGCCGACGCCGTCGCCACCGCCGCCGCGGCCCGCTGGATCGAGATCGGGCCGCACCCGTCGCTGACCGCGCACGTGGTCGCCGACCACCCCGGCGTGCCGGTGACCTGCCTCGGCGACCGCGACGGCGATGCCCGCACCGCCGCGCATCGCGCCGCCGCCACCCTGTGGTGCGCGGGCGAATCCCTGCCGGGCTGGGTGCCCGCGGCCGATGCCGCCGCCGCGACCCCGCCCATCGATCCCTTTGCGCGCCGCCGCTTCTGGCTGTCGGGCGCGCTCCCGGACCGCGACGAGCTCCCCGGCGACCTGCACGTCCTGCGCTGGCACCCGGTCCCGGTCGTCGACCCGGCCGCCGACCCCGGCATCCGGATCCTGGACCTGGCCGAAACACCCTCCGCCGCAGACGATTACCAGCGCATACTCGACCGGTCGACCGATGTCCTCGTGGAATTGCAAGGGCAGCAGGACGACTCGGGAATGCTCGCGGTGGTGACCCGCGGCGGCGTCGATATCGGCGGCGAGGCCGCACCCGAGCCGTGGGCCGCCGCGGTCACCGGCCTGGTCCGCGCCGTGCAGTCCGAATCCCCCGGCGGCATCCTGCTGGTCGACGCCGCCCCGGAGATCGACGCCCGGGCCGCCGTCGCGACCGCGCTCGCCACCGGCCACGCCCAGGTCGCCGTGCGCGGCAGCGGCGCCTTCGCGCCGCGCCTGGCCGCCGCCCCGGCCCCCGGCGCGGAACCCGATGCCTTCGACGGCCTCGACGAGGCCGCCACGGTCCTGGTGACCGGGGCGACCGGCGCGGTCGGTCGCGCGGTGTGCCGCCACCTGGCGGCGCGCGGTGTCCGAAACCTGTTGCTGCTCAGCCGCCGTGGACCCGAAGCCCCGGACGCCGAGATCATGGTCGAGGAACTGGCCGCGCTCGGAACCCGGGCCGTGCTGTTCGCGGGTGACGCCGCCGATCCGGCGGCCGTCGCGGCGGCGCGCGCCGCCGTCGAGCCCGAGCATCCGATCCGCGCGGTCGTGCACGCCGCCGGAGTCCTCGACGACGGTGTGCTCGCCGATCTCGACGCCGAGCGGCTGGCCACCGTGCTGCGGCCCAAGGTGCGGGCGGCCCTGGTCCTGGACGCGGCCTTCCCGGACGTGCCGCTGATCGCCTTCTCCTCCGCCGCTTCGGTTCTCGGCGCGGCGGGCCAGGCCAACTACTGTGCCGCCAATGCCGCGCTCGACGCGATCCTGGCCCGGCGTCGCCGCCGCGGAGCCCCCGGACTGTCGATCGCCTGGGGACTCTGGAATTTCGGCGACACAACCGGCATGGGAACCGGCCGCACCCTCGCCCGCGCCCGGCGCGCCGGGGTGGACGCCCTCACCGAAGCCGACGCGCTCGCCGCCTTCGATACGGCGCTGCGCACCGACGCGGACGCGGTCCTACCCCTCCGCGTGATCGGCCGGTACCAATCGGGAACCGGGGGCGAACGCCCGGAGGTGTTGCGCCCCTTGACCGTTCCCCGGCCCGACGCCGCCACGGCCGGACCGCTCGACGAGCGCGCCGCCCTGGACCTGGTGTCCGCCACCCTGGCCCGGGTCATCGGCTACGAGGGGGAGCGCGCGCACGCCATCGCCCCCGACCGCGCCTTCGCCGAACTCGGTGTCGACTCGCTGATGGCCGTCGAACTGCGCAATGCCCTGCAGCGCGCCACCGGCGCGACCCTGCCCGCCGCGCTCGTCTATGACTATCCGACCCCCCGCGCGGTGGCCGGTCTGCTCTGCGCCGACGCCGCGCCCGCAACTAGTACGCGCGTCGTGGCCCACAGCACCGAACCCATTGCGGTGGTGGGCATGTCGTGCCGCTTCCCGGGCGGCGTGCGCAATCCCGCCGACCTGTGGCGGCTGCTGCTCGCCGAACGGGACGCGCTGGGCGGCATGCCCACCGACCGCGGCTGGGACCTCACCGGCCTCGGCGATCCCGCCACCAGCCCGGTGGCGACCACGACCGGCGGATTCCTGTCCGACGTCACCGGATTCGACGCCGCGTTCTTCGGCATCTCCCCCCGCGAGGCGCTGGCGATGGATCCCCAGCAGCGCCTGCTGCTCGAAACCTGCTGGGAGGCATTCGAATCCGCCGGGATCGACCCGAATGCGCTGCGCGGCAGCGCGACCGGCGTGTTCGTCGGCACCAACGGGCAGGACTACACCTCGCTGCTCACCGAGTCCGACGAGGAGGTCGTCGGGCACCTGGGTACGGGCAATGCCGCCAGCGTGCTGTCCGGGCGGATCGCCTACACCTTCGGCCTGCGCGGGCCCGTGCTGACCGTCGACACCGCCTGCTCCGCCTCGCTGGTCGCGCTGCACCAGGCCGCGATCGCGCTGCGCGCGGGCGAATGCGAATACGCGCTCGCCGCGGGCGTCAGCGTCATGAGCACCCCGTCGGCATTCATCGAATTCACCGCCCAGGGCGGGCTGGCCGCCGACGGCCGCTGCAAGGCGTTCTCCGCCGACGCGGACGGCACCGGCTGGGGCGAGGGCGTCGGCGTCCTCATGCTCGAGCGGCTGTCCGACGCCCGCGCCCGCGGCCACGAGGTGCTGGCGGTGGTGCGCGGCAGCGCGGTGAATTCCGACGGCGCCTCCAACGGCCTCACCGCCCCGAACGGCCCGGCCCAGCAGGCGGTAATCCGCGCCGCCCTCGCCGCCGCCGGACTCACCCCCGCCGACGTCGACGCCGTCGAGGCCCACGGCACCGGCACCGCACTCGGCGACCCCATCGAGGCCGAGGCACTCCTCGCGACCTACGGCCGCGCGGACCGCAAGCACCCCCTGCGCCTCGGCTCGGTCAAGTCGAACCTCGGCCACACCCAAGCCGCAGCCGGTGTCGCCGGTGTCATCAAAACCGTCCTGTCCCTGCGCGCAGGCATCCTCCCCGCCACCCTGCACGCCGACACCCCCACCCCCCTGATCGACTGGACCGGCGGCATCCGCCTGCTCCAAACCACCGAACACTGGCCCGACACCGGCCACCCCCGCCGCGCCGCAGTCTCCTCCTTCGGCTTCAGCGGCACCAACGCCCACATCGTCCTCGAACAGGCCCCGCCCCCAACAACACCCGACCCCACACCCCCCACCCCCGACAACCTCGTCATGCCACTATCGGCCCGCAGCCCAGAAGCCCTAGCCGCCACGGCCGCAGCCCTACACACCCACCGCACCACCCCCACCCCCAACGAAACTTCCCCCCACGATTCCGGCACGCTTTTGGCCGGAATCCCCCCCGCCACAGAAGATCCCGGCCAAAAGCACGCCGGGATCATGAGTGGGACTGATGCCGGGTTCGCGAGTGGGACTGATGCCGGGTTCGCGAGTGGGACTGATGCCGGGTTCGCGAGTGGGACTGATGCCGGGATCACGAGTGGGGCCGACGCCGGGATCGCGAGCGGGGCCGACGCCGGGATCACGAGGGGGGTCGACGCCGGGATCGTGAGCGGGACCGATGCCGGGTTCGCGAGTGGGACTGACGCCGGGGTCACGAGTGGGGCTCCCACCGGGATGACGAGTGGGACTCACGCCGGGAAGACGAATGGGGCTTCGGCCGACGTGTTTACCAGCGGTGTCGATGGCACCGGCGGTGACATCGGCAGTGGTGACACCACTCTCGCTGACGCTGAGATTGCGCGCGGGCTGATCACACAGCGGGCCAGTCATTCTCGGCGGGCGGTGCTGCTCGGTCCGGACTTTGCCGGAGGGTTGGCGGCGCTGGCGGCGGGCGGGGAGCATCCGACGCTCGTTACCGGTACCGCGACCGAGGGTGCCACTGCGGTTCTGTTCGCCGGGCAGGGCACTCAGCGGCCGGGTATGTCGGAGGAGTTGCGGGTCTTTCCGGTATTCGCCGCGGCTCATGATGCCGTGCTCGCGGCCTTCGATGCCCTCGCGGATCGGTCGCTGCGCGCGGTGATTCGGGAGGACGAGCGGGCATTGGCCGACACCCGGTGGGCGCAGTGTGCGATCGTCGCGCACGAGGTGGCCCTCTATCGGCTGGCCGAGCACTTCGGGCTGCGGCCCGATGTGGTCGCCGGGCACTCCATCGGAGAGCTCACCGCGGCCCACATCGCCGGGGTTCTCGCTCTGCCCGATCTCGCGGCCCTGGTCACGGCGCGCGCCGAGTTGATGTCGCAGGTGCCCGCGGGCGGCGAGATGTGGTCGGTGCGGGCCGGTTCGGACGAGGTGCTGGCCGTCCTCGACGAGGTCGGCGAGCGGCACGGGCCGGTCGCGCTGGCGGCGATCAACGACGACGACGCGGTGGTCGTGTCCGGGACGGCCGCGGCGACCGCCGCCGTGGCGGCCATCCTCGAGGGCCGCGGCCGCCGGGTGCGCCGCCTCCAGGTCAGCTGCGCCTTCCACTCGCCGCTCATGGAACCGATCCTGGATCGCTTCGAGACCGCCGTGGCCGCGCTGGACCTGCGGCCCGCCACCCTGCCCGTGGTATCCACGGTGACCGGCGCCGCGCTCGACCCCGAGGCCATGACCGATCCCGCGTACTGGGTCGAACACGCCCGCGCCACAGTCAGATTCGCGGAGGCGGTCGACACCCTCGCCGATCGCGGGGTGACCCGATTCGTTGAAATCGGGCCCGACGCAACGCTCACCACCCTGACGGCCGCACGCTTGGCCGGGCTCACCGCCGCCGGGCGCGCGCTGCCGGGCGCGGTGGCGCTGTCCTTCGGCGAATCCCGTTCCTGCACACCGCGAACCGTGCGCGCCGGGCTCGCCCGCCTGTGGACGCACGGCGGCAATGTGGACTGGACCCGCCTCACCGGCGTGGCCGCACGGGGACCGGCGGTCGCACTGCCGACCTATCCGTTCCAGCACACGCGCTACTGGCCGCGGCCGTCCCGGCGCGGCCGGGACCTCGCGGCACTGGGCCTGACCGGCACCGGCCACCCCGTCCTCACCGCCGCGGCGGAACTCGCGGGCACCGGAACGCAGCTGTTCACCGGCCGATTCGCGGTCGCCGAACACCCGTGGCTCGCCGATCACCGCATCGGCTCCGCGGTCCTGGTCCCCGGCACCGCCCTGCTGGAACTGGCGCTGCTGTCCGGCGACCGGCTGGGTGCGCCGCGCGTGCTCGACCTGGCGATCGTCGCGCCGATGACCCTCGGCCGCGACGGCACCGTACAGGTCCAGGTGAGCGTCGACCCGGAGACTGCCGACGGCCGCCGCACCATCCGGATCCACGGCTGCACCGACGGCGCGACCTGGACCCTGCACGCCGACGGCATCCTGTCCGCCGACGACACCCCCGGCGACGACCCCCACCCGCTGCCCGCCGAGACTCCGGCGGACACCGTCACGGCGGGGGAGACGCTGTACGCGGAGCTCGCGGCCGCCGGGTTCGCCTACGGCCCCGCCTTCCGCGGCCTGCGAACCCTGCGGCCCGGTACGGACGGCGAGGTGCTCGCCGAACTGGCTCTGCCCGAACCGTTCTCCGCCGACGCGGGCCGCTACGGCGTACATCCCGCGCTGCTCGACGCCGCGCTGCACGCCGCCGCACACCTGAATCTCGACGCCACCGACGCGGCCTCCGACCGCCCCGCCCCG
Organism: Nocardia terpenica; assembly: GCF_013186535.1. Taxonomy (NCBI): domain Bacteria; kingdom Bacillati; phylum Actinomycetota; class Actinomycetes; order Mycobacteriales; family Nocardiaceae; genus Nocardia; species Nocardia terpenica. Next base: position 495,419 of record NZ_JABMCZ010000001.1, read on the forward strand.
TCGGGCCGACTGCCCTTCGCCTGGGCCGACGTTCGCCTGCACGGCGCCGGGGCCGCGGCGGCCCGCGCCCGGCTGACCCGGGTCGGCGCCGACACCGTGGCCGTGCAACTGCTCACCGCGACCGGCGACCCGATCGTCACCGTCGGCAGGCTCACCCTGCGCGCCGTCGACAGCCGTCGGATCGCCGCCGGGGCGGGCCCGAACCCGTTGCGAGTGGACTGGATCGGTGCCCCGATGCCCGAAAACACCACCGCCGCACCCGTTTCCATCGGCACCGACGTATCCGGTTGTGCCCGTGTCGAATCCGTCGAGGCGGTCCCGGCGGGCGACGCGCTCGCCGTGCTCGAGCCCGGCCTCGCCCCGGCCGTCGCCGCCCGGCGCACCCTGGACCTGATCCGGCCCTGGCTGGACCGCCCCGCCGGGCGGCTCACCGTGATCACCTGCGGCGCGGCGGGTCCCGAGCGTTCGCTGCCCGTCGATCTCGGCGGCGCGGCGGCCTGGGGCCTGGTCCGGTCCGCGGCCTCGGAGCACTCGGGCCGATTCGCCCTGCTGGACGCCGACACCCTCGACGGCGTCGCCGCCGCGGCCCGCGGCGGGCTGCCGGAGGCCGCGCTGCGCGCCGGTGCGCTCTCGGTGCCCCGCGCCACCGACGACCGGTTCCTGCCGGTCCCGGACGCGGACGCCTGGTCGCTCGTCATCCGCGAGCGCGGCACCCTGGACGGGCTCGCCCTCGAGGCCGACCCGCGCGGCCTGCGGGCGCTGGCGCCGGATCAGGTGCGGATCGCGATCCGCGCCGCGGGCGTCAACTTCCGCGACGTGCTCAACACCCTGGGCATGTACCCCGGCGACGCCCCCGACTTCGGTCTGGAGGGTGCCGGTGTGGTGACCGAAATCGGTTCGGCCGTCACCGATCTCGCCGTCGGCGACCGGGTGCTCGGCATGTTCCCCGGCGCGTTCGGTCCGGTCGCGGTCGCCGACCGCAGCTCCGTGCACACCCTCCCGGACGGCTGGAGTTTCGCGCAGGGCGCGGCCTTCCCCGTCGCCCACCTGACCGCCTACTACGCGATGACCGAGCTCGCCAAGGTCGGCCCCGGCACGCGCGTGCTCATCCACGCCGCCGCGGGCGGGGTCGGCATGGCCGCGGTGCAGATCGCCCGGCACCTGGGCGCCGATATCCACGCCACCGCCAGCCCCGGCAAGTGGGCCACGCTGGCCGCGCTGGGCCTCGGCGAGGATCGCGTATCCTCCTCGCGCACACTGGAATTCGAGCAGCGCATCCTGGCCGCCACCGAGGGGCAGGGCGTCGACGTGGTGCTGGACGCGCTCGCGGGCGAGTTCGTGGACGCCTCGCTGCGGCTGCTGCCGCGCGGCGGATCGTTCCTGGAGATGGGCAAGACCGACATCCGCGACGCCGCCGCCGTCGCCGCGGATCACCCCGGCGTCGACTACCGCCCATTCGATCTCGCCGACGCGGGATCCGAGCGCATCGGCCGCATGCTGGGCGAGCTGGTCCGGCTCGTGCAGCGGGGCGCGATCACCGCACCGGCCGTCACCGCCTGGGACGTGCGGCAGGCGCGGACCGCGTTCCGCTACCTCAGCCAGGCCCGGCACATCGGCAAGGTCGTGCTCACGGTGCCCGCCGCGCTCGACCCCGACGGCACCGTCCTGATCACCGGCGGACTCGGTGGCCTGGGCGCGGTCCTGGCCCGGCACCTGGTCACCCGGCACGGCGCGCGGCACCTGCTGCTCGCCGGACGCCGCGGCGCGGCCACCGACGGCGCGGGCGAACTGTGCGCCGAGCTGCGTGAACTCGGCGCCGACGTCACCGTCGCGACTTGCGATGTGGCAGAACGCGATCAGGTCGCGGCGCTGCTGGACACAGTCCCCGCCGAGCACCCGCTGACCGCGGTCGTGCACGCCGCGGGCGTGCTGCGGGACGGCATCGTGCAGCAGCTGACGCCGGACGCGCTGGCCGCCGTGCACGCCCCCAAGACCGACGGCGCGCGGCACCTGGACGAGCTCACCCGCCGGGCCGACCTGGCGCGGTTCGTGGTGCTGAGCTCCGCCGCCGGGGTGCTCGGCGCACCCGGTCAGGGCGCGTACGCCTCGGCCAACGCGGCGCTGGACGCGCTCGCGGCCAGTCGTGCCACCGAGGGCCTGCCCGCGACGAGCATCGCCTACGGCCCGTGGACCGGGGTCGGCGGCATGGCCGACGCGCTGAGCGAGACCGATCGGCGGCGCATGGCCCGCTCCGGCGTGCCCGCGCTCGCGCCGGACGACGGTCTCGCGCTGTTCGACGCCGCCTGGCACGACCCGGCGGGCCCGGTCCTCGCCCTGCTCATCGATCGGCGCACGCTGGCCCGCGGCCCCGTCCCGGCCGTGCTGTCCGGGCTGGTCGCGGCGCAGGCGGGCGGGACCTGGCAGTCCTCGGCCGCCGCGGCCGAAGAGTCCTCGGCGGCAGCGGATCTCGTGGACCGGCTGCGCACCCTCGACGCCGCCGCGCGCCGCCGGACGCTGGTCGATCTGGTGCGCCGGACCACGGCCACCGTCCTCGGCCACTCCGGTGGCGGCGACATCGACGCGATGGACAGCTTCTCCGACCTCGGCATCGATTCGCTGACCGCCGTCGAACTGCGCAACCGCCTCGGCGTCCGCACCGGCCTGGCGCTGCCGAGCACCGTGGTCTTCGACCATTCCAACCCGACGGCGCTGGCCCGCTACCTCGGCGAGCAGCTCGTCCCCGACGAGCCGCGGCCGGAGGAGCCGCCGGCGCCCGAGCCCGAATCGGGCGTGGACTACACAGCACTCGACGTGGACGAACTCGTCCGGATGGCCATGGGCCCGGACGCGTCCTGAGCGATTACGGAGTCACTAGGCATGGCAACTTCTTCCGAACAGGTCGTCGCCGCGCTGCGCAAGTCGCTGGCGGACAACGAGCGGCTGCGCCAGGAGAACGCGGAACTCCGCAGGGCGAACGACGATCCGATCGTGATCGTGGGCATGGGCTGCCGGTATCCGGGCGGCGTGGCGAACCCGGACGGCCTCTGGGACCTGCTGATGCGCGGCGGCGACGCCATCGGCCCGCTGCCGGAGGACCGGGGCTGGGACCCGAGGCTGGTGCGCGAGCACCCCGGCGGCGGATTCCTCTCCGACGCGGCCGGTTTCGATGCCGCGTTCTTCGGCATCTCGCCGCGCGAGGCGCTGGCCATGGACCCGCAGCAGCGGCTGCTGCTGGAGGTGGTGTGGGAGGCGCTGGAGGACGCGGGCATCGACCCGCTCTCGCTGCGCGACACCCGCACCGGCGTGTTCATCGGCGCCAGCAACCACGAATACGCCGCCACCCTGGTGCATCTCACCGAGGACGTCACCGGGCACGTGATGACGGGCAACACCCTCAGCGTCGTGGCGGGCCGGGTGGCGTACTCGCTCGGCCTGCTGGGCCCGGTGGTGACCGTGGACACCGCGTGCTCGTCGTCGCTGGTGGCCCTGCATCAGGCGGTGAGCGCCGTGCGCAGCGGGGAATGCGGCCGCGCGGTGGTCGGCGGCGTGGCGGTCATGTCGAGTCCCGGTGCGTTCGTGGAGTTCTCGCGCGTCGGCGGCCTGTCCTCGGACGGCCGCTGCCGGGCCTTCGCCGACGACGCGGGCGGGACCGGGTGGAGCGAGGGCTGCGGCGTCGTCGTGGTCGAGCGGCTCAGCGCCGCCCGGGCGCGGGGCGGGCGGGTGCTGGCCGTGGTGGCGGGCACCGCCGTCGGCTCCGACGGCGCGTCCAACGGCCTGACCGCCCCGTCGGGCCCCGCCCAGGAGCGGGTGATCTCCGATGCGCTGGCCGCCGCGGGACTGACCCCGGGCCAGGTGGACGTGGTGGAGGCGCACGGAACCGGTACCGCGCTGGGCGATCCCATCGAGGCGGGCGCGCTGGCCCGGGTGTTCGGCGCCGCGTCCCGGGACCGGTCGCTGCTGGTGGGTTCGGTGAAATCGAATATCGGCCACAGCCAGGCCGCCGCCGGTATGGCCGGGGTGATCAAGATGGTGCTGGCCCTGCGCCGGGGCTGGGTCCCGGCGACCCTGCACGTGGATGTGCCGTCGCGGCACGTGAATTGGGACGCCACGGTGCTGGAACTGGTGGCCGAGGGGCGGGCGTGGCCGGAGTCCGGCGGCGTGCGCTGCGCGGGTGTGTCGGCCTTCGGCATCTCCGGGACGAACGCGCACGTACTGCTGCAACAGCCGCCGAAAGCCCCTGCCGCCCCGAATGATTCGGACGACCTCGACCCGGAACAGCCGCTGCCCTGGCTGGTGTCCGCCCGCGACCCGCACGCCCTCGCGGCCCTCGCCGGACGCCTGGGCGCCCTGGCCGAGCGCACCGAGTTGCGCGACGCCGATATCTCCGCCGCGCTGGCCCACCGCCGCGCCGCGCTCTCCCACCGCGCGGTGCTGCTGCCGGGCACCGACCGCGCACCGGCGCTGGCCGCCCTCGCCGCCGGAACCGAAACGCCCGATGTGGTCACCGGATTCGTCCGGCGCGGCGGCACCGCGCTGGTGCTGCCCGGCCAGGGCTCGCAATCGCTGGGCATGGGCCGCGGGCTCGCCGACCGGTTCCCGGACTTCGCGCGCGCCTTCGACGAGGCCTGCGCCGCCCTGGATCCCCTGCTGGGACAACCACTCCGCGATATCGTCTGGGGCGACGAGGAGAGGCTGACCGACACCCGCTGGGCCCAGCCCGCGCTGTTCGCCTACCAGATCGCCGCCGCTCGGCTGCTCGAATCCTGGGGTCTGGTCCCCGATGTCCTGATCGGCCATTCGGTCGGCGAGATCGCCGCCGCGCACCTCTCGGGCGCGCTCGAGCTGGCCGACGCCGCGCGGCTGGTCGCCGCCCGCGCGCTGGCCATGGCCGACCTGCCCGGCCGCGGCGCGATGGCGGCGCTGTCCGGCGACCCCGACACCCTCGCCGCCCTGGCCGAGCGGCTGCCCGACGGCGTGGCGGTGGCCGCCCGCAACTCCTCGTCCAGCATCGTGCTGTCCGGCGACACCGCAGCGCTCGACGCCGTGCTTGCCACAGCCGGTGCGGCGGTGCGGATTTCGCGGCTGCGCACGAGCCACGCCTTCCACTCCCCGCTGATGGCGCCCGCCGCCGCCCCGCTCGCCGCGGCGGTCGCGGACCTGCGCTGGTCGCCGCCGCGGCTGCCCGTGGTGTCCACCGTGACCGGGCACGAGATCGAACCGGACACCTGGGCCGAGCCCGGCTACTGGTCCACCCAGCTCACCGCGACCGTCCGCTTCGCGGAGGCGGTCTCGGAGGCGATCGGCGAATTCGGCGCGGGCCGCGTGCTGGAGCTCGGCGCGCATCCGAGCCTGATCGGCCATATCGCCACCGACCACCCCGACACCGCCGCGGCTGCGCTCGGCCACCGCGACCTGGATCCGTGGCTCGCCGCGCACCGGGCGGCCGCCGCCGCGTGGTGCGCCGGGGCGGACCTGCCCCGCTGGATCGCGCCCGGCCGCGCGCCCGGCCCGCACGTCGACCTGCCCACGTATCCCTTTACCCACCAGCGCTTCTGGCCGCCCATCCCGGTGCCCGCCGACGATACCGACGATGCCGCGCTGTACGCGGTCGAGTGGCGCGAGATCGCCGACGCCGTGGCCGCCGCCGAACCCGAACCGGTGCACTGGATCTCGGTGGAGCCGGGAATTCCGGTGGCCGAGACCGCGACCCGGGCGCTGGCCGCGCTCCAGGACGCCCTGACCGAGGACGACACCACCCTCCGCGTCGTGGTCACCCACGGCGCGGTCGCCGCCGCACCGGGCGACCGGCCCGATCCCGCCCAGGCCGCCGTGCGCGGCCTCGCGCTCGCCGCGCTCGCCGAGACACCCGACCGCTTCCGGCTCCTCGACCTCCCGGTCGGCTCCACACCGGAAGACGCCGCGCCGCACCACCGTCCCACCTCGGACGAACCCGATGTCGCCGTCCGCGACGACCAGCGCCGCGGACCCCGCTGGGCCGCAATCGAATCCGCCGACACCATCGATAGCGCGCCGATCGGCGACGGCCCGGTCCTGATCACGGGCGGCACGGGTGGGGTGGGCGCCGCCGTGGCCCGCCACCTGATCGCCTCCGGCGCCACCCATCTGGTCCTGCTGAGCCGCCGCGGCCCGGACGCCCCCGGCGCGGCCGAATTGCGCGCGGACCTCGCCGAATCCGGGGCGACCATCGACATCGTGGCCTGCGATGCGGCCGACCCGGCGGCATTCGCGGCCGTGCTGGCCGACCTGCCCGCGCCGCCGTCGCTGGTCGTGCACGCCGCCGGTGTGCTCGACGACGGGCTGCTCGCGAACCAGACCCCGGAGCGGCTGCTCGCCACGCTGCGCGCCAAGATCGATGCCATTGCCGCCCTCGACGCCGCCGTGGCCGACGACACCGAGATCGTCGTGTTCTCCTCGGTGGCAGGCGTATTGGGGTCGGCGGGCCAGTCCACCTATGTCGCGGCCAATGCCGCACTGGATGCCTGGGCCACCGCCCGCCGCCTCGAGGGCGCCCGCCGCCGCACCATTGCGTGGGGACCCTGGGCGCTGGGCGCCGGAATGGCCGACGGGGCCGACGCGGCCACCGAGCGGCGGCGCGAAAGCGGCGGCCTCACCGGCCTTTCCGCGGAGTCGGCGCTCGCCCTGTTCGATGCCGCGCGCCGCCGCCCCGAACCGATGGTGGTCGCCACCGCCGTGCGCCGCGACCGGCTCGCCGCGCTCGGCCCGGCCCTGCCCGCCGCCTGGCGCGACCTGGTGCCGTCGGCCGCGCGAGAACCGGTGGCGGACAACGCACCCGAACCCGCCTCCTGGTCCCGCCTGGCGAATCTGCCCCGCCGCGAACAGCTCAATGCGGTCCTGGACCTGGTCCGGACCTCGGCGGCGACGGTGCTCGGGCATCGCGGCCCGGACGCGGCCGCGGCCATCGGCGCCGAACACGAATTCCGCAGCCTCGGTTTCGATTCCCTGACCTCGGTGGAACTGCGCAACCGCCTCGCGGCCGCCACCGGCCAGCGGCTGTCGCCCACCCTGGCCTTCGACTACCCGACGCCGCGGCGGCTCGCCGACCACCTGACGAATCTGCTCGGCGGCCACACGAACACGCTCGTCCCGGAGGTGTCCCGGCGGCAGCCGGTCGACGACGATCCGATCGTGATCGTGGGTCTGGGCTGCCGCTTCCCCGGCGGCGCGGAGAATCCGGACGGCTTCTGGGAGTTGCTGGTCCAGGGCCGGGACGCCATCGGCCCGCTCCCGGACGACCGCGGCTGGGACCCGGAGGTGGTCGCCGCGGGCCCCGGCGGCGGATTCCTGTCCGACGCGGCCGGTTTCGATGCCGGGTTCTTCGGCATCTCGCCGCGTGAGGCCCTTGCCATGGACCCGCAGCAGCGGCTGCTGCTCGAAGTGGTGTGGGAGGCATTGGAAGACGCGGGTATCGATCCGCTGTCGTTGCGGGACAGCCGAACCGGCGTGTTCGTCGGCACCAATGGCCAGGATTACGTTGGCGCGCTGATAGGTTCGGGCGTCGATGTCGGCGGCCACCTGGGAACGGGCAATGCGGCCAGCGTCCTGTCCGGCCGCATCGCCTACTTCCTGGGCCTGTCCGGCCCGGTGGTCACGGTCGATACCGCGTGCTCGTCCTCGCTGGTGGCCCTGCATCAGGCCGTCGGCGCGGTACAGGGCGGCGAATGCTCCCGAGCCGTCGTCGGCGGTGTCACCGTCATGTCCGGCCCCGGGGCATTCATGGAATTCTCCCGGGTCGGCGGCCTCTCACCGGACGGCCGCTGCCGCGCCTTCGCCGAGGGCGAGGGCGGCACCGGCTGGAGCGAGGGTTGCGGCGTCGTGGTGGTCGAGCGATTGAGCGCGGCCCGCGAACGCGGCGGCCGAGTCCTGGCCGTGGTCGGTGGTTCGGCGGTCGGATCCGACGGCGCCTCCAATGGTTTGACCGCCCCCTCGGGTCCGGCACAGGAACGCGTCATCGCCCAGGCGCTGGCGACGGCTGGCCTCGGCCCCGCCGACGTCGACGTGCTCGAGGCCCACGGAACCGGTACCGCGCTGGGCGATCCCATCGAAGCGGGTGCGCTCGAACGCGTCTTCGGGGCCGAACCGCGCGACCGCTCGCTGCTGCTGGGTTCGGTGAAGTCGAATATCGGCCACACCCAGGGAGCGGCCGGGATGGCCGGTCTGATCAAGATGGTGCTGGCCATGGAACACGGCTGGGTCCCCGCCACCCTGCACGTGCAGGAGCCGTCCCGATTCGTCGACTGGGACCAATCGGTCCTCGAACTGGTCGACCAGGGCCGATCCTGGCCGACCGGACCGAGCGGCGTTCGGCGCGCGGGCATTTCGTCGTTCGGCATCTCCGGCACGAACGCCCACGTGGTGCTGCTGCAAGCACCGCAGCCCGCCCCCGACGAGCGGCCGACCCCGGCGGGCGACGACCTGCCGCTGGTGCTGTCCGCCGCGACCCCCACGGCGCTGGCCCGCGCCGCCGACCGGATCGCCCGGCACATCGATCCGGAATCCACGCCGCCGCACGCCCTTTCGGCCACGCTGGCCCGCCGGGCCCGGCTCCCGCACCGAGCCGCCATCGTGACCGGCACGGACACCGCCGCGGCCGCGCTCGCGGCACTCGCCCGGGGCGACCAGCACCCCGCGCTGATCACCGGCGTCGCCCGGCCCGGCGGCACCGGAATCCTGTTCCCCGGCCAGGGCACCCAGCGCCTCGGCATGGGACGCGAACTCGCCGCGGCCGACCCGACATTCGCGGCCGCCTTCGACGAGGCGTGCGCGGCGCTGGACGCCTTCCTCGACCGCCCCCTGCGCGAGGTGTGCTGGGGCGACGAGGCGACGCTGACCGACACCCGCTGGGCCCAGCCCGCGCTGTTCGCCTACCAGATCGCCGCGTACCGGCTGCTCGAGGCCCGGGGCCTGGAACCCGCCGTGCTCCTTGGCCATTCGGTCGGCGAGATCACCGCCGCCCACGCCGCGGGCGCGCTCGGCCTCGCCGACGCCGCCCGCCTCGTGGTCGCCCGCGGCCGCCTCATGTCCGAGACCACCGCGGACGGATCCATGGCGGCGGTGTCCGGGCGGCCCGACGCGCTCGCCGAGCTCGCCGCCGACCTGCCCGCGGGAGTGGTTGTCGCCGCACGCAACTCGTCCACCAGCATCGTCCTGTCCGGCGACACCGCCGCGCTGGACGCGGTCCTGACCGGACTCGATGCCGAGCTGCGCGTCTCGCGGCTGCACACCAGCCACGCCTTCCACTCACCCCTGATGGCCCCGGCCGCCGACGCCCTGGCCGCCGTCGCGGGCGAGCTGCGCTGGTCCGCGCCGCACACCCCGGTCGCCTCCACGGTCACCGGCAGGATGCTCGAACCCGGCGCCTGGGCCGACCCCGCGCACTGGGCGACCCAGCTGACCGAGCCGGTGCTGTTCGCCGACGCCGTCACCGCCGCCGCCAAGTCCACCGGCCTGGCCCGGTGGATCGAGCTCGGCGTGCACCCGTCGCTGGTCGGACACGTCCGGACCGATCACGACACGCGCGCCCACTGCCTCGGCCACCGCGACGAACCCCCCGCCGCCACCCTGCGCCGCGCACTGGCCCAACTGTGGTGCGACGGAGCCGAATTCGCCGCCTGGCCCGCCACCGCGGGCCCGCACCTGACCCTGCCCACCTACCCCTTCGAACACCAGCGCTTCTGGCCGCCGGTCACCACCGGCCTGACCTACCTGCGCGAGGAGTGGACCCCGCTCGGCCTCGCCGCCGGGACACCGTCCGGGCGGTGGCTGCTGCACACCGACGGCACGATCGATGCGGCCCTCGCCGCCCTGCGCGACGCGCTCGCCGCCGATGTCACCGCCACCGACGAGGACCTGCGGGCGGCCCTGACCGACGACATCCCCCCGGCCGGTGTGCTCGCCGTCGTGGACACCGTGAACGCCGTCCCCGACCTGGTGCGCGTGCTCGCCGCCGCCCAGCAGACCGGCGCCGAGACCAGGCTGTGGTGCCTGACCCGCGGCGCCGTCGAACCCGGTGCGGCCCAACCCGATTCCGCGACGCCGGAGGCCGCCGCCGTGTGGGGGCTCGGCCGCAGCGCGGCACTGGAACACCCCGGCCTGTGGGGCGGCCTGCTCGACCTGCCGCCGAACACCGACGACGCCCAGCGCGACGCCCGCGCGGTGGCCGCGGCCCTCGCCGCGGGCGGCGAGGACCAGATCGCCGTCCGCGACGGACAGGCCCACGCCCGCCGCCTCGCCGCCATGCCGCGCACGGTCGGCGCCGAATCCTGGCAGCCGTCGGGAACCGTGCTGATCACCGGCGGCACCGGCGCGCTGGGTGGGCGGATCGCGGTGTGGTCCGCCGAGCACGGCGCCGACCGCATCGTGCTCGCCGGTCGCCGCGGCCCCGACGCCCCCGGCGCCGACGACCTGCGCACCGCCATCGAATCCCGCGGCGCCACCGTGCATTTCGCGGCGCTCGACATCGCCGACGAGGCGGCGGTCACCGCACTGCTGGCCGACCTGGACACCGGGCCCGCCCCGACGGCCGTCGTGCACGCGGCCGGTGTGCTCGACGACGCCCCCCTCACCGCGCTGGAACCCGCGCTGCTGGCCTCGACCGCGCGCCCGAAGGCGGTCGGCGCGGCCGTCCTGGACGCGGCCACCCGCGGCCGCGATATGGACTTCATCGTCCTGACCTCCGTCGCCGGGGTGTGGGGCAGCGGCGGCCAGGGCGCGTACTCGGCGGCGAACGCCGCGGCCGACGCCATCGTCCGTCGCCGTCGCCGGGCCGGGGAACGCGCCGTCGCCATCGCCTGGGGACCCTGGGACGGCGGCGGCATGGCGAGCGATCCGCAGGCGCGGGCCGCGCTGACCCGACGCGGGCTGCGGCCGATCGATCCGCAACGCGCCCTTGACGTTCTGCCCACCCTCGCCCGCGGCCCGGAGCCGGTGGTCGCCGTCGCCGACCTGGACCTGGAACGGTTCGTCGCCACCTTCACCAGTCTGCGCCCCGCCGCGCTGCTGGCGGACCTGGCCGTGCCCACCCGCACGCGATCGGGCGAGCGGACGGTGGCGGACGCGGGCGGTGCGGACGCGCCGACCCCGCCGTGGCGGGCGGCCTGGGATCGGGCCGAGCCCACCGACCGCCTCGACCTGGTCACCGGCCTGGTCCGCACGGAGGTCGGCGAGGTGCTCGGTCACACCCGGGTGACCGCGCTGGACGCGGCGACCCCGCTGCGCGATCTCGGTCTCGACTCGCTGACCTCGGTCGACCTGCGCGACCGCATCCGCGCCGCCACCGGCCTGGACCTGCCCACCACCCTCGCCTTCGACCACCCCTCGATCGGCGAGCTCGCCGCCGAGGTGCACCGCGAATTGGCCTCCGCCGGAACCGATGCCGTGCTCGCCGACGTCGACCGGCTCGCCGTCCGGCTCCGCGACCACCTCCCCGACGAGCACCGCGAACACCTGCGGCTGCGGTTGCGCGAGATCCTGGCGGGCCTCGAGGAGACCGACGACGAACCGGACACCCCCCTCGGCGCGACCTCGGCGCGGGAACGGCTGGCCGAGGCCGACGACGAGGCGCTGTTCGCCTTCATCAGCGAGATCCGGGGCGGGTAGCGGGCGAAAATACTAGCGAATCCACTGGATCCGGGCCCCTAGGCTCGGAGGGGGCACGTGACGAGCAGTTCGACGGCCGGTACCGACCTGGCCACCGAAGGAGGACCGATGACGATGATTTCCCCGGACACCGGGGTGTGGTTACGTCGCTACGCGCCCTCGGACGTTACCGACAAGGTGCTGGTGTGCTTCCCGCACGCGGGTGGTTCGGCCACCTACTACCTCCCCGTCGCGCGCGCCCTTGCCTCGGTGACCGACGTTGTCGCCCTGCAATATCCGGGCCGCCAGGACCGCCGCGCCGATCCCTGCATCGATGACCTCGGCGCACTCGCCGACGCCATCGTCCCGCAGCTGCTGCCGTTGGCGGGCAAGAAGATCCGGTTCTTCGGGCACAGCATGGGCGCGACCCTCGCCTTCGAGGTGGCCCGCCGCCTGGAGGCGAACGGCACCGAGATCGCCTGCCTCGTCGCGTCCGGTCGGCGCGCCCCGTCGCGGCACCGCGACGAGACCGTCCACCTCAGCGGCGACGACGGCCTGCTCGCGGAGCTGACCAAGCTGTCCGGCACCGACGCGAAACTGCTTGCCGACGAAGAGGTCCGGCAGATGATCCTGCCGTCGCTGCGCAGCGACTACAAGGCCGCCGAAACCTACCGCTACCGGCCGGGCCCGCCGCTGCGCTGCCCGATCATCGCGCTGGCGGGCGACGCCGACCCCAAGGCCACCCTGGACGAGGTCGCCGCGTGGGAGGAGCACACCACCGGCCCGTTCCGGTTCCGGCAGTGGCCCGGCGGCCATTTCTTCCTGACCGACCACCAGGCGGAGGTACTCGACGTGCTGCGCGAGGAGATCGGTCGTGAGTGACGTGGCCGCGGACATCATCCGGGTCGCCGCGGACGGGGTGCAGGTCGAGGTCGATCCCGTCGGGCCGCGCCTGCGCGGCCTCACCCTCGACGGCGTCCCCTATCTGGCCGACGGCACCGCCTCCGGCGCACGGCTGGTCGGCGCCGAGGACGGCAAGCCCGCCCAACCCCTGGTGGCCGACGGCACGCGCTGGCGGGTCCGCAGCAACAACGGCGGCACCATGGTCTTCGCCGCCGACACCACCCTCGCCTGCAATGTCGTCACCGCCGTCAGCGTGGGCGATTTCGGGCTCGCCGTCGTGCACGGCATCACCAACACCGGCGCCGACCCCGTCCGGGTGGGCGTGGTCGCCGACGTCCACCCCGCGGCGGGCGCCGCGGCCGTGCTCACCCTGTGCGGGCAGGCGCCCGACCTGACCGACCTGGTCGGGGCGGATTCCGCCGAGGTGACCGGGCGCGCCGTGACCGGCCCGGACCTGGACGTGCTCATCGGCGGTGGCCGCCCGCTGCCCGGGAAAACCCATGTGGTGCACCGGCTTCGGGCGGGGGAGGACCGCCCCGGCGACGGCGTGCGCATCTGGGGCGAGGCCGAATTCGAGTGGACCCGTGCGACGGTCGGCTCCGGCTCGGTCCGGCTCGACCTGCGCACCTACCCACCCGACGCACCCGCCACCGACCTGCACGCCATCGCACCCGGGGAGACGAGAATGCTGTCGTGGGGCATGCAGCCGTTCGAACTCCAGGGGCCGACCTCATGACGACGGCCGCCGGAATCGCGGTCGTCGAACGGGGCGAGGGCGCGCCGGTCGTCCTGCTGCACGGCGGCCTCGGCACCCATGTCACCTGGTTGCCGTTCGTCGACGCGGCCGGAAACGGCCTGCGCTTCTTCCTGTTCGACAGCCCCGGACACGGCGGGTCCGACCCGCTCGACTCGCCGCTGACCTATTCGCTGGCGGCCGACCGGGTGGCCGCCGCCATTGCCGAACTCGGCCTGGACCGTCCCCTCGTCGGCGGCTGGAGCGACGGCGGCCAGATCGCCCTCGAACTCGCCGTCCGCCATCCGGGCACGGCGGGCGCGCTGATCGTCGGCGGCGCCTATCCGCGATTCGATCGCGGCGGCATCCGCGACAAGCACCGAATGCTGCTCGGCGCCAACCGGCGCAACGAACCCAATCTCGAATTCCTCGACTACTGCCTCGGCGAAGAAGGCCCGACCATCAAGGGCTGGCACCCGGGCGGCGAACCGCAGTGGCGGCGGGTCGTGGAGGATTCGGCCCACATGTGGCTGACCTACGAGGGCCTGTCCGATGAACAGCTGGCGGGCATCGACATTCCGGTCCTCGTCCTCGGCGCGGACCAGGACGAGCTGGTCGGCCCGGAGATGACCGTGGAACTGTTCCGCGCCCTGTCCGGGTCCGCCGCCGAGCTGGCGATCATCCCCGGCTCCGACCACGACGCCATCCGAACCCCCACGGGCGCACCACGTTTCGTCCCCCCGTTCCGCGCGTTCACCGACCGTGTCGCCAAATAACCTGCCGCCCTTCGCCATTCCGGCGTGACGCTGGCCGGAGCCATCGCCGGGCTTTCGGCCCGGAATCCGCCCTCGTCATTCCGGCTGTCTGCCCTCGTGGTTCCGGCTGTCCGCCCTCATGGTTCCGGCTGTCCGCCCTCGTGGTTCCGGCTGTCTGCCCTCGTGGTTCCGGCGTGCTTTTGGCCGGAACCACGAGGGCACACTCACTCCGCGACCAGCAGGCTCTCCAGATACTCCCCGTACCCGGACTTCGCCAGCCGCCGGGCATGCGCGGCCAATTCCTCGTCGCTGATGTATTTCTTGCGCCAGGCGATCTCCTCCGGCGCGCCGATCTTCATTCCCTGCCTGCGCTCGATGGTGCGCACGAACTGGGCCGCCTCCAGCAGCGACTCCACGGTGCCGGTGTCCAGCCACGCCGTACCGCGCGGCAGCACCTCGACATTCAGCTTCCCCATCGCGAGGTAGGCATTGTTCACGTCGGTGATCTCGTATTCCCCACGGGCGGAAGGCCGCAACCCGCGGGCGATCTCGATGACCTGATTGTCGTAGAAGTACATCCCCGGCACCGCGTACTGGCTCTTGGGCGCCGCGGGCTTCTCGGTGATCGACACGGCGATCCCGTTCTTGTCGAACTCGATCACGCCGTACGCCGAGGGATCCGACACCCGGTAACCGAAGATCGTGGCCCCGTCGACGGCGTTCAGCTGACTGAGCTGCCGCCCCAGCGTGGGACCGTAGAACAGGTTGTCGCCCAGGATGAGCGCCACCGAGTCGTTGCCGATATGGTCCGCGCCCAGGATGAACGACCGGGCCAAACCGTCCGGCTCGGGCTGCACGGTGTAGGTGAGCGAGATGCCCCAGGCGCTGCCGTCCCCGAGCAACCGCTGGAACTGCGCGGCGTCGTGGGGTGTGGTGATGACCAGGATGTCCCGGATCCCGGCCAGCATCAGCGTGGACAGCGGATAGTAGATCATCGGTTTGTCGTACACGGGCATGAGCTGCTTGCTCACCCCGATGGTGAGCGGGTGCAGGCGCGTACCCGCCCCTCCCGCCAGGATAATTCCACGCATGAGATCCCTCGTGGCGCTTGCCGATCCGCCGATCCGCGGTCAGGAGGCCGCGGCGGCGCGGCGGCGGCGCTGGAATTCGAACTCCGGGGGCAGCTTCTTGCGCCCCCGGCGAAGATAGACATTGGTGATGACCTGCATGACGAAGAACCAGGCGAAGTACTGGCTGCTGTTGGTGCCGACCACCACGTCGACGGGCAGGGTGTAGGCGAGCACGATGCGGATGGCGGCGTCGACCAGCAGGCCGACACCCCAGATCACGGTGATCGTGGTCCAGATCCGCCGGAACGCCGGGTAGTTCTCCCAGATGGTGTCCCAGTTCATCATGCCGGGCTTGCCGTAGCGGCCCTCGAGCAGTGGCCGGGCGATGGAGAACGCGGTCGGCCGTTTCGCCCAGCGCACCGAGGCCAGGAAGTAGATGCCGCCGAAGCTGGTCATCCAGGCGTCTCGGGTGAGCAGCGCCCGCGCGTCCTTGGTGGTCAGCGCGAGCAGGATGCTGATGATGAGGAAGACCAGGATGAGGACGGCGAAACCGTCCTTCTTCTTCAGCACGACGGCCTGGATGATGTAGCTGATGATCGGCGGGATGGACGTGGCGATCAGCGAGGTGATCTCGCTGTAGCCGACACCGCGCAGCACGTAGTACAGCACCAGCGGCACCAGCAGATCGAACAGGGCGATGATCAGGGTGAGCCGGCCACCGGTGTGCTCGGGCGGCGGCGGGTTGTCGGCTCCGAGCGTAGGCGCGGTGCCGCCCGCGGGGTTGTCGGTAGTCATGTCGTCGGTGGTCCTGTCGTCGTCGGTCATCCGGTGAACCTCTGCCGCGGACCCGTCTCGCTCGGCACGGCTCGCGCAGCGAAAAGCGTGTAGTTGTAGACCTTTTCGGGCATCGTCGGCCACCCAGGCCGCCTCCGAGGGCGATGCTACGAGGATGCGAGAGGGCCCGACCACCGGATACCCCGGAATATGGGGATTCAACTAGAGTGTGCCCGAAACGATCTCACGAGGGAACCCCGAAAGGAACCCCTCGGTATAACGGACAAATAGGACGCATAGCGATCCGTTTACTTGTTGCGACCAATCGGTCGGACTTGTTACCATCTGGTGATGCTGCGGAGGGAGCCGCAGGGGGAGGAAGGGGTTTGAAAATGCGGTCATGGAGACCTGACCGATCGAATGGCGCAAGCGTACTGCCCGGTTGGCTCGCTGCCGCCCACCCCGCGCCGGATATCCCTCCCGGACCCGAGTCGACGTTACGGTAAGTGGTCCGCCCGGTATTTTTTCGCTCAATCGGAAGAGACGGCCCCCCGGCGTCGTTGCATACATGGCACCCCGGAGGCCGGTCCCGCCCGTCGACCGTGGAGATTCCACACCCGACCCCCGGCGGCGCGGCAACGCCCGATTTCACCGCCGAGGCCGTCGGCAATCGGGCAATCCGTGTTGCGCCGAAACGGTTGACGGAAGCGCTGGAATGGTAATTGCTCAATGAATGCCGAATCACCCGGCGGCGCATCGAGTATATGTGAAGTAATGCCGTTCAGGTATGGTCCCGATAGGCTGTTCACCGTTTTGTCACATGTCATTTCGAGCCGCGTAGCAAGCCGGGGGGTCGCGACATCCCGATACCGCCGGTTCCGGCATGAAGTGCCTGGTGGGAAGTTGAATTTGCGAGTATCGAAGCGATCGGCATTTCCGGCAAATTGGACATTCGCACCAAATACGGCAGAGAACGGAATCTCAGCTTGCTTTCGTTTGCGTCCGGTAATAGCATTGCGGGCGAGCCGGGACGGGAGTTACCCGGCTTCGGATCGTACGAATCGGTGCGTTGGCGGCCCCTGGTGAGAGCGAGATCTGTGTGACTTTCTGAAATTTGTTTCGACTGGTCAATTGGATTCAGTGCTGATGGGCGTTGTCGGATAGCAGATGACGGCGTCGGGTGAGACAGGTGGCGGTTCTTACCAGGTACTCGGATACCCAGCCGAAGCATGCGTATTCGGCTGGAGCGTGGCGAAATGCATGGATCTTTGATTGTACGGAGTGAGTCGACGCTGATTTTACGAGCGGTTGCCGCAATGTCGCGGACCGTTCCGGCCACACGACCGCATGTCGCGAAGGCATACGGTCCTCTCTGCCATGACCTGGCGGAAGCGTTTGTACGGACAGGGGGGTACGGGGAATGCTCGCCGAGCGCGAGAACGAAATCCGTTTGCTGAACGACCTGCTGGACGACAGCGCACACGGCAATGGCAAGGTCGCGATCGTCAGGGGCCCGGTTGCCACGGGCAAGACCGAGCTGCTGTCCACCCTCGCGCGCCTGGCGACCGAGCGCGGACATGTCGTCCTGCGCGCGTCCGCCTCGGTGTTCGAGCGGCATCTTCCGTTCAGCACCCTCGGGCAGGCACTGAACCCGACCTGGGAACCGGGCGAACTGGTCACCCTGGAGTCGGCCGCCGACAAGCTGTTTCAGCTGGCCGCGACGACGCCGATCGTCATCGCGGTGGACAACGCCCAGCACATCGACGCCGATTCGCTGAGCTGCCTGTGCTACCTGGCCGAACGAGTCGGCTTCCATCGCATGCTCATCGCGATGGCCGAATCCAGCAGCGTATTCGCCGACGATCCCTACCGCGGCGCGCTGCGCAGGCACCTGAATGCCCGGAAAATCAGCCTGGGCGCACTGTCGGAGCGCGGGATCGCCCGGGTGCTCGGCCGCGAACTCGGCGCCGCCGCCGAACAATTCGCACCCGAGTGCTATCACCTGACCGGCGGTAATCCCTTGCTCGTCCGTGCCCTCGTCGAGGACGCCGCGGCCGGAACGGGCAGCGCTTTCCCGGGCGCCGCGGTAAAACGCCTGGTTCCGGGCGACGCATTCGTCACCGCGGTCGGCGCGTGCCTGCATTCCTGCGATTCTCAGGTCATGGAGGTGGCGCGGGCGCTGGCCATTCTGCACGAGGACGGTTCCGCCCAACTCGTGGCCCGGCTCGCGAATGCCGAACCCGATGTCGTCGAGCGATCGCTGGGCGTTCTGGAATCCGCGGGATTGGCACACAACGGCACCCTGCGGCACCCGGCGATCCGCCGGGCCGTATTGAGCGCCATCGACCGCCCGACCCGCAACGAATTGCGCACCCGCGCGGTTCGATTGCTGCTCGACTACGGCACGACGGCGGTCGTCGCCCGGCATCTGGCACTGGTTCCCGAACAGCTCGGACCCTGGGCCGTTCCCATTCTCTGCGATGCCGCCGACGAGATGCTGGCGGTGGACGAGACGCATTCCGCGATCGATTATCTGAGCCTGGCGCGAAATGCGACCGACGACGAACCGCAGCGCACGGAGATCACCATGCTGCTGGCCGCGCTGCGGTGGGGTACCGACCCCGCGGGCGTGCGCCGACAT
This sequence comes from Nocardia terpenica, assembly GCF_013186535.1. Taxonomy (NCBI): domain Bacteria; kingdom Bacillati; phylum Actinomycetota; class Actinomycetes; order Mycobacteriales; family Nocardiaceae; genus Nocardia; species Nocardia terpenica. The sequence continues at coordinate 513,911 of NZ_JABMCZ010000001.1, forward strand.
CTGGTGCCGCTGTACAACGCTTTCGTCGGCGGGCAGCTGAAGCCCGAGCTGGTCGAGACGGTGGTCAAGAATCTGACCTCGCTCGGCTACCGCGCGAATGCCAAGGAAATGCTCGACAAGCTGTTCGTGGTCGACGGGAGCGACGACGAACCGCCGCTGCGCGAGGCCGCCATGGCCACGACGACGGAGTTGTCGTCGAAGGAACCGCGACGCAATGCGATGTCCGCCCTCAGCGAGGCCGAATATCGGGTCGCCTCCCTGGCCGTGCTCGGCTATTCGAATCGCCAGATATCGCGTAAGTTGTATATCACTGTGAGTACTGTCGAACAGCATCTGACGCGGATATACCGCAAGCTCAATGTCAGCCGCCGTTCCGACTTGCCGACGGACCTGGTCGCCGTCAGGGACGTCGGCTAACCGGTACGAATATCAGTGATCCCGGCATGCTTTTGGCCGGGATCTCAGTGGGGGGCGTCGGGCGATAGTCGGCCCGACGAGCCAACCGCGTGCGGCCGCGCTCTACGCCGACCGCCGCGGTTTCCCCCTGTTCTCCGAGGCCCCCGCGCCGAGGATCGGGCGGGGAAATGGTAAGGGTGATGATGACGTCCCTCGACAGGGAATTACTGATGGTCCGCCGCGAGGTGCGGGCGCGGCGGACCTCCCCGGTGGCGTGGTTGCCGGTCGCGGTGGTGGCGGCCGGGTTGATCGCGTTGCTGCTCGTGTTCGCGAACGAATACGGTTACGCCCCCGACGAATTGTATTTCCGCCTGCTCGGAAAGCGCGGTCTCGCCTGGGGATACGTGGACCAGCCGCCGCTTTTGCCCATGGTGGTGCGCGCCGCGACGGCCGTCTTCGGCGACAGCGTCTGGGGAATCCGGGTGCCCGCGATGCTGTGCGCGGCCGCGGTCACCATGCTCGGCGCGGTCATGGCCGCCGAACTGGGCGGGACCCGGCGCGCGCAGACACTGACCGCGTTCGCCGTCGGGACCTCCGCGCTGGTGCTGAACTTCGGCCACTACATCGTCACCAACAGCCTCGACACCGTGGCGTGGGCCGCGGTGCTGGTCTGCGTGCTCCGCGCGCTGCTGCGGGAGCAGGGCGTGTGGTGGTGCTGGGCGGGTCTGGTGGTCGGGGTCGCGCTGTACGCGAAATACATTGTGCTGCTTCTGGTTGCGGCGTTGCTGCTGGGCCTGGTACTGGCCGGGCCGCGGAAGGTGTTCGCGGACCGGTGGTTGTACGCGGGCGCCGGGCTGGGCCTGGTCATCGGCTCGCCGAATCTGATTTACCAAGCGACACACGACTTTCCGCAGCTGCACATGGCGCAGGCGCTGGGCAGCACGGACGGCACGGCCTACCGCGCCATGTTCGTCACCAACCTGGTGCTGCTGCTGGGTCCCCTCCTGTTCGTGCTCTGCATGATCGGGCTGGTCCAGCTGTTCCGGGTGCCGGAGTGGAAACCCGTGCGGGCGTTGGGCATCGGCTACGTGGTCGCCGCCGCGGCGTCGTATCTCGTCGACGGCGGGCGGCCCGACTACACCGGCGGCCTGCTGATCGCGCTGCTGGCCGTCGGCTGCGTGGTCGCCGACCGCTGGGTGGGAGTGCGCACCCTGCGCCTGGTGACGCTGGTGCTCGCCCTGGTGCTGGGGGCCGCGCTGCAGGTGGTGCTGTCGCTGCCGGTGATCCCGCGCAGCGAGTTCCACAAATTCCAGCGCGCGGGCCGGTCGCTGCAGGATGTCGGCTGGCAGCAGCTGGCCGCGCAGGCCGAGGCGGCCTACCGGGCACTGCCGGACGCGGACCGCGCCGACGCGGTGTTGCTGACCCAGAACTTCGCCGAGGCGGGCGCCCTGGACCGGTACGGCCACGGCCTGCCCGCGATCTACAGCGGGCACAACGGGTTGTACGAGTGGGGCGCCCCGCCGGACTCGGCGGGCGTGGTGGTCGCGATCGGCGTCGACCCGGCGCGGCTCGCCGCCGACTTCGGCTCGTGCCGAACGGTGGACACCGTCGACAACCGGCTGGGCATCGACAATCCCGAACAGGGCCGACCGATCATCGTCTGCCGCGACCGCGAAAAGCCGTGGGCCGCACTGTGGCCCGGCTACCGGCACCTCAGCGCCTACCCGTGACCCCGGCCGCGGCGGGCAGGCCGCCCGAACCTCGGAACGACGCGTACAGCGCCGAGCCGCCGTCGAACAGCCCGGCGAACCGGTAGTAGGTATTGGTGACGATCAGCAGCACGACCGAGGTCACCGTGTACATCGGCGTGCTGAGCGCGGGCACCGTGTCGACCGGCAGGCTGTAGGCCATGAGCACGCGCACGACCGCGTCGCCCAGCAGCGCCAGCCCCCACAGCACGGTGGCCACGCGCCAGATCCGGCGGAAGCCCGGCAGCTGCTCCCACAGCTGCTCCCAGTCGCCCGGGACGCCGCGGCGGGTCAGCCGCCGCTCCAGCACCGGGCGGCTGTAGAGGAAGGCCAGCGGCCTGCGCCCGAAGCGCACCGAGACCAGGAACCACAGGCCGGTGATGCCGGTCAGCCAGCCCTCGCGGGCGAGCATGAAGCGCGGGCTCCCGGCGATCAGCGACACCACCGCGCCGAGCACCATGACCGTCACCGCGTACAGCGCCACGCCGTCGACGCGGCGGTTGCGGATGAGCCGCACCACGGCGATCGCGGCCGGAATGGCGGCCGAGATCAACAGGCTCAGGTACATGCCCATCCCGGTGCTGCGCAGCACGTAGTAGAGGACGGTCGGCAGGACGAGGTCGGTCAGCAGCTCGAGGAGCATGCGCCGCCCCGACTGCTGCGGGGGCGCGGGGCTGGTCTGCGTGGTGGTCATGGGGTACTCCCGGTGGTGGCGAGGTCGAACAGGGTGGTCAGCTCCGCCGCGTACGAGCTCAGGTCGAGGTCCGGCGCGGTGCGGAGCAGGAACGGCAGGCCGTCGATCGCCCGCTCGATGGTCGAGGCCATCACGAAGGTGTCGAACTTGCGGAATTCGCCGGAACGCTGCCCGGCCTCCAGGATGTCCTGCACGTAGGAGAGGGTGCGCCGTTCGTTGGCGCTGTCGTAGCTGCGCTCGTCGTCGGTGCCCCGGAACTCGAGGAAGATCGACATCAGCGCGTCCATCTGGGTGCGGCGGGCCGCGATGAACTCGACCCGGCTGCGGATGTAGGTGAGCAGGGCGCTGCGCTGGTCGGGCAGGTCCCGCAGGCGCTCGGACATGAAGGCGCGGATCTCGGTGGACACGTCCGCGATGACCGCGCGCATCAGCTCGTCCTTGCCGGAGAAGTGATACGAGATGAGCCGGGTGCTGCTGAGCTCGGCCCGTTCCGCGATCCGCGCGAACGATGCCTGCCCGTAACCGAGTTCGGCGATCGTCTCGATGGTCGCGGCCACGATCTGGGCGCGGCGTGCGGTTGCCGTCACCGACCGCCCGGTCACCTCTCTTACTTGCATGAGTAATTATTACGTCGGTCGAGTAACGCTGTCAAGGGCGGCCCGGGTCCGGCGCGGACCGAGAGGTTTTGTGGTTGCATGGCTTCGGGGGAGATCAGTCCACGAACCTTCGGAGTGGCGAATGCACGATGATCGGAAGTTGGTCGAGGACCGCATCTTCCGGATCCTGGTGGAGCGGATCCGGCCCGCGGTGTATCCCGAGTCGGTACCCGCCCGGATCGAGGTGTGGCACGCCCCCGGCGAACCGGTGCCGGTGGCCGAGGGCCTGTCCGCGCAGTACCGCGAGGCCACGGTGGGTCAGATGTGGGGGCCGCCGTGGGCGACCATGTGGTGCCGGGTCACCGGCGAGGTGCCCGCCGCCTGGGCCGGGCGCACCGTGGAGGCGGTCATCGACCTCGGCTTCGACGCCAGCATGGCCGGATTCCAGTGCGAGGGAATGGTTTACGCGCCCGACGGCACGGTGATCAAGGGGCTCAGCCCGCGCAATTCCTGGGTGCGGATCGGCGCGCCCGCCGCGGGCGGCGAGCGGGTCGAGCTCTACGTGGAGGCGGCCGCCAACCCGACCATCTTCGGCGGCACCGCCGGGGCGGCGATGTTCCGGCCCACGCACCTGGGCCACCGCGACACCGCGGGCGACGCCCCGCTGTACCGGATCTCGCGGGTCGCGCTGGCCGTGTACGACACCGAGGTGGCCGACCTCGGCGCCGACATCCAGGTGGCGGTGCAGCTGATGCGGGAGCTGCCCGAAACCGGTTCGCGCCGCTGGGAGATCCTGCGCGCGGTGGAGCGCGCGCTCGACGCGCTGGACGTGCACGACGTGCCCGGCACCGCCGCCGCGGCGCGCGCCGAACTCGCCGACACGCTGGCGCGCCCGGCGCACGCCAGCGCGCACCGGATCTCGGCGGTGGGGCACGCGCACATCGACTCCGCGTGGCTGTGGCCCACCCGGGAGACCGTCCGCAAGGTCACCCGCACTGTCGCCAATGTCGTCGATCTGCTGGAGCACAACCCGGATTTCGTCTTCGCGATGTCGCAGGCCCAGCAGTTGGCGTGGGTGAAGGAGCGCGCGCCGGAACTGTTCGCGCGGGTCGCCGCGCAGGTGGCGGCGGGCCGGTTCGTCCCGGTCGGCGGGATGTGGGTGGAGTCGGACACCAATCTGCCCGGCGGCGAGGCGCTGGCCCGGCAGTTCGTGCACGGAAAGCGTTTCTTCCTGGACGAATTCGGCCTGGAGACCGAGGAGGTCTGGCTGCCGGACTCCTTCGGCTACACCGCGGCCCTGCCGCAGCTGGTCGCGCAGTCCGGATCGCGCTGGTTTCTCACCCAGAAGATCTGCTGGAACCAGATCAACAAGTTCCCGCACCACACGTTCTGGTGGGAGGGATTGGACGGCACCCGGGTTTTCACGCATTTCCCGCCGGTCGACACCTACAACAGCGAATTGACCGGCGCCGAATTGGCGCACGCGGAACGCAATTTCGCCGAGAAGGGCGGCGCCACCCGGTCGATGGTGCCGTTCGGATACGGCGACGGCGGCGGCGGACCGACCCGGGAAATGCTCGCCCGCGCCGCGCGGCTGCGCGATCTCGAGGGCTCGCCGCGGGTGGCCGTCGAGGCTCCGGCGGAATTCTTCCGCAAGGCCGAGGCGGAATATCCGCACGCGCCGGTGTGGTCCGGCGAGTTGTATCTGGAATTGCACCGCGGCACCTACACCAGCCAGGCGCGCACGAAGCAGGGCAATCGCCGCAGCGAGCATCTGCTGCGCGAGGCCGAGCTGTGGGCGGCCACCGCCGCGGTGCGCCACGGCGCCGAGTACCCGTACGACGAGCTGGACCGGATCTGGAAAACGGTGCTGCTCAACCAGTTCCACGACATCCTGCCCGGCAGCTCGATCGCCTGGGTGCACCGCGAGGCCGAACGCGACTACGCCGAGATCGCGGTGCGGCTGACCGAGATCATCGACGCGGCCCAGCGGCGGCTCGCGGGCGCGGGCGCGGACACCGTGGTGTTCAACGCCGCCCCGCACGCGCGCGACGGGGTGGCGGGCCTGGGCGCGGCCGCCGCGGCGCAACCCTCCGGCGACCCGGTCCTCGCCGAACCCGCCGACGGCGGATTCGTGCTGGCCAACGGGGTGCTGCGGGTCGTCGTCGACGGCAACGGGCTGCTGCGCTCGGTGTACGACCTCGCGGCGGGGCGGGAGGCGATCGCGCCCGGCTCGTCGGGCAACCTGCTGCAACTGCATCCGGACGTGCCGAACAACTGGGACGCCTGGGACGTCGACCGCCACTACCGCAATACGGTCACCGATCTCACCGCCGCCGACAAGGTCGTGCTCGAGTCCACCGGCCCCGACCGGGCCGCGGTCACGGTGGTGCGCACCTTCGGGCTCTCGACGGTGCGCCAGCGGCTGACCGTGCGGGCGGGGGAGCGGGCGATCGAGATCGACACCGAGGTCGACTGGCACGAGACGGAGAAGTTCCTGAAGCTCGCCTTCGGGCTGGACGTCGCCGCGGAGCGGTCGGCGGCGGAGATCCAGTTCGGGCACGTGCACCGCCCTACCCACGTCAATACCAGTTGGGAGGCGGCCCGATTCGAGATCTGCGCGCACCGCTGGATGCTGCTGGCCGAATCGGGGTACGGTGTCGCGCTGGCCAACGACTCCACCTACGGTCACGACGTGGCCCGAATCCCGCTGGACGGCGGCGGATTCGGCACGCTGCTGCGCGCGTCGCTGCTGCGCGCGCCGCGGTTCCCGGACCCGGACACCGACCACGGCGTGCACCGCTTCCGGCACGCCCTTATCCCCGGCGCCGACGTGGCCGCCGCGGTCTGCGAGGGCTACCGGATCAACCTGCCGGTCCGGGAGGTCGCGGGCGCGAACGCGGTGGCGCCCCTGCTGACGGTGGACAATCCGGCCGTGGTGATCGAGTCGGTGAAACTGGCCGACGATCGGTCCGGGGACGTCGTGGTGCGCCTGTACGAGGCACACGGCGGCCGCGCGCGGGCCCGGCTGACCGCGGGTTTCCCGCTCGCCGCCGCCCGCTCCACCGACCTGCTGGAGCGGGAGTGGGCGCGGACCGAGCACTATGGGGTGGGCGGCTCCGATATCGAAATGGCATTGCGCCCCTTCGAAATCCGTACGCTCCGGCTTTCGATCGGATAACGCAGCACAGTTTCGTCCGTGAATTCACTAGAGTCGTCCGCGAATTCATTTTCAGGGGTCGATAGGGGTGGGTAGGGGCGGAAAGGGTTGGTGGGCCGGATCACGTCGTTCTACGCTCTTCCCGAGGCGCACACCATATGCGGGGAGCGGAAATGATATGACCGCCTGGAATTCTCGGAAGGTAGACTCCCCGGGCCATTCGCCCTTTTCCGAATGTTCGTCGCCGGTGGTCGGAATGAACGAAGGATGATCATGGACGAACTCTCCGCCGCCGTCGTCTCGGGGGCGTCTTCCGATGTGCTGGAACGCATTCCGGTGCCCACCGAATACACGGCGGCGCATCTGCGGATCGAGGATGTCGACATGTTCCGCGGCGTCGCGGACAAGGACGTCCGCCGGTCGATCCACGTCGACAAGGTGCCGATGCCGGAGCTGGCCCCGGACGAGGTGCTGATCGCCGTGATGGCGGCGGCGATGAACTACAACACGATCTGGTCGGCCACCTTCGAGCCGCTGCCCACCTTCAATTTCCTGCGCTACTACGCCAAGCAGGGCGGCTGGGCCGCCCGCCACGATCAGCCCCATCACGTTCTCGGTTCGGACGCGGCCGGGGTGATCGTGCGCGTGGGCAGCGGCGTGCGGAACTGGAAGGTCGGCGACCACGTGGCCGTGGCGACCGCCCACGTCGACGACCAGGAGCCGCTCACCCACGCCGACGGCATGCTCGGCGCCGAGCAGCGGGCGTGGGGTTTCGAGACCAACTTCGGCGGCCTGGCCGATTACGCCGTCGTCCGGGCGAGCCAGCTGCTGCCCAAGGCCGCGCACCTGAGCTGGGAGGAGGCGGCGTGCAATCCGCTGTGCGCCGGCACCGCCTACCGGATGCTGATCAGCGAGCACGGCGCCAATATGCGCCAGGGCGACGTGGTGCTCATCTGGGGCGCGGCCGGCGGCCTGGGCGGGTACGCGGTGCAGTTCGTGCGCAACGGCGGCGGCATCCCGATCGGCATCGTCAGCTCCGACCGCAAGGCGGAGATCGCCCGAAAGCTGGGCTGCGAGTTGGTGATCGACCGGCGCGAGATCGGTGAGATCTCCCCCGACCCGGAGACCACGGTGGCGGCGGGTCGGCAGCTGGGCAAGATCATCCGGCGCGAGATCGGCGAGGACCCCAATATCGTCTTCGAGCACGTCGGGCGGCAGACCTTCGGCGTCTCGGTATTCGTGGCCCGGCGCGGCGGCGTCATCGTCACCTGCGGCTCCAGCACCGGCTACGAGCACACCTTCGACAACCGCTACCTGTGGATGCGCCTGAAGCGAATCATCGGCAGCCACGGCGCCAACCTGTACGAGCAGTACCAGACCAACCGCCTCATCGAGCGCGGCCGCATCATGCCCATGCTCTCCGCGATCTACCCCCTGCGGGAGTCCGGCGAGGCCGCCCGCACCATTCAACGCAACGAACACCTCGGCAAGGTCGGCGTCCTGTGCCTGGCCCCCGACCCCGGTCTCGGCGTCACCAACCCGAGCCTGCGCACCGAGATCGGCACCGACCGCCTCACCCCGCTGCTGAACGCCTGACACCGATTTCGGCGGGTATGTTGGCCGGGTGGGCACAACATATCAGCTGTTCGTATTCGATTTCGACGGCACACTCGCCGATTCCGGTGAGTGTGTCGTCGCCTCTTTTGCCGGGTCGCTGGAGCGGAACGGGCTGCCACCGGTCGAGCCGCGCCGGATTGTCGAGAATATGGGTCGTTCCCTGCCCGAGGTATTCCGCGATCTGACCGGCGGTATCCACGACGACGCCCGCTACGAGCGATTGGTCGCCGATTACCGCGATCTCTATTGGAAATTCCTGCCGGAGAAGACCAGGGCATTTCCCGGTATCCGCGACGCGCTGGAGCAGGTGACCACCGCCGGTGCCGAATGTACGGTGGCCACGAGCAAGAACACCGAGTTCGCCGTGGTCTCGGCACGGCACCTCGGCATCGGCGACTACTTCCGGCTGTATATCGGCGACGACCTGGTGGTCCGCAAGAAGCCGCACCCGGAGATGCTGGAGCGCACGCTGGCGGAGACCGGCATCGACCCGGCCGATGCCGTGATGATCGGCGACGCCGCCACCGATATCGCGATGGGCGCGGCCATGGGCATGGATACCATTGCCGTCACCTGGGGCGCGCATTCGGTGCAGCAATTGCGGGCCGCCGGGCCGACTCACATTATCGACACCGCGGCGGAATTGCATCGATTCGCCTGAACCCGCGGGCGCTCGCTTCCCGGCCGCCGCCGCGGCATACTGCGGTGGTTCACGCATTTCTGATGCGAATAAGGGAGTGACGTCGTGTTCATCGATTGGGAAAAGATGCCGCGCACGCGGAGTCCGCGCGCGAAGGACAGCAGGCGGATCGCGAGCGGGCAGAATATGTCCTTCGTGCGGATCGAGATAGAGCCGACCGCGGAATTCACCGGGCAGACGCACCACCACCCGCACGAACAATGGGTGGTGGTGCTCGGTGGCGAGGTCCGGATGTCGGTGGCGGGGGAGGAGGTCGGGCTGTCGACCGGCGACGTGCTCTACATCCCCATCGAGGCTCCCCACGCGCCGCTGGGTGTCGGCCCGGCGGGAGCGACGTACCTGGAGATCTTCTCGCCGCCGCGGATGGATCTGCTGCCGGGCAGCATCGTCCCGGCGGTCTGAGGACTACTCGTGCGGGCCGTCGTCACGGCAGCCAGTCGGCGGCCAATCCGCTGTTGCGCACGGTGGTGAACCAGTGATCCCGGATCAGGCCGCGCTCGCGCAGGCCCTCCGCCCAGTGGGCGGCGGCCTCCGGATCCCTGGTGAAGGCGAAGCAGGTCGGCCCGTGGCTGCTCATGGCGATGGCGTCGATACTCGGCTGGGCGCGGCCCTCGTCGAGCAGGTCGACCATCTCCCGCCCCTGCAATTCGATCTGGGCGCGTTTGAAGTAGCCGGTGAAGGTCAGTTCGTCGACCACGGAGCAGAACGTGTCGTAGTCGCGTTCGGCGACGGCGGGCGCCAGCCCCATGAACACCAGGTGGGAGGTGCGCCACGATTCGGCGGGCGGGATCGGCATGGTGGTGGTGAACCACTCCAGTTCCTCGGCGCCGCCGATGTGGCGGCCGTTCGCCAGCAGAATCAGGATCGGCCAGTCCGGGAAGTCCAGCTTGACCAGCGGCGTCGGCGGTTCGACGGCGGTGGCGAAGTGGCTGGGGCGCAGGTACTTCCGGGGTTCGTCGGCGAAGTCCGGGGGGTTCGGGTGGCCGCAGTCGACCAGGAATCCGCCGTGCTCGGCGAGCCCGGTGCTCGCGCCGGAGGTGCGGCCGCGGCCGAGGGTGGCCGACAGCCACCGGATGTCGGGGGTCCGGTCGCAGAGCAGCCCGTAGGCATATCCGGCGGCAATGAGAGTCGTTGTCTTGGAACCGAATCCGCTGTGCGCGGGGAGCGCCGCATCGATGTCGAGGTGAACCGGCGGGCCGTCCCAGAGCGTGCGGAGCGTGTCCGCGGCGGCGGTGAGCGCGGCGTGGTGCTCGCCCTCGACGCCGGTGATCGTGGTGGGGCCGGACGCCACGGCGGCGGTCACCCTCGCCCCCGGCCGCTCGACACCGATGGACGCGATTCCGTTGCGGCGCCGCGATTGCGCGTCCAGGCTGATCAGGGTGAAGCTGATCCGGGCCGGGGAGGACACCCGGACCGCGCTGCCGTGGCGGGTACTCGCCGCCGTGAGGTGCGAGGTCATGCGGCACCGCCGATCGGTGCGGCGGTCAGGCCGGTGCGCTGCCGGAGATCGGTGGGGTTTCCGCAGGCGGTGACGAAATCCTCGACGGCGCGGTGCAATCGCTCCGCCACGGCCGGGCCGGTCGTCCAGGCGGCGGCCAGCGCGGCGTAGATCTCCGCCGTCGCGGCGACCAGGTCCGGCGCCAGCGGCTCCGGCCGGGGCCACCGATCGCGGGGTATCCGGTCGGCGACCAGGCGCTGCACCACCTCGCGCAGGCCGGGGTGCAGGAAGCGCAGCAGTTCCTTGCAGACCGGGGTGGCCCCGAGATAGAAGCGGTTCTCGTCCGGGGTGCCCGCGTGGTCGATCAGGATCGGCCTGCGGTCGCCGTCGAAGCCGAATTCGGCCTTTCCGTCGGCCAGCGTCAGTCCCACTGCGGCACAGTGCCGTTCGAGTACGCGGGCGACGCCGGTGGTCAGCTCGGTCAGCACCGCGAGGTCGGCGGGGTCCACACCGCCGACCCGGGCCGCCTCCGCCCGGCCGATGAATCGGTCGGTCTCCTCGTATTTGGTGGTGAATTCCACCATCGGCTCGGCCAGCCAGGGCGCCCCGGCGTCGCCGTACGGCGGCACGGTGGCGTGGTCCAGGGTGCCCGCCGCGGCCCGGCGATGCACCGAGGATTCCCGGGGCAGGGCCAGCCGGTAGACCACCTGCAACGGAATGGTGCGTCCGGGACCGGCGGGCCCCTTGCTGCCGTCGGTGTCCACGTCGAGCAGCTGGATCCGAATGGCGTTGTCGGCCACCTGCTCCAGGAAATGCGTCCAGATATCGGCCTGTTCGAACAGCTCGAACGAGCGGACCGCCATGGCGCACGAGGCCGCGCCCTTACCCGGTATCTCGTCGGGCATCACCCCGAAGTCGAAGACCGAATAGCGGTCGGAGAAGACGAATATGCCCTCACCCGGCCGTCCGTCGGCGGGCGGAACCAGTACCTTCAGATCCTTACTGGACCAGCGTTTCACCTGTTTGCTCCTGTGTCCGTTTGGATGTCGCGCGCAGTTGGATTCTGTTGTGGCGCTTACTGTTCGGGAATTTATACGTGAAACTCGGCTACTGCCAAGGCGATCGGTGACGGGCATGCGAAAGGCGGTTTCCGGCAACGCGAAGCGCGCGCGAACAACTGAGGAAATTCCTCAGTCGGGTGTGATAGCCGCGGTGCGGACCTATCCGCGGGGCCGCCGCGCGAGCGCGGTGCCGAGACAGTAGGCCGCGGTCAGCGCCGGACCGAGTGTGCCGCCCGAGCCGGGATAGCCGGGGCCCATGACGGTCGCGGACACATTGCCGCAGGCGAACAGTCCGGGCACCGCCGTGCCGTCGGTCCCGAGCACCTCGCCCGCCGGGCCGGTGACCGGACCGCCCTTGGTCCCCAGGGCGCCGGGGACGACGGGGACGGCGTGGAAGGGCGGCGCGGCGAGCTCGCCCAGGCAGGGGTTGCCGCCGTGGCGCGGGTCGCCGTAGTAGCGGTCGTGCGCGGTCTCGCCGCGATGAAAATCGGGATCGCTGCCCGCGCGGGCGTGCGCGGAGAACCGCTCGATGGTCCGGGTGAGCTCGTCCGGGTCGACGCCGATCGCCGCGGCCAGCGCGGCCGGGGTGGCAGCGCTGGTGAACCAGTCCGGCGCGGGTTCGCGCGGCGACGCGGTACCGACCTGGTAACGGGTGCGGAAGGTTTCGTCGAAGACCAGCCACACCGGCAGGTGGTCGGGCCGGTGCTGGTCGGCGTCGAAGTTGAACAGCACCCGGGTGATGTCGTGGTAGTTGACCGCCTCGTTGACGAACCGGCGACCGTGCCGGTCGACCATGATCGATCCCGGCAGGCAGCGCTCGCCCACGAGGTGGCGGGTGAGCGGGGCCCCGTCGTATCGCTCCGGTACTCCCGCGAGCGCGGGCACCCACCACGCCTGGCTCATGCGCTCCACCGCGGCGCCCGCGGCCAGCGCCATCGTCAGGCAGTCGCCCTCGTTGCCCGGTGGGCTGGCGGGCAGGACCGGGATATCGCCCAGAAACGCGGTGCGCAGCACGGCATTCCATTCGAATCCGCCCCCGGCCAGCACCACGTTCGCGGCCGGGAACTCCCGCCCGTCGGCGGTCCGGACACCCGTCACCCGCCCGTCCGCGCGCAGCAGCGCGGTGGCCCGCGCCTCGGTCACGAACCGCACCCCGCGGTCGTCGCAGGCCGCGACCAACCCCGCGACCAGCGCCGCGCCCACGGTGAGCACACCCTCCGACCGCCGCCGTTCGAGTAATTCCCGGTCGGGGCCGTCGAATCGGGCGAGGTGCCGCTCGTGATAGGTCAGCGGCGGGAACTGCGGTCCACGGCGGATGCGCCCGAGCAGGCCGGGCCGGTCCGCGGTCGGGAAGGGCTCGTTGTCCAAGCAGCGACCCACATTTCGCGCGCCCGGCCACTCGGAGTGATAGTCGGGGCGATCGATCGGGAACAGCCGGACCGGGGTGTGCTCCAGCAGCCACTGCACCATCTCCGGTGCCGCCTTGACGTAGTGCTCGAGCCGGGCGCGGGGGACCGTGCCCTCGGTGACCAGGTCCAGGTAGCGCAGGGCGTCGTCGGGGGAGTCCTCGATGCCTGCGGCGGCCATCGGAGCATTGCCGGGCACCCACAGCATGCCGCCGGACACCGCGGTGGTGCCGCCCAGCAGTGCGGTGCGCTCCAGCACCGTCACCGACAATCCGGCGTCCGCCGCCACCGCGGCGGCGAGCAGACCGGCGCCCCCCGAACCGACGACAACGACTTCCGCGCAGGGCATTTCGTCTTCCACGAGCTTCCTTCCGGTGGATGGATCGGGCGGCGTCATCGGATGGCGGCGGTCCAGTGACCACCGGCCAGCGAATCGCGCGCGTGCAGCGTCTCGGAGAAACGGTCGACGGCCTCGTACAGCGGCCCGGTCGTCTCCGGTGCCAGCACCACGTCCTCCCCGATCAGCTGGATGTGGGTGTCCAGGACGAACCAGCCGGGCAGGATGTGATGCGCGCCGAGCGCGGAGAGCACCGGCCGCAGCGCGTAATCGATCGCCAGCACATGGGCGGGGCTGCCCCCGGTGACCACCGGCAGCACCGCCTTCCCGGCCAGCGCGTACTGCGGCAGCAGGTCGAGCAGCGTCTTGAGCACGCCGCTGTAGGCCGCCTTGTAGACCGGCGAGGTCACCACCAGCCCGTCGGCCTCGCCGATCGCCTCCACCACCGCCGCCAGCGCCGGGTCGGTCGCGTCCGCGGCCAGCAGCGGACCAGCGGGCAGATCGCGAATCCTGATGGTGCGCACCGTATGTGAGTGCAGGCGCAGCCGCTCGGCCAGATGTTCGGCGAGCGCCGCGGTCCGGGACACGGCCGACGGACTTCCGGACAGCACGAGAACAGATGTCATGGGGCGACCTCCTGGGGCGCGGTTTCGTGATGTTCTTCTCAGATGGCGACCGGCGCGCTGGGCACGACCGGGACCGCCGGGCGGGGCGTATTGCGGCTCGGCAGTGCGCGCAGCTCACCCGCGGTGACCACGGCGGTGATCGCCGGAATGTCCCCGACGCGCAGCGCGTCCGCGGCGGTGTCGGCCTGGGAACCGGCCGGTGCCGCCAGGGCCAGCACGTCCGCGGGAGCGCCCGGTGCGAGCCGCCCCGCGGACAGGCCCCAGGTGTCGGCGTTGTTGCCGGTGGCCAGCGACCAGGCGACGGCGGGTTCCAGTCCGCCGAGCGCGGTCAGCTCCAGCACCGTCTTCAGCACCGCCAGCGGCATGACGCCGAAGCCGGACGGCGTGTCCGAGCCGACCACGATCCGGTGCAGCTGCTCGCATTCGGCCGCGCGGCGCACCAGATGCAGTGCGGCCCTGAGATTTCCCGCCTGCACCACCTGTAGCGCCATATCGCTCTCGGTGAGCAGCAGCTCCGCCTCGGCCGGGGACAGTGCGGTCGGGCCGCCGTTCGCGTGCCCGCACACGTTCGGCCGCAGCGCCAGCACCACCTCGCCGTTGTGCGCCGCGCCCCCGGCCGCGCTGGCGCCACCGGCATGACACATCACCGTCATCCCGTGTGCCTGCGCCCAGCGCACCTGGTCGCGGCCGTCCAGCGGATGGGCGAACGCGCCGAATCCGAACTTGGCCAACCGAACTCCGCACCCGGCCAGCTCCGCGAAGTCGGCCTCGGTCAGGGTCGGCTCGATCAGGACCGCACCGGCGTGCACCCGCATCCCGCCGGGCCGGTACTCGGCGAAACAGCTGTGCGCCGCCACCGCCAGCGCCTTGACCCCGGCGGCACTGCGCGGGCGGCCGGGCACATGCACCTCGCCCGCGGAGACGGTCGTGGTGATGCCGCCGTGCACGTACCCGGCCAGGTAGTCCACCGCGCGCTGGCGTGGGCTGTAGTCACCGAAGGTGACGTGGCCGTGCGAGTCGATCAGGCCGGGAGCCAGTGTGCCGCCCCGCAGGTCGATCACCTGGTCGGCGGCCTCGAGGTCGGCGGCGAGCCGATCGGCGTCGTCGACGGCCGCGATCACCCCGTCGCGGCACACGACGGTGTCGACGCCGGGCAGCAGCGGCTCGGCGAGATCGCCGGAGAACACGGTCGCCGCACCGGTCAGGACCAGCGTGCCCATCAGCCCGCCTGCCCGGTCGCCGACGATTGGGCGACCCGGTCCGGCGCGGGCGGCGCGAGCCGCCGATAGCCGAGCCCGAGCAGCAGCAGACACCCCGTCACGCCGAACACACCGCACGCCGCCGCCCAGTGCGTGCTGGCGTGGGTCAGCACCACACCCACGAGCGCCGCGCCCATCGAGTTGCCCGCGGCGAAAAGGGTGACCAGCCAGGCGAATGCCTCGGTGGTGGTGCCCGCCGGGGCGAGCATGCCGATGAGCAGCCACACCGAGGCCAGCGTCGGCGCCAGGAACATGCCGGTCAGCAGCAGCACCGCGAACATCGGGACCGGCGGCGGTACGAGAGTCAGCAGCAGCCAGCCGATCAGCAGGCCGCCGACGCTCACCAGCAGCCGGGTGCGCGGCT
This sequence comes from Nocardia terpenica, assembly GCF_013186535.1. NCBI lineage: Bacteria > Bacillati > Actinomycetota > Actinomycetes > Mycobacteriales > Nocardiaceae > Nocardia > Nocardia terpenica. The sequence goes on from NZ_JABMCZ010000001.1 coordinate 529,313, forward strand.
GGATCGTCCACCTGATCGCCCCGTAGCCGAGCACGCCCGCCAGCGAGGCGAGCGAGAAGACCGCCAGCAGCATCGGCGCGCCGCCGGGGACCCGGTGCTGTTCGGCATAGGAGACCGACAGCACGTTCAGCGTCCCGATCGACATCCCCGCGCCGGACGGCGCCAGCAACACGATGATCAGCCCCAGGTTGCGCAGCGGCCCGAGCCAGTGCCGGTCGTGCGGACTCGGTCGCCAGCGCCGCGACGGCGCGGCCGTGGCGAACACCAGCACGCCCAGCACGCTCAGCGCCGCCTGCACCCACAGCGCGGTGATCGGCGCGGCGATCGCCAGGCACAGCGACACCGCCAGTGGCCCGGCGACGAAAACCAGTTCCTGCGCGGCGGAATCGACCGCGTAGACGTTCTCCAATTCCTCCTGGGCGAAGATGTCCGGCCACAGCACCCGCAGGCACGGTTCGAGCGGCGGGGTGAACGCACCGGCCAGCACCGCGCCCAGCAGCACCGTCGGGTGCTGGGCCGGTGCCAGCGCGATGAGCACGAATCCGGCCGCGGCCAGCACGGTCGTGGCCGCCAGCACCCTGGTCTGACCGATACGGTCGACGGCGCGGCCCAGCACGGGCGCCCCGACGGCGGCGGAGATCGCGAAGCAGGCGGCCGCCGCCCCGATGAACGCGTACCCGGCACCGGCGTGCCGCAGCGCCAGCGGAATGGTCACGGCCGCCATCGAACTCGGCAACCGCCCGATCCAGCTCGCGGACAAGACGCGAAAAGCGTGTGGTGTTCGGAGCATTCGCAGGTAGTTCACGCGCACCCTCTTTCGTTTCTCCTCGCCGCGATGGTCACAGGAGCGGCTCCGGGCGGTAGTCGGCCGCGGCGGGGTCGGCGGCCACCACTGCGGCGACCCGCGAACCGATTTCGGCGATCTGCTCGGCCGCGACCCCGGTGAACGCCCCCCGATCGGCGAGCAGTCCGGTCAGCAGCGCCTCGTCCAAGGGGAAGCGGTCGTCCGCGCCGAGGGTCCGCAGCAGCGTGTTGCCGGTGCCGCCGTCGCGCAGGGTCGCGGCCGCGGCGATCGCGTGCTCCTTGATCAGCTCGTGCGCCCGCTCGCGGCCCTGCCCGGCCCGCACCGCGGCGACGAGCATCTTGGTGGTGGCCAGAAACGGTAGGTGCCGTTCGAGTTCGGCGTCGATGACCCTCGGCGCCGCGGTGAATCCGTCCAGCACGGTCAGGGCGGTTTGCAGCAGTCCGTCGAGGGCGAAGAAGGCGCCCGGCAGCGCGACCCGGCGCACCACCGAGCAGGACACGTCGCCCTCGTTCCACTGGTCGCCCGACAGCTCGCCCACCATGGCGGCGTGCCCGCGCAGCACCATCATCAGGCCGCCGATCCGTTCGCAGTTGCGCGGATTCATCTTGTGCGGCATGGCCGACGACCCGACCTGACCGTCCGCGAATCCCTCGCAGGCCAGCTCGTGCCCGCTCATCAGGCGGATGGTCCGGGCCAGGCTGGCCGGGGCCGCGGCCAGCTGCACGAGCGTGGAGACCACCTCATGGTCCAGCGAGCGGGGATAGACCTGGCCGACGCTGACGAATCGGCGCTCGAAGCCCAGGTATTCGGCGATCTTCGTCTCCAGCGCGGCGACCTTCGCCCGGTCGCCGCCCAGCAGATCCAGCATGTCCTGCAGGGTGCCGACCGGGCCCTTGATGCCGCGCAGCGGGTAGCGGCCCAGCAGATGGTCGAGTCGCTCGACGGCGAACAGCAGCTCGTCGGCCGCGGTGGCGAAGCGCTTGCCCAGCGGAATCACCTGTGCCGCAACATTGTGCGTGCGTCCGGCCATCGCCGTGTCGGCGTGCGCGGTGGCCAGTGCGGCGAGCCGGGCCAGCACGGCGACGCAGCGGCGTCGGATCAGCCGCAGGCTCTCGCGCACCAGCAGCTGTTCGATGTTCTCGGTGAGGTCGCGCGAGGTCATCCCCTTGTGCGCGTGCTCGTGCCCGGCGAGCGCGTTGAACTCCTCGAGTCGCGCCTTCACGTCGTGCAGGGTCACGTGCTCGCGCCGCCGGATCGAGGCCAGGTCGACCCGGTCCACGACCGCGGTGTAGTCCGCGATCGCCCGTTCGGGAATGTCGATGCCGAGGTCGCGCTGGGCGGCCATGACCGCGAGCCACAGCCTGCGCTCGGCGATCACGCGGTGGCGCGGGGACCACAGCGCCACCAGATCCGACGACGCGTAGCGGGTGGCGAGGACATCGGGCACGGTCTCGTCGATGGTCATGTCGGCCGCGGTCATCCGACGAGTTCGCGCCAGGAGGCGTCGTCCGCGGGGACGACGAGGGAGGCCGAGGTGATCTTGCCGTAGTCCACGTCCGCGCCGAGCCCCGGCGCCACCCCACCGGCGGCGTGCGTCTTGACGGCGTTCATCAGGAAATTGCGCGCGCGGGCGATGCCCGTATCGCTCTTGCCCGGGTTCTCCAGTGTCCGATCCACGATCGCCCCCATGCTCTCCTGCACCGCGATGTCCTGCATGGCAAGTCCCCGGATACCGGAGAAGCTGCTCCCGTCCCGCATCGCGATCCGGTCCTGCCCCCACATGTTCTCCCGCGAGTACCCCTCCCGAAAGTTGTCCTTGTTCATCTCGTCGAGCCGCAGACCGAATTGCGCCGCAAAGTAATTCGGGTCCACCGGCTGATTCTCGTTGTACCAGAGGTACCAGAACAGGGTGCGGTGATCGTCGATCGGCACCCAGGCGTGCCAGAGCCGGTCGCCGTTGGGCAACTCGGGCACGATCGTGTACCAGGGCATGATCATCGGCTTGATCCGCACCAGGCTGTCCCCGGTGGACAGGGTGCGGATCGCGGCATAGCGGATGCCCCACGCGGTGTGCTCGATATCGTCGTGCGGCGCACGGTCGTCGAGCAGATCGCGCAGCGGGCCGCCTGCGGCCTCGGTCTCGTGCAGCAGCGACACGTGCGCCGAATCGATATCGGCCTCCAGCCCCTGCATCCAATTGCAGTCCAGGACGGCCACGATCGCGAACACCTGCTCCGCGGGCAGGTCGGTGAAGGCGAAGCGGGGGAACGGTGACGGCGTGCGGTCGGTGCCGCCGACCCACACCCACACGATGCCGCCCGCCTCCACGACCGGGAAGTGCCGCAGCTTCACCAGTCCGGCGAACCGTCCGCCGTCCTCCGGTTCGGACGGGGTCTCCAGTACCTTGCCGGAGGTGTCGAACTTCCAGCCGTGATAGATGCAGCGCAGCGCGCAATCCTCGTTGCGGGCCAGCGCGAGCGAGGCGCCGCGGTGCGGGCACGCCTCGGCGAAGCAGCCGAGCGAGCCGTCGTCGCCGCGGAAGATCACGTAGCGCTCGCCGAGCAATTCGACCGGGACCGGTTCGCCCCCGGCGGTCACCCGCTGGGAGCGCAGCACCGGCATCCAGTATTCGCGCAGGAGCTCACCCATCGGCGTGCCCCGGCCAACTCCGGTCAGTGTGTCGTTGACGGACCTGGTCGCCATGTGGCGGGACCTCTTTCTACGGTCGGCTGAAAAGATCGGTGTCGAAGGTGATGTCGGTGCCGGGCCGCACCCAGCGCGGGTCGATGGCGCAGGGGATGCCGTCCGGCTCGCCGAGCGCGGCGGCGAGCCGGGCGGCCACGCCCGGCGCCAGCGGGGTCAGCGCCATCGCCAGCGTGCGCACGGCCATCAGCTCCAGCGCGACGCTGGTGCGGGCCACGCCCGCCGCCGGGGTGGTCGCCAGCACATCCGTGCTCGTCTCGGCGAAATCCCGGGCCTGCGTGACGAATACGCGCATCGCGGCCACCACCGACCGGGCGTTGAACCGCTCCGGCAGGTAGCCGAGGACCGCGGCCGCCGCGAGATCGGTGATCTGGCCGTAGAACCGCTCCGTCTCGACGTTCCAGCCGCCGCCCTCGGGCGCGCGCCCGTCGAAGTACTTCAGCGTCCGCGCACCGACCTCGTCGATCCACGCCTGCCAGCGGCCGATCAGCTCGTCGGAGACGAAGGCCGCGTAGCCCGCCGCCGTGAAGTTCCGCCGCCGCACATCCGGTGTGGTGGCGGCCAGGTACAGCCGGAGCTGGTCGGCATTGGCCGCCGTGAACGCCTCCCGGGCCCACACGGCGTGCCTGCGGCTGGTGGAGAACTTGGCGCCCTCCAGCAGATAGAACTCGTTGCACACCAACGTATCCGGCAGCGGGAGCGCGTCGGTGAACGTGCCGAGCACGGCCGGGAAGGCGAAGGCGCGCAGGAACGCGTTGTCGAAGCCGAAGAACAGCACGGTGCGGGGCCGCTGCTCGGCGGCATACGCCGACCAGTCCGCCGCGCCCTGCTCCCGCGCCAGCTTGTCCAGGGCGACGAGGAAGCGGGCGGCGAGCTCGAACGCCGAATACATCCGCTGATCCGCCAGCGCCGGGTCCGCCCCGCCGGTCTGCTCGACGTGGATCGGAATACCGTTCGTGGTCGGTGTGCTGACCGGCAGATCCGGCAGCGGCTTGGCGAGCACCCGCTCGATGTAACCGCGCAACCGCGCGTTCATCGCCGTGCCGCGCAGATAGTCGGTAAGCCTGTCGCGCAACGGTTCCAACGGCAGGAAGTAGCGGGTGAGCAACCGCTGCGACGCTGCGGCCCCGCAGCCCGCGCAGCGCGGATCGACCAGCTCGCGGTCGTTGTAGGGCAGCGCGCACGCCTCGCACTCGATGCCCGCGGTCTGATCGGACCCGCAGTGCGGGCACGACCCGGAGACGAACGCCTCCAGCAGGAATCGCCCGCAGGGTTCGCAGTAATTGGTGGGCTCGGACCGGGTGACGAGCGCGCCCTCGGTGAGCAGCCGCCGGAACACGGTGGTCGCCATCGCCGGGTACGACGGTTCGCTCGGCCGCACGAAGACGTCCCACTCCACCCCGGCGGCGGCGAGTCCCGCGGTGATGGCGTCCGTATTACGTTCGGCGAGTTCGTGAAACGACAGCCCCGCCGCCGCGGCCGCGGCGGCCACCTGGGTCTGATGACCGACCGTCCCCAGCAGCAGGTGTGCCCGCGCCCCGGTGGCGAGCACCGCGCGACGGCAGGCGTCGGCGGTCAGCAGCGGCCCGGCGATATGCCCCAGGTGCAGTTCCCCGTTCGGGGTGGGGAACGACGGCAGGATCAGCACCGGCCGGTCCGGCGTGCCCGTTGCCTGCCGCTGCCGCCGGTCGGCGTGGGTCCGGGCCAGGGCCGCCATGTCCTCCCACCAGATCGAGTAGAACGACAGCGGCCGGTCGGCGGAGGTGTTGCGCAGCGTGTGCGGCGCCAGCGGCGGCAGATAGACGGCATCGCCCGCCCGCACCGTCCGAGTCGTTGTGTCCCAGCCGATTTCACCCTCGCCGTCGAGGATCACCCACGCCTCGAGATCGTGATGGTTGTGCTCGGTGGTGATCTCGCCGGGCCGCAGTGTCACCCGGCGCACCTGAAACGGCGCGGCGGCGGCGGTCGCCCACTCCGGGGCCGCGCTGCGGACGAAGTCCGGCGCGTCGAGCTCGGGCAGGGTGCGGGGAATAGTGCTGACGATCATCGATGCACCACCGTTCTGTTCGTCTCGTTCCGGTCGGCGGCCTCGGAGTCGACCGTCTGCCAGTCCAGCGCCGCGGATACCGCACCGGTGTCGTACCGTTCGAAGCCGAGCAGGCTGTTGGCGATGGTCGCGCTGCGCCAGGCCAGCAGGCTCAGATTGGGGTCGGCGACGCCGAAGTGCTGCCGCGCCGCGTTCTGCACATACACCCGATTGCCCGCCGGTCCGGTCCAGTCGAGGCTGAAATCCGCACGCACCCCGGTAGTTCCGTCGCCGGACGGCAGCACCGAACGCAGCGGCGCGAGGGGCCGCGGGAGCTCGTGCCGATAGCCCGTCGCACAGACCACGAGGTCGACCTCGTGGCGCACTTGGTCGCCGTCGTGCGGCAGCCACGCGGTCGCCAGGCCCGACCCGGTCTGGTCGATGCCGGTCAGCCGGTGCCCGAGCAGCACGGTGCACGGCCGCGGCACCTGCTCCAGCATCTCCAGGTCGTAGAGCCGCCGGTAGATCGCCTCCAGCAGGCTCACCGACACCCCGTCGCTGGCCATCTGCTGCTGCCGCACCAGTTCCGCCCGGCGCCCGGCCGGCAGGCCGTGGAAGTAGCGGCTGTAGTTGGGCACGAACAGCTCGTCGACGAACGGACTGTCGTCCAAGGGCAGCATATTCGGGCGCGAGGTACCCCAGACGATCGACGCGGGCCGATCGCGCGCGGTGAGCAGATGATGCACCACCTCGGCGCCGCTCTGCCCGCCGCCGACGACCGCCACCCGGCGCCCCGCGAACTCCCGGGGCGCGTCGAGCAGCGCCGAGGCGTGCAGGACCCGCGCCGGATCCAGCCCGGCCGCGCACGCGGGCAGCTTCGGCGGTAATCCCGTGCCGCTGACCACGTTTCGCGCCCGCAGCACACCCCGATCGGTGCGCACCGCGAACAACTCCCCGTCCCAGCGCACGTCGTGCACCCGGACCCCGAAGCGCAGGCCGGGAATGCGCTCGGCCGCCCACCGGCAGTACTGCTCGAACTCCCGGCGCGGCACCTTGGTCCGGCCGGTCACCAGCAGCCGGTAGAAGCGCTTGGTGTCCACCAGAAATGACGGGAACGAGAACGGGTTGGTCGGGTCGACCGGCGTGACCAGATCCTTGAGGTAGTGCACCTGCATCTGCGCGTCCGGCAGCATCAATCCGGGGTGCCACTCGAAACGCGTCCTGCTGTCGAGGAATTCGGCCTCGAGTGCGGTCCCGCCGGCGCCCGCCAGCAGTGCGGCGAGACTGAGGTTGGCGGGCCCGATACCGATGCCGATCACATCGAGGACGTCGTGTCCACTTCTCATGCGGGTGTGCCTCCAGTTGTGACGCTGCTCGGTGGGGACGCGGCCGCGGGGTCCTCGGCGGTGGTGGTCCACCGCACCCCGAGGGCGGCCAGGTCGGCCTTCATGCGTGTGAAGTGCGTGGCGGACAACGCCTCGTGCGGGCGCAGCCAGCCGGTGGCGGATACCGTGCCCTCGGCCAGCATCGCGGTGGCGGAGGCGAGGGTGAATCCGGTCGTGCGGGTCATCGCGGACAGCCCGGTGCTGCGGTCGAACCGATCGACCAGCAGTGCCGACGCGGTCGCCGCCCGGCCGTCGGTGTCCGCCCGGCCGTGCCCGGTGACCTCCAGCACCACGATGTCCTCGTCCTCGGACCCGGCCCGCAGCCGCGGCGCGAGCACGTTCTCGACCACCCGCAGCGGGGAGACCGAGACGCCGTCGACGACGACCGGCGTCTCGTCGAGCAGGCCCAGATCGGCCAATTCGGTGACCGCGCCGGCGAATCCGGGCCAGCGCAGGGTCTTCTGCGTGCAGTCCGCCGCGGCCAGCGCGGGGTGCCGGGCCAGCCAGGGCACCATGCCGTCGTGATAGCCCTCCAGCCGCCCCACCCCGGGCACGTCGCGGGTTTCCAGCCCGGAGAATCGCAGCTGGCTGACCGTGCGGCCGTCCTTGATGGCGAGCGAGCGGCGCTGCGCGATGGGCAGGTGGTTGGCCTGCTCACCGCCGAAGAACGCGGTGTAGCCCCAGGGCGGCCGGGGCGTGGCGGGGATGCCGCCGCAGCGGATCTCCAGCGCCGCGACCTCGCCGAGCCCACGGGCCACGTCCAGGGCGAACAGTTCGGTGAGCCCCGGCTCCAGGCCGATCGGCAGCAGCACCGGGATACCGGCCGCGGTGGCGACCGCGTCGAGCTCGGACAGCTGCGCGGCCGGTGGCCGGGTGATGCTCGCGATCGGGATCCCGGCCGCCGCGGCCGCGTCGATCGCGGATCGGGTGCCCGCCCAGGGCAGCGCGACCGCGACCGCATCGCTGTCCGCGAGCGCGTCGGCCACGTCGTCGGTCACCAGAATCCGGCAATCGCCGTGCGGCTCCAGCCATCTCGCCAGGCCGTCGGCCCGGCCGCCGTCGCGATCGATGAGCGTCAGGCACGACACCCGCGGGTCGCGCGCGAGCGCGTATGCGGCGCCGCGGCCCATCTGGCCGCAGCCCATCAGCACCAGCTTCACGACGGCCCACTCACTCCCGGCCCCCGGTGACCGTCGCGGTCACCGCTGTTCCCGCGGTGTCGAGCAATCGGTCCAGACCCGCCCGGTCGGTGTGCCGGGCGCAGATCGCGGCGACCCGCTGGGTGCCGAAGTTGTCCGGCGGCAGCGCCACATCGGCGCCGACCGGCACCTCGGTGAACACGTGGTGATAACCGGGGTCCTCGACCAGATCGGCGAGTCCGGTCAGCCCGTCGAACCGGCCCGCCGATTCGGCGAGGACGAAACGCAGCCCGGCCTGCATCTCCCGGTCCGGGGTCAGCCGCAGCGGCTCGCCGGTCGACACCCGAATCACGTTGGCGAAGAAGTCGATTCCGGTGGCCAGTGGCACCAGATGTGAGGCGATGTAGTCACCGGCCGGGCGCGCGGCCACCTCGATGAACCGCATACCGTGCTCGCCCCACTTGGCCTCCAGGTGGAATGCGCAGTTGTCGAAGCCCAGCGCGCCGACGATCTGCTCGGTGCGGGTGCGGATCTCGGCGAGGGCGGCGGCGGGCAGGACGCTCGGCAGCCGGTGGGACAGTTCGAGATGGAACGGCTCGGTGGTGACCTTGTCGGTCACCGCGACCTGGTGCACCACGCCGCCCGCGACGAAACCCTCCACCGACAATTCGGTGCCGGTCAGATATTCCTCGACGATGAATTCCGCGCCGAACTGTCGGAAAACGGGGTCGAACGCGGGATCGGCGATCCGCTGCAACAGGGCCATGGCGGGTTCGAGATCGGCCTCGGTGCGCAGTTCCAGGATGCCCTTGGAACCGGAGGCGCCGGTCGGCTTCACGACCACGGGAAAACCGATGTCCGCCACGGCATTACGCAGCTCCGCCAGATCGCTCACCCGCGCATAGCGGGGCAGTACGCCCGCCACGCCGGACAGCGCCTGCTTCATCGCGTACTTGTTGCGCGCCGACAGCGCGGCCTGCGCCGACAGCCCCGGCAGGCCCAGATCCGCGGCGATGGCGGATACCAGCTGCACATCGATCTCGGTGAAATTCGGGACGCCGACGATATCGTGCGCGCCCGCGATCTCCCGGGCCAGCTTCAGGGACCGCTCCAAGTCGTAGGTGTCCACCTGATGGAACTCGTGTACCAGGGGCTGGGCGAACTCCGGCAGGGCCCGGCCGAGCAGGATCACCCGGTGGCCGAGGCGGCGGGCGGCCAGCAGGGACTCCAGCCCCTCTCGTTTGATCCGCCGCAGATTGACGAACAGGACGCTGCTGCTCACGCGATTCTCCAGACCGGTCGTGTTGGTTCTCGGATGTCAGCGCCAGTCAACCACGGGCTTCCCGGACTGAAAAGATTTGTCTCGCAACACATTCCCTATTGCCCACCGATTGCGCCGAAGGATATGTGTTGGTGCGTCCGGGCAGCTGTCGACAGAGGAGGAACGGGATGAGGGTCGTGGTCATCGGCGCCGGTGTGATCGGATGCTGCGCCGCCCTCCGGTTGGCCGAGGCGGGCGCGCGGGTGAGCCTGGTCTCGGAGACGGGGCCGGGTGCCACCCTGTCCGCGCACAGCTTCGGCTGGGCCAACGCCATCGACGACGGTTCGTCCGCGTACTACGACCTCAGCGTCGAGGCGCTGGCCGCGCAGGAGCGCCTGGCCGTCGATACCGCGGAGTCGCCGCGGTGGTTGTGGCGCAGGGGAAATCTGCACTGGGCCGACGATGCGCCCGGCGCCGCGGCGCTGCGCGACACCGCCGCCGGGTATCGCGAGCACGGATACCCCGTCGCGGAACTGTCACCGGCCGAGGTGCGGCGCGAGCTGGAACCGGGGCTGCGGTTGGATGGGGTGGCCGGGCCCGTCTACTTCTATCCGGACGATATGCACGTCATGGGCGATCTGATGCTGAGCGCGGTGCTGCGCCGGGCCCGAACCGCGGGCGTGCGCCTGCGGATCGGCGAGCCGGTGGCCACGGTATTCCCCGACGGCAGCGGCGTGCGGTTCCGCGACGGGGAATCACTGGCCGCCGACGCCGTGCTGTGCTGCGCCGGGCGCGGAAACATCGACCTGCTGGCCGGTCTCGGGGTCGCACTGCCGCTGCTGGAACCGGGTAGCCCCCAGCGGCTGACCCGCGGTCTGCTCGTCCGCACCACCCGGGTGGCCGAGCCGGTCACCCGGGTGGTGCACGCGCCCGGTCTGAGCATCCGGCCGGACCGCGACGACCGGCTGATGCTGCACTGCCACGACCTCGATCACACCCTGACCGCCGACTCGGACGCGCTGGCCCTCGCCGACCGGATCCTGGATCGGCTGCCCGAGGTGCTGCCCGGCGCGGCCGGGGCCGGGGTGGAGTCGCTGTTCGTCGGCGTGCGCCCGATGCCACGCGACGGGCGCTCGATCGTGGGGCCGGTGCGCGACGCCGAGGGCGTGTATGTCGTTGCGACACACAGCGGTATGACTCTGGCCCCGGTGCTCGCCGAGATCGCCGCCCGCGAGGTGCTGGGTGCGCCCGACCCGTCGGCCGACGCGTTCCGGCCGGAGCGGTTCGCGCTGCTGTAGCGCAAACACGATGCGCCGGAACGGATCCGCGACTGAGGAAATTCCTCACTTGACCGCGAGCGAGTCGCGCATTGGCGCGCCGAACTATGTTGCCCGACAACATATTCCGCGATATTTCACGGAAAACGTTGCGGTATATGGTAATTCGATCGAAGCTTGCGTCATTGGCGGCGCATTACCAGATCTCGGTGGAGTCGTGCAGGCGAACGGGCATCTACGGGAATCGGACAATAGGGGTATTGACTGGTGTCTACGCGCTATGGTTACTTTCTTTCAAGCGGAACTTTCGGATCAGGAATTCACGCTAGGCATTCCGCTGCAACTTGTTCGAAAGCTGCTCGCCGTTCAGGTTTTCTGGTGGCCGAGTTGTGCACGATTGGGAAGTGGGGCACGGCCATTCTGAGGCGATATTCATGACGGCGACAACGCGAAAGCCGATTGTCTCCGTCGGTTACGAATTGCCGCGAGCAGGGATGACGGGGCCCGCCCGGGCCCTGCTCGCCGTGGCCCGGGCCGCGGAGGCCGCCGGTGTCGACTACCTGGTCCTGCCCGACCGGCCCGCCGCCGATCCCGGCGGCGCGAGCGCACCGGCCGCCGCCATCACCGCGGCCCTGCTCGCCTCCGGCACCGAGCACCTCGGCGTCGTGGTCTCCACCGCCATCGCGTACTGGGAGCCCTACAATCTCGCCCGGGTCCTGGCCTCGCTCGACCACATCAGCGCGGGGCGGGCGGGCTGGCAGGTCGTCACCGCGCTCGACGCGGCCGCCGACGCCAATCATCGCCGCGCCGGATTCGATCCGGCGGCCAACCGCGAGGCCCGCGCCATCGAGTACGTCCCGCTGGTCCGCGACCTGTGGGACAGCTGGGAGGACGGCGCCTTCGTGCACGACAAGGACAGCGGGTGCCTCGTCGACGTCGACCGCATCCACGTCCTCGGGCACGCCGGTCCCGCGCTTCAGGTGCGCGGCCCGCTGAACGTGGCCCGCCCGCCGCAGGGCCACCCGGTCGTATTCGCCGCCGCCACGGACCCGCTCGTCGCCTCCGCCGCCGACGTGCTGACCACCGGCCGCCCCGGCGCGACCGACCGGCCGCACCGGGTCCTCGCGGTCGAGCCCTTCGTCGCCGCGGACACCCGGCGTGCGCACGAATTGCACGGCGCCGCAGGCACACCCGAGGGCGACGCGGATCGCGCCGTCGTGGTGGGCGCTCCGGCCGCGGTCGCCGACCGATTACTCGGCTGGGCCGACTCGGTCGATGGCTTTCTCGTGCGATTCGCCACCCTCGACCAGCTTGCCGCGTTCACCGACCTGGTCCTGCCGCGCCTGCGCGCGGCCGGATCGCCCGAGCCCGCCGGTCCGCGCAGCCTCCGGGCCCGACTGGGTCTGGCCAGGCCCGCGAACCGGCTCGTCGCCACCGCCGCCGCGGAGAGGAGCTGACCGGCGTGTCTACCAAGCGTGCAATGCACCTCGGCCTGATGTTCTGGGCGACCGGGACGCATTCCGCGGGCTGGCGCCATCCCGACGCGCGGGGCGATGCGGCCTACGACATCGGCCTGATCCAGGAGGTCAGCCGAACCGTCGAGCGGGCCAAGTTCGACTTCGTATTCCTCGGCGACCGCCTGGCCACCGATCCCGCGCTGCAGCACAGCAATCCGGCGCAGATCTCCCGCCTGGAACCGTTCGTCACCGCGACCGCGATCGCCGCGGCCACGACCCACATCGGCATCGTGGTGACCGCGAACCCCACCTACTCCGACCCGTACGGCATCGCCCGGATGCTGGCCTCGCTCGACCACATCAGCGGCGGACGTGCGGCCTGGAACCTGGTCACGGGTGCCGATCCCGCCGCGGCCCTGAACTTCGGCCGCGACGCACACTGGGAGACCGACAAGCGCTACGACTGGGCCGAGGAGACGCTGCGGGTCGTCCGAGACCTGTGGGACGGCGGCGACCGGGCGATCGGTCACCGCGGCACATACTTCTCCGTCGACGGACCGCTCGACGTGCCGCGCCCGCCGCAGGGCCACGTGGTGCTGCTCAGCGCGGGCACCTCGGACCGCTCCCGGGAGCTCGGTGCGAGCCGGTGCGACATGGTGTTCGCCGGTCCGCAGCCGACTCTCGCTGCGCGCCAGGCGTATTACGCCGACATCAAGGAGCGGGCGGCCCGCCACGGCCGCGCGGACCAGGTGACCGTCGTCCCCGGCCTGACCCCGATCGTCGCGCCGACCACCGAGGAGGCCGTGCGGCTGCACGACGAGCTGAACGCGCTACTGGTCCTCGACCCGGAGGAGGAGGTGACCGATCTGGTGCGCGCCGGTGGCCTGGGCGAGGGATACAAGCGCAATCGCGCCTGCGCCTCGCGCGCGTTCGGCATCGACATTCGCGGGTGCCGCCTGGACGACGTGGTGCCCGCGGAGCAACTGGCCGCGGTGTCGGAGGAGGGCGCCCGGCGGCTGGCCGAGATCACCCGGCTCACCCGGCGCACGGCCGACGGGCCGGAGCGCATCACCTACGCCGATCTGGTGCACGGCACCCCCGCTCAGCTCTCCCACGTCGTGGTCGGCAACCCCGAGGAGGTCGCCGACATGATGCAGGAATGGTTCGAGGGGGACATGGCCGACGGGTTCAACATCTACCCCGCCTACGTCCCCGGCTCGATCACCGCCTTCACCGAGCTGGTCGTGCCGGAGCTGCAGCGCCGCGGCCTGTTCCGCAAGGACTACCACGGCCGCATGCTGCGCGACCATCTCGGCCTGCACGGATAAGGGGGAATCTCCGATGTCCTCACACATGGTGCCGGTCGCGCCGGCCGAACTGGTCGTCGTGCCGATAGCGCTGCTGGCGCAGGCGGACAGCCCGCGCACCGGCGGCGTCGACGCCGAGCACGTCCGGCTGCTGGCCGAGGTGGCGGGGGATCTGCCCCCGATCGTGGTGCACCGGTCCACGATGCAGGTGATCGACGGCATGCATCGCGTGCACGCGGCTCTGGCCCGCGGCCAGAACAGCGTCCGGGTCAGATTCTTCGACGGCGACGCCGCCGAGGCGTTCGTGCTCGCGGTGGAGTCGAATATCGGGCACGGCCTGCCGCTCACGCTGTCCGATCGCCGCGCCGCCGCCGCCCGCATCGCCCGCTCCTACCCGTACTGGTCCGACCGCCGCATCGCGGCCACGGCGGGCATCTCACCGAAAACCGTTGCCGCGGTACGCGCCCGATCGGCCGAGGAGATCCCGCGCTCACGAGTCCGCGTCGGCCTCGACGGCCGCGTCCGCCGCCTGCCCACCCCCGACGCGGACCGCTGCGACGTCACCGACACCCCCGCCCGGCGGCAGCCGGACACCCCGGTCAAGAAGCCGGCGGTCGGACGAGTCGCCGACACATCGGGCCCCCAGGCGACAGCCTTGATCCAGGCCCTGCGCCGCGACCCGTCCCTGCGTTTCAGCGAGACCGGCCGCACCCTCCTCCGCCTGCTGGACCTGCACATCGTCCAATCCTCCACCTGGGGCTCCATGGCCGACAGCGTCCCCCCGCACTGCACCGAAATAGTCGCCGAACTGGCCCGCACCTCCGCCGTCACCTGGCAACTGTTCGCCGACTCCCTGGACCGCAAATCCGCCGAATTCGACCAGCAACACCGCGCCCCGATCCCCCCGCAAGACTACGAATGCCGCGCCTGAACCACCCCACGCCGCACAAACCTCGGAAACACAACAAGCGTCGCCGACGACCCGGTCGCGGAGCGGTCGGCTGCGGAGGGCGGCATGGTCGACGTGCACGACTCGATGACAGCCGCGACATTGGAGGCACCTTGCGCCCCGAACCCTTCACCCTCACAGCCGGAATGGATGGGAACGCAAGGGTGTTGCCACGCTGGTGGTGAGTGTGAGTATTGAGACTGCGGAACAGACCGAGCAGCGGCTGCGGCGGGTGATTGCCGAGGCCGATCTCGTTGTGCACGACGGTGTCTGGTGTTTTACGGAGTGCCCGGCCGACCAGCCGCCCACGCTCACCGGTGGGACGCTCGCCGTCGTTCGGGACCAGGAGAGTTGGAGCTCCCTGGTCCCGTTCACCGAGGACAGCGACGGTGTCGAGCGCTTCGGGATCTTCTCCTTCCATTTCCCCGATGGTGCGGACAACAGTGGTTTCGTCGGCTGGCTGGCCACCCACCTCAAGAGTGAGCTGGGGACCGGCGTATTCGTCGTCTGCGGCAGCAACCGCGCCCGCGGCGGCATCTATGACTACTGGGGCTGCCCGGTCGACGTGCTGGATCAGGCCATCGCGGTCGTCGGGAAGCTACGAAATGACCTCGGCGGCAAGCCTTCTGGCCCTCGGTAGGCCCCGTACCGCCGGACAGCCAGCCCTCACTTCAAGTGCCGGGCGAAAAACCGACCCCCATCCTCGCCCTCGAACTGCGGGACGCCGGTGTGCCCGCCCATATTGGCGTGCAGCGTCTTCTCTCGAGAACCGAAGGCGTCGAACAGGTCCAGGGCAAGTTGCCGGTTGTTTCCTTCGTCGTCCCACTGCAGCAGGACCTGCAGCGGAATGGTGATCTGCCGGGCCTCCTCGAACATGCTGCGGGGCACGAAACTTCCGGCGAACAAACGGGCGGCCGCGATACGCGGCTCGACCACCGCCATCCGAATGCCGATGGCGATCACCCCTCCCGCATACCCGACCGGACCGCCGATCTCGGGCAGCGCAAGAAGAGCGTCCAGGGCGGCCCGCAATTCCGGGACCGCCTTGTCGACCAACGGGAAGACGAGCCGCTCGACGATCTCGTCGTCGACCGGCTCACCGGCCTTCAGCGCCCGCTGCAAATCGGCGCGGGCCTGCTCGATTGCGGCGAAACGGGGCCGCTCACCGCTCCCGGGGAGCTCGATGGTGGCCGCGGCGAGGCCCTCCGCCGCGCAGTGCCGTGCCCGGGCCACCAGTCGGGGGTACATCCTGTGCAGCCCGCCGGGATGGCCGAGCAGGATCAGCGGGGCCGGTGCGGATCCGGGCGTCCACAGGATGCCGGGGATCTCGCCGAGGGTGAATTCGCGCTCGAGAACGCCGTCGTCGAGGCGCTGTTCGGAAATGAATTGCATGGTCGTGCCTTTCGGGAGTGCTCTAGAACGGCGCTCCCGGACGACCTATCGCCCGACCGTGACCCCAGAGGGGAGCACCCATATCAATACTGCGTTCACGGGTACCACCTCCTCGTTCTCTTGCACGGCCTTCGAAAAGTAGCAGTACTCACCGTTGTCCGCCAACAGGTTTTTGCTACACGGCGGCCCATCATTTCGTTCTCTTCGATCACGATGGTCCTCGGCGTGCGTGAATCTCATAGTCGGCCCGAAGAACTCGTCGTGGTCCTCTGCGCGAGTCACAGCATTCCGCCCCTTGATCTCGTGCGCGCCGTCGCCAGTCTCTGCGCCGGTCCCAGCCCCCGGTACGACGCACATCGGCTGGTCGGCATCCGCATCGCCGGTTTGCGCCGCCCCGACTGAGCCCGCTGGAATTTCCCAGCCGTTGCCCCACGATCATCGCGAACCAGAACCTGTTCGGAGTGGATCACGCCCGATCCTGCTCGGCCGGTTCCGCGGATGCCAGCGGGAACAGGATCGGACTGAGCAGGTACGGGTCGCGGTTCGGGGTCGCCTCGTGCGCCAGACGCGGCGCGACGACCGCGCGCAGGTCGTCGATCATGCGGGTGAGTTCGCCGCGGTCGAGCCAGATCGCGTGCTGGCGGTAGCCGACGAGATCGGTTGCCGGATCGGCGGTTTCGCTGTCCAGATAGGTCTGGAATTCGGCCTGCAATATCGCCATCGCCATGGCGAAGATGCGCCGATGCTCGTCGACGGTCGCGGCGGCAGCGGTATCGGCGTCGATCACCGCGCGCTCGCGCCGTAGCCGATAGCTGCGCTCGACCACGCCGCGGACCCGCCGCTCGCCCGCGACCTCGAGGATCCCGTGTTCGGCCAGCAGGTCGATGTGCCGGTACACGGTGGCTTTCGAGACATCCGGGATCCGCGCACACAACTGCGCCGTGGTGGCGACGCGGCCGGACAGGGCGTGAACGATCCGCAGTCGCACCGGATGTGCCAGCAGCTCCGAAGGATTCATGGACATATGGTCTCACAATTGATACTGTTCGCAAAGTTGAGAACATTTGAGTCGCGCTCGAGCGGGGCGACTCCGGATGAGGAGTTCCACATGACGATGTCGATCCCGGAGCGAATCGGTGCCGAGGTTGTCGAGCACCTGCGCGCCGCCCGATTCCGGCGGGTGCACGAGATGTTCGCGCCACCTCTACAAGCCCTGGTCTCTGCCGAAAAGCTTTGTACCGCTTGGCAATCCGTGCAGGAGAAATACGGGACCGTGGTCGACGCCGATGCACCGACCGGTACCGAGGGCTCGTCGGGTACGGCGGTGCGGGTACCGATGCGCCTGACCGACGGCGAGCTGTGGGTCGAACTCGTGGTCGACGATGCGGGCCGCCTGGCCGGTCTGCGGCTGACGCCGCCGGTCGAACCGTGGCAGCCGCCGGACTACGCCGATCCCTCCGCATTCGACGAGTACGACATGGCACTCGACGCCGATCCGCTCCCGGTACCGGCGACGGTCACCGTTCCCCGCCGACGGGGCAGCTGCCCGGCGGTGGTCCTGCTCGCGGGTGGCGGGCCGTTCGACCGTGACGAGACGTCCGGGTCGAACAAGCCGTTGAAGGACATCGCCTGGGGACTCACGAGCCGCGGCATCGCCGTGCTGCGATTCGACAAGATCACGCACGCGCACCCCGAATGCCTCGACGAAACATTCACCGCCACAGACGAATACGTGCCCTATGCCGCGGCCGCCGTGCGAGCCCTGCGAACGCATGCCGCGGTCGCCGCCGATCGGGTATTCGTGCTCGGACACAGCATGGGCGGCAAGTTCGCTCCCCGGGTCGCCGCCACCGAACCGGCCGTCGCGGGCCTGATCACCATGGCCGCCGACGCCCAGCCGATGCAGTGGGCCGCGGTGCGAGTCGCCCGCTATCTCGCCGCACTCACCCCGGGTGGCGAAACCGCCGCCCGGCAAACCCTCGAAACCCTGACCCGCCAAGCACAGTCGGTCGACAGCCCGGACCTCTCCCCGGCCACCCCCGCCGCCGACCTACCGCTGGGTTACTCCGCGGCATACTGGCTGGACCTGCGAGCCTACGACCCGGTGGCAACGGCCGCCGCGCTCGCGAAACCGATGCTCGTCCTGCAGGGCGGCCGGGACTACCAGGTCACCGTGAACGACGACCTGTCCCTCTGGCAAGCCGCACTCGGCGACCGCCCCGAGGTAACCATCCGCATCTACACCGCCGACAACCACCTGTTCTTCCCCGGCACCGGCCCCTCCACCCCCGCCGAATACCTTGCGCCACAACATGTCGACCATCACGTCATCACCGACATCGCCGCATGGATCACCACATCGCACACGTCGTAGCGGCATCACCGATCACGATGGCAGCGCACCGAAACTGTGGTTGTGTGTGAGATCGACTGGCACCCAACGATTCTCGCTTGGGCTGGTCCCGGAGTCATTCGCCCGTCATCGCGGCATCCCCGATGACGGTTCAACATCCCGCCGCTCGCGACGACCAATCCCAGTGCGCCACAGGATATTCCGCCGAGCACGGCGAGACGTGAATGGATCCCCCGCCCGGACAGTGGCGCGGTGGCGTAGCGACGGGGGTGCCAGACCTCCGTCCACGCCGATCCATCATCGGATCGTGTCTCCCCGTGATGCGCTATCCGAACGTCTGCAATTTCGATCGTCTCCGGTATCACCCCGAAATCACTTCCGCTCCTGACGGTTCACGGCAACGCCAGCAGCGCAATGGCAGATGCCGCGCCGACCAATCCGAGAGCCAGCCGTCGATCGACTCGTTCGCGCAGGAATATCAGCGCCAGCAGCACCGGAATCGCCGGGCACAGAGCGGCCGAAACCGTGGCGACGGCCATCGGCCCGCAGCCGTCCGTCGCTCGGCCTGCCCGACCGGGCACACCTGATCATCGGCCACACAGCACGCGCGATCACGCGACCGGCACACCCGCGCCGAGCTGGGCAATTGGCCGTAGATGGCTTCCAGCAACTTGCCCAGTTTGTCCTGCTCGGCCTCGTCGAGGAGCCCTACCAGGGTCGCCAATGGACCGTCACGAGCGCGCAGAACCCGTTCCGCCGCAGCGGTTCCCTCATCGGTCGGATGCACCTCCACCGACTTGCCCGACGCGCTCCGCCGACACACCAGCCCCTGAGCCACCAACCCGTCCACCATCCGAGTAGCCGCCGACTGACTGAGCCCGACCCGCCGCCCCGACTCAGTCACCGACACCCCGGGCACAGTGGACAAAATGACAAGCGCAGCGGCCCCACTGGAACCGATCCCATCAGCATCCGTGGCCCCTCCACCATCAGATCGCTGACCGCCAGCGCCGCAGCCCCGAGGAGGTTACGAGCGCGAGCTTCATGCTGGTCGAACATCTCCCGTAATACACTGATATCGCGACCGAAACCCAATGGCCGACAGTAGAGTTCAGTGCCACGCTCAGAGAAGCTGCAAGGGAGGGACTACTCCGACTCGGACGCGGGTGGTCGGGTCGAGCGGCGTGGCTGGCGAAACGAATGATCGGTGAGGCACGCGAGAATCGGTGGAGTGGACAACCGTCTGCCGCGTGTCCGTCTCCGGACGTGAACTCTGTACGTGGCAGCCCTACGGAACGAAACCGCCTGAAGTTCAAGGGGACATCTCGCAATCTCAGCGTAACGATTGTGCGTTCGCCGGATTCGGCCTGCATCGGGTGTCTTTCGTTGCCATGATCGGCTGTTGATGGTGGACGTCGAGGGTCTCGCGCAGGAATGTGTGGGCCACATCGCAATGTGTCAGCTGAATAGGCTGTGTGCCAACGGCACAGCGATCTACCTGGCTCCGGGTGGCGTGTGTGCTGGTGTTTCTGTAATGATCGGGTGATCTGACCCGTCTCTCCTGGGGGCGGCTCTGCGGACAAGATCTGAGTTGAGGAGGGGGAGTGTTCTTCGTTCCGGAGTCGGTGTTGGCGATGGCGCAGACGATCGAACCGGCGGCCGAGGCGACGCGGGGGCATGCGACGCGGATCGCGGGTGCCGGGTTCGAGGCGGGGCATGCTGGTCAGGATTATCGGGAGCAGGGGCAGAGGCTGGCGGCGGGTGTTGACGGGATCGTTGCGATGTTGCAGTCGTGGTCGGAGGCGTCGAGTGCGACGGTGGGGGCGTTGCGGCAGGCGGTGTCTGCGAGTGTGTCTACCGATCAGGGCAATCGGGCGCGGATCGTGGCGGCGGGGGAGGGGTCGGTGTGACCGATCCGCGGGCGTATGAGCAGCAGTATCAGGGTGGTTTGGCGTCGACTCGGCTGGGGCTGGAGCGTTTCCTGAAGGAGGACGGTAAGAACGTCTTCGACCCGAAGAAGATCTGGAAAGACAAGCCGAACATCAGTGGTCCCGGTGTGAATGAGTTGCTGGATCAGGGGGCTGTCGGTTTGGAGTGGTTCCGGCTGGCGCTGGTGCGGTATCACCGGGTGGGGGAGGTGGTGAAGCTGCCGGGATTCGACCGGATCGTTGTGCCTGCGGTGCCGGTGGACGGTGGAACAATCCCGGTGGAGCCGATCGATACGACTGCGGATCCGAACAAGACGATGATTGCGCTCGAGGGCCGGTATTACGACCAGCAGCGCAGCATGAATCTCGACAGCTTGCGGAAGCTGTCGTCCGAGATCACCGGTGCCGCGCTGGGTGCGGGTGATCGTGCTGGGGCGGTGGATATTACCGGGGATCTGGCCGGTGTGGCCGGTGCGGTGCCCGAGGCGTGGCAGGGGCAGGGTGGGACGGCCGCACAGGACCATCTCGCGGGGTTTCATGCGCATGCCGACCAGCAGTCCCAGTATCTGCAGTCGGTGGCGGCGGCGTTGTTCGGGCTGCCGGATGTGTTGTTGCAGATCGTTAGGGACAAAGCGAGTTTCGTGGCCGGGTTCGACAGTCCGCAGTGCCCGGTGGCGGGGCACGCGATGCGGATCGGCGACGGCGACGACCCGGTGAGTGTGATCATTACCGTCGCGGCCGGTAAGGCCGGAAACCTGTTCAGAGACGACAAGGGCACGGTGCGTGACCAACTGCACCTGGAAAACCGTGATCAGTCCGAGCAGGCGTCCAAAGACTGGTTGAGCAACCATTTCGGCCCGGCGGTGCGGGAGGCGTTCACCGCCTTCATTCATCAGTGCGTGCTGGCCGACTACTACATTCGCCAAGCTTATAAGCCGGTGATCGACCTGCTGGACAACCACGATCGGACCCCGTTCCCGAAACCGCAGGATCCGCCGGCTCCCCCGCCGCAGTCTCGGCCGACCGGAACCGCGACCTCACCGGCATCGGTCACCGCAGCGGGTCTCGCCGCCGGGACTCCCGTCACCGCGGCGGGCCTCGACACCACCGCACCGCCGACTGCGTCCGTATCGACGACTCCTGCAGGCGTGCAGTCGAATCCGCTACAGACACTGACAGGTCTGGCCGGTCAGGCGCAACAGGTGGTGACCGGCCTGGCCGGACAAGCCGCGCAGACGGTGCAACAAGGCGTCGGCCAGGTCGAGAACATGATCCAGAACGGGCTGGGCGGACTGCCCAGCACTCCACCGACCGACCCGGCCGCGTCCTCGGATTCGAGGCCGCTGGCGAGTTTCCCACTCGGCGGCGGAAACCTGTCGCTGGCACAGACCCGAGACGGTGCGGTGACCGCGACATTCACCGGCCCCGACGGCAAACCGCAGCAGTACACGCTCGGCATCAAAAACGGCGCACCGTACCTGACCCGCAGCGAGGACCCATCGGCTCCGGCGGGCGGTGCGTCCGGCACTGCCACCACCGGCCACCGGAGTACAAGCGGGGGAACGGGAGTCGGCTCGGGCGGCAGGCTTCCCACCGGAAGCCCTTCGCCCATAGCGCAAGTCGGTGCCTCATCGGAGCACACACCCCCGATCTCGGTGCCCGCCACCGCATCCGGAACACCCGCATCCGCCTCACCCGTCACCCCGGCACAGGCGGCCACAGGATCGACACCGAGCGGCATGCCGATGGGCGGCATGCCCCCGGGCGGCGGCGCTTCCGCAGGAAAAGGCGCACCGGACGGGGAACGCCGCTCCACCGGAATCATTCCCCCCAAACCGCTGTGGAACACACTCCCCGGTCGCGAAGGCCCAGTCCTCGATGCTTCCGCCATACCCGAGCCAGCGGCCACGGAGAGCCTCTACACCGGCCCGACCACGATGCCCGCCTCCGCCGCACTCCGCCCCGAACCGCCCGCACCACAGGCACCGCCTGCCCCACGCCGCGACGGTGTGAAGATCGAGATCGATATGGGTGACCAACGATGACCGACTACCAGGCAGAGATGGACCGAATCCTCGCCGAATACACCGCCGCCTCCCGCACGGTCCGCGAGCAGTTCATCGACGCCGACGAAAGAACAACCCGCGGCGGCACCGACGTATTCGCCTCGCTGCGCGAGGAATTGGCCCGAAGCGAACAGGAGCAGCAGCATCCGGAGGAAACCAAGGCACTCGAGGAACGCGACCGGCTGCTGCGCGAGACCGCCGAGCGGGCGCGGCAGCGTCGGCTCACCGCGGAGCACGGCCGGGAAACCTATGTGCTGCCGTCGGACTGGACCGAGGAGGACGAGGCCCGCGAAGAGGGCTACGGTCAACCGAAGTCCTGGCTGGTCTGAGGGCGGAACGATATTCGATTTCGAGAGGCGGGGTTCTGAATTGATCTGGTCGGTGCGGCGTCGAATGGCCGATGTGGCCTGGAAATCGGACGGGAGGCGGTAGTGGAGTCGACATCGCGGAGGCCCGAACTCTTCGAGTACCCGTATCCCCGTAGCCTCGTGCTGCCCGAGATCCAGGACAAGGACCACGCTTGGGCGCGCGCGAATCCGGAGACGTGGATGTACTACGTCGATCCGAAGGTCGACAAGTCGGCGCTCCAGCATGCCAATGTGATGGGCGGTCGATTGGCCGACGACAAGGGCGGTTTCGCCGACTACTGGTTGAACCCGGAGTTCGTGCCCACTCCCGAATACGCCGGTGTGGAGCTGACCACCGAGTTCGAACAGGTGTTGTGGCGGACGAACTCGGGGTTCAACAATATCGGCAATCTCATCGAGGCTTTCAGCCGTAGCCGGTTGACTGTTGTGCTGCCCGTGGATGATCCGGAGGGGTTGCGAGGCTGGCCGCTGCGTCGCGAGGGTGACTCGTGGTGGTTGGATGTCTATACCTCCGCGGGCAAGCTGCCCCGTGATGTGAATCCCTGGCTGCGCCGGGAGGTTTCGGGTACGGATGTCCTCGAACAGGTATGCCCGGTGGAGCAGACCAAGGTGAACATCAATCCCGATTCGGAGCCGGGCGTAACGCTTTTCGGCGAGGACCTGGCGCACTGGTGGGCCGAGTGGCGCGAGGCCGAGCGCCGGTATCGCGCCGAGCAGTCCGGCGAACAGTAGCGACATGGAGCGTTGGGAGCGGGACGAGATTCGTTCGGCCAACGCTCATTTGCGGTCGGAGTTGGATGCGATCGAGTCCGATTTCGATCGTGAGATGGGCCAGTTGGGTGAGATTTATCGCAAGCTCGCGGCGATGAAGGTGCACGCGACGTCGCCGCATGATTTGGCGCGGGTCACGGTGAACTCGTCGGGTGTGGTGGTGGAGGTCAGCATTGCCGAGGACGCCTACAAGCGCAGCACTCCGCGTCAGTTGAGTGAGGATCTCAATACCGCGATCCGGGGCGCGGTGCAGGCGGCGGGCCAGGCTCGCGAGGAGGTACTGGGACCGGTGAAGTCGATTGTGGACGGGATGGCCGATCTCGGTGACATCGTGGCGGGGGCGCCGAGTCTGCGTGAGCTGGAACAGCAGCTGTCGCAGCCACCGGCGGAGCCGCCGGACCGATCACGGTGAGCTGCTAGGGAATTCATGGAACCGTCGGCGCTGCTGCTGCGTCGAACTTCGGAGAAGCGAACCTGATGAGGGAAGGTGATCGTGGCTGACTTCTGGGCGGATCCCGATCGATTGCGTGCGGTGGCACCGCAATTCGCGCAGTTGGGTGACGATGTCGAGGCGGCGCTGACGAAGCTGCAGCAGGGGATTGATGCGGAGGGGCCGTGCTGGGGTGACGACAAGCCCGGTCAGGAGTTCGCGAAGAAGTATCCGCAGGGCGGTGGCCCGGGTGGTACCAGGGAAGCCCTTGCGGCACTGGCGAAATTGGCCGACACCCTGCGAGCGACCGGGGACAAGATCACCGGGTCGGCGAATGCGGCCCAGGCTCAGGATCAGCACAGTGCCGACCAGATCCGTCGGGTGTAGCGAAGGAACGCCCGCGTGACTTTGACTCGCCCGCCGCTGATCCCGGATTTCCTGCTGGACTTCGTGGCGGGGCATTGGCCACACGGTGACGAGGACGCGATGCGGCGGCTGGCCGGGCACTGGTCGGAGATGGCCGATGCGCTGAAAAAGCTGCAGGGTCCTGCCGACCAGACCATGACCGCCGCGTTGTCGGCGATCGGTGGACAGACCCATGCGGCGATGGCGACCTACTGGCAGGAGATCTCCGGCGGCAGCGCCAGCGATCTGGATGGTCTGATCGCGGTGTGCGAAAACTTCGCCGAGCAGCTCGAACACGGGGCCACCGATATCGAGCACGCCAAGCTGACCATCTATATCTCGATCGGCACGATGGTGGCGATGGCGTTCATCCCCTTCGGTCAGATCGCCGATCTCGCGGCCGTCGCGGCGGTCCGGCTGGCCATCCGCCGGGTGGTGCAGCAGTTGATCGGCAAGATCATGACCAAGGGGGCGACGTTCCTGGTCGAGCGGGAAGGCATGCAGCTGGCTGCCCGCTGGGGGGCAAGGCTCGGTACCCAGGCGGCGATGGGTTCGGCGCTGGGTGCCGGGACCGATCTGGCCGCCCAGGGTATCCAGGTCGCCGAACATCACCGCGAGGGCGGTATCGACTGGGGCCGGTGCGTCGGCCGAGTCCGGTGCCGTGGCGGGCGCGGTTGGCGGGACGATCGGCGCGGGAACCAGCCACGTCGGGGGAAAGCTCCTGGGCCAGGAGGTCATGGAGTCCAACAAGCTGGGTGGCGTCGCGGCCCGCTGGGTGAGCGAGATGCCCGGCAATGTCGTCGGCAACACCGTCGCCCAGGCCGCGACCTCCGAGGACCATCGTGTCGATCTCGGCAGTGTGGTGGAAGGGGCCGGAGGCGGCCTCAGCCGTCACCATCCCTCCGAGGCCGGACCGCACATCCAGACCGCGTCGCTGACGGATTCGACCCACGTATCCACCGACCGCCCCGACCATTCCGATGTCGCGCCCGCCTCCGCCGTCGATGAGCACGCACCCACCCCTTCGACCCATAACACCGTCGACCCGTCGATCCCTTCGAAGACAACGTATCCGGGGTCGAGCGGTGCGCCGGTGGCTGTCACCGGAGCGGGGTCCGGCGATCACGCCCCCGCCTCCACCGTCGCCGCCGGGCATCACGATTCGATAGCGCCCCAACCGGATTCGCCCGGTATCGGCCATCACGGCGACACCCGATCCTCGTCCGCCGTCACCGCGAGCGCTGGCGGACCCGCACCGCTCGACCATGCTCCGACCAGCCAGCCACCCGCCGCCCCGGCGGATCGCCTCGGCGCCCACACCGCGGAAATGACTCCGCCGCAGCCGATTACCCCTTCCGGAGACCGCCCTTCTCCAGTGAGCGCGGTCCGCTCGTCCGCAGACGCTCCGCCTCGCATCGAGAATGCCTCCAGGCCCGAGACACCTGCGGTCGCGAACGATCGCGGCGCGAACCTGCACCGCACCAACGACATTCCACACTCCACCGCCGACCGATCACCCACTCCTCAGCGTCTCGATACTTCACCGCACACCCCGACCGACCGCCCGCAGAATGTCGAGACCGGTACCCGCGCACAAACTTCCGCTCCACCCGGCGACGGATCGGGTAACCGTGCCCCGCGGACGCGCGATGTGGCAGATCATCCGTCTCGCGAGATCCCAGGACCGGATCAGCCGCGTCCCACGGGCCCAGGCCACGACGCCGTGTCCGAGCACGCCCCGTCACACGGCCAATCGCCTGCCGCGCGATCGGACCGCGGCGGCTCCGACCTCGCAAACGCCCCCCACCGCACCGGGCGAGACATTGATCCTCGCGATGCCGGAGCCCCGGCCCCGAATCGTGCTGCGGCACCCGCCCACACCCCGCGAGTACCCGACGGTAGTCATCATCGGCAGTCGGACCCGGCAACGATCCCGCCTGCCCATCGCCCGGACGAGTTCGCCCCGGCAGCAAGGCGGGCCGAAACGCAGCGACCCGCTGAATGGCCGGGCGATCGTACCTTCGGCTCTGACACAGGCTCGTCGCCGCAACGGCCGACCCTGCCGCACGAGCCGGGTTCTGTGCCGCTGCAACTGGATTTCGGACAGCAGTACGCGGTGGACAGGTATGCCGCCGAGCACGGCATGACCTACGACGAGGTTGTCCGCGGCCTCCAAGAGGGCAGGCTCGAATTCTCTCGGTACGGGATCCGCAAGAGGTCCGGGTTCACAACCGAGCGACGAGACACACCCGACATTGTCGACCAGCACTATCTCACCGAGGTGGTCACCCACAACCTCACCAATAGAGCGGAGCCACGCCAGTACACGAGCGCCGAACCCGACCAATTCAGAGCCGGGTGCCATGACGATGAACTGCCCAGGCACCTGACGCGGGCCATGCCCGACAACGCACTGCGCGATGCGGTCGAGCCTGTCGACCCCACCAAGATCGTCGTGACAGAGCTCGACGAGAGCCTGTCTCCGATGTGGCGGGATCTCAGCGAGAACGACGAATATCTCGACGCCAGAAGTGCGTTGTATCGCATGGATTCCCGGGGACCGGAGATCTTCGGGACCGGTTTCGAACCACGAAACGCCAGTCGGCTGGACATCTCCAGCCACAACGGTCAGGCCGGGCACGACGGCTTCGTATCCCTGTCGAAGAGCCCGGAACACACGATCACCCGGGACGGCACCGGGCTCGGACGCACGCACGAGCTGGAACGGTTGCCCGACGGCAACTTCCGCCAGATTCGCTATATGCACGAGCTGTATCACGCGCACGGCATCGACGTGGACGCGACCTTCCACGACGCTACCGCGCGGAGCGAGGCTTTTGCGGGTAGCCACCACGAAGCCGAAATACTCACCCCCGGCGGGATCTCCGCCGACCAGATCTACCGCATCTGGCCCAGAGAAATCATCGTCGATGCCCACGGCAACCCGCTGTCCATCAGGGTCGGCGAACCCATCTACAACCCACGCTTCGCCCACCTGGACAACCCCCGCTTCACCGCCACCCACGATGTCCCCGAACACATCCGAGGCGGCTCGGCCGACGAACACAACGGACATACCGATCCGGCCGAGAACGACCGTCGTGCACCGGAATCACGGCCACCGGCACCGTACGAACCATGGCTGTACCGCGCACCCGAATCCGAGCCCGCACCGCCACGGGAGCCGGAGTCTCGGGCTGCAACACCGGACGCACCCTGGTTGTCGTATCGTGCACCGGAATCGCAGCCACCGCACACGCCGACGCACGAATCCTCGACACCGCGATTCGCACCCGAGTCGCATCCATTGCCCACTCCGCACGGGGTGGAGCAACCTCATGCACCGGTGCCGGAACACCCTCGACCGCAACCACATTCGATGCCACCGCATGCGCAGGAAGCACCGAACCGGCATGCGGCGTGGCCGTCGCACAGAGCCCCGGAATCGGTGCCGCCGCCGCACGCCCCGACCCACGAGTCCGCGACCGCACCGGCGCAGCCGCATCCGATGCCGACCCCGCACCGTGCGCCCGAACCTCCGCCGACCGTCGCGCCGACCCGTGCGCGCGAAGTGGCTCCGCCGCACTCCAATCGTGTTGACCCACATCAGCAGATAGCGCCTGCCCCGCGCCCGTCGCAGACGAATATGCCTGCGGCACCGCATATTCCATCCACTCCACGGTCAGAGCCGCGCCCACCGGTGCCGCATCGGCCGGTACCGGAACGCGCGCATGCGGTACCACCGCACGAGCCTCCGGTGACGCCGCCGTCGCCACGAGAGCGTCCGCACACTCCGCCACCGCTCCAAGAGCGTCCGCACACTCCGCTACCGCTGCAAGAGCGTCTGCACACTCCGCTACCGCCGCAACAGCGTCCGCATACTCCGCCGCCGTCGCAACAGCGTCCGCATACTCCGCCGCCGTCGCGGGAGCGTCCGCATACTCCGCCGCCGCCGCAAGAGCGTCCACATACTCCGCCGCCGCGTGACCAGTTCCGTGAGCACGGGTCGCGACCGGTCCACCATGGGGATTCGCCTGTGGCTCCGCATGATCCGCGTCAGGCTCGTCCGCATTCGGTTGACGCTGGTCCTCGTGTTCATCCGCAGGAGATGCAGCGTGCGGCCGCGGCGCGGCAGGCGCGAGAGTTCTACCGGGGTCGGCCGCCGGAAGATGGTCGGGTCACTGCGGTGCGGACCGGGCGTGGGCCGGATGGTAGGCCCGCTTATGGTTTCCGGCGTTATCCGGAGGCTCCGGGTGGGCCGATCGCGGTGGCTGGTGTGAAGGTGCATGTCACGTTCGATCGGAGTGTGACGCCGGAGCAGGTCGGTCGGGTGTGGGAAAGGGCGCAGCTGGCCACGGATTTGGTGTTCAATCATGGTCAGCGGTTGTTGTCGGGTGATCGGGTGCTGGTCGATCTGGCGCATACCGCGGATCCGGCGGAAGCGAACCTGCACATCCACGTCAGCGACACCGCCGGGCCGTGGCATCCCGACAGTCACCTCGATGCGGTCGCCGACCGGTTGTGTGAGCAGCTCGGGTTGTCGGCGGAGCCGAGACAGCACGGACCGGGGTTGAGCTCGGAGGAGATTCGCCGGATCAGCAACGACATCGCCAAAAGCAACACTCCTGCCGTGCTCGATGGTCTGCCGGAGACTCGGGTGATCGGCAGCGGTCATCTGCAGCAGCTCGAGCGGGCCGAGTATCAGCATGCGGTGGAGGACGCGTTGCGGGACGGTAACCGGTTCCTCGTCGGCGCGGACCCGCGTACCAATCCGTATGGGTGGCAGATCAACGACGGTGGGCTTCGGCGTCCGGGGCGTAACACCAACTGTGTCGACAACTGCTTGGCGGCGTTGTCGTGTTTTCATGGTCGGCCGGAGGTGGCCTTGGCCCGTTGGCGTGATCATGCCGATGAGGCTGGTGACTTGGGTGAGTCGCCGGATCGTGCCGGGGCGTGGATCGGTGGGCAGTGGGGGCATTACAACGACGGGCGGTCGATCGCTGCGCAGTATCAAGCGTTGCATGAGCGGATGCTTCGTGCGGGTCCTGGCTCGTCGGCGCTGGTGGGTCAGTCGTGGCATGCGCGCGACGACAATGGTGTGCCCCTCTACCATCGCGACGGGTCACCGGTGCTCAACGGCGGCCATGCCATCGTGATCGTCTACCCGCACGACGCGTCCGGGCCGGTGTGGTGGGACCCGCAGGCCGCGACCTTTTCCGATCATCCGCCTCGCGCCCTGACCGACAGGGCGGCCGAGATGGTGTACATGACCGTCGATCCCGAGAGAGGACACCTAGGTGGCGCCAGAACTGGAGACCAGGGAACAAGTTCAGCATTATCTGGCACAGATCTTCGGTCCCACGGTGGGGTTTCAGACGATTCGGTGCGAGCACGGCTGGGTGTGCCGACAGAAGCTCACCCCGCAACAGACGGCCACCGGCCAGCCGATCGGGCTGGGGAACTACGTGGTGAACACGCAGACCGGGGTGGTCACGGCCCACGCGAGTCTGGACCCGATCACGATCGGGGAGATGTACGACGAAGCGATCCGGACCGGTCAACCGGTGCAGGGGTATCAGATCTACCCCGTGCAGTGGAGGGTGAGCATCCAACGCACCCACGAGAGCGCGCAGACGATCGAGTACCACGTCCACGCGCAGAGCCTGACTCGCCCGCCCGAACCGTCCGAGGACTATCAGCTGACGATCGACAAGACCACCTTCGCCTATCAGCCGACAGCACCACTGGCAATGAGCGTCCTGTCCTGGGCGGAACACAAGAGCCGCCAGGACGGCACCTGGCCGACCGAGGGGACCTTCGAGGAATAGACCACGGGGAGCCAGCACGCGACGCCGATACCGCCCTGACCACCTCGACACCGCAAATCCGCCTCGCCGGTAACGAGGGCTTCGAGGTCCCACACCAGCACATCGCCCCGGCCGATCCGCCGCCGCAGTCCACGTCCGGAGCACATGGCCAGTCGAGCGAGGGGGCGAATCGCGCCCATATCGCCGGTGCCGATCAGACTCCGTGGACCCCACCGCCCCGCCCCGAACTCCCGGTTGTCAACGACCCGGTCTCGAACGCCAAGGCCGCCGAGATCCGCCAGCAGATGAACCCGACCCCGGAGCACCACCCCGACCGAAGCCACATCGCGCCCCCAGACCCGACGAATAACCCACCGAGTCACGAAGACAAACCGACTTCGCAACCACACGACCACTCGAAGGCGCCACTCACCAAGGACGCCAAGCAGGTTGCCGATCTGAACGACCATCCCGGCGGCGTAGCCCGGGATGGAAACGGCCTGGTCGTGTCGGTAGACGGTCGGGCAATTCAGGAACACGTCGACACCATGGCGCGAGATCGAGCGCAGGCATTCCGCGCCGCGGCGGAGAATAATAGGCCACGCCCCGGTGAAAAACAGCAGCAAGCGGAAAAGCGGGTGACTGCGGCAAAGAAAAATGGAACTTATGTCAGTCGGAAAACGCACGGCCGGGTCACGGCAATTGTAGTCGACAGGCGCACCGGCATTGCTTATGAAGGCGTCAATGGTGCGGGTAACGACCTAATCCCCGAGGAGAGTCTGCATCAAACCTTGTATGACAATCTCCAGCAGATGAAGGGAGCTGGCCCGCTCGCGGGCGGAAAATATCCTGCATTGGATCGCCACGGCGATCTGGAAAATCCTCCGGCACGCGACTACCCGCACTACGATCAACCGCTCGGGCATGCCGAAGTCAAAGCGGCAAATGAAGCATTGTGGGCGCGTGAAGAAATAAATGAGACCCGACGTGCGAACGGCGAGCCAGAATACCCGACCGGGCCGGAAGCGCTACGTGAGCTGTATTCGCAGACCTATGTCCCGTTCGATTCCGGCAACCCCGAACCGAAGCCATACTGCGCTAATTGCGATCGCATGATGGGTGGGGCGGAAAATTATAGCGGCAGATACACAGGATTTCCGCATGCCGGGGACAATCTCGTGGGCCAGTATCAACCGCAGGTTAGAGAGCTTTCCGGACGTGGGTGAGCATGCTGTAGAGAAAATGTTATCGCGCATCCGAGATGAGAGAATCATGCCGGCGCGAGAAATTGAAGAACAACGTTCGAAACTTTTGAAGGACTTGGATGATAATCAGCGTGAAATCTTACAGCACATAGTCGAATTTGCGGATATCGGTAGGACGCCCGATACGTTGGCCGCACCGGGTCGGTGGCACACCAGTGAGGCGCTGGATCGAGCCCGCGATGCGATAGCACACGGCGCTCCTCTCGGGCAGATCAGCAGGGACCTCGCGTTCGCAAGGGAACATCTGCTCGTGGCGCATCGGCAGGAGCTCGCCAGCCGATTCGTGGCAGCGCAAGAACTCGATCTCGGGCACTCTGCGGCTACGGTGAGGGGGTTGTTGTACCTCGATGTTCTCGAGCGTGATCGTGCGATCGTGGTCGAACTGGATGCAGCCGAACGTCGGCTGATCGAAAAGGTGAATCAACAGATCCTCGAATCGCACGGACAGCAATTGGAAGAGCGTGCGCGGTTTGTCAAGGACTGCATGGCGCGAGCCCGGGAGATGGAAAAGTCAGAACAATTTCGAGGCGGCGCAGTGTGAGATTCAGAATCAACGAGTAATGGAGGCTCGGGTGCTAGAAGGTCTGGGCCTGGACAAGGAGCATCACCGACTCGTGCTCGAGGCATTGGAAGCAGAACGCGCCCGAGCGCTTGGCAGGGCGGCCGATACGTTCGGCAACGAGGTCGTGCGGCAAGCGCACAACAAAGCGGTCGAATCACGGGAGCTGCACCAGCAGGAGCGAGCGGAAGCCCTCGGGCAAGCCCTTGAACAGGCGCGACAGCTCGAGCACACCCTGGGACAGGGCAGGGAGCCAGACCCGGAACAGGCGCGACAAGCCTATGAGGCGCTGCAGCGTGCAATCCGCGACGAGCGGGAGATGGAAGCGCGGGCGATGGAGCCTTTGCAGCTCGGAACGGAACATGCCCAGGCCGTAAGTCAAGCGCTGGAGACGGAGCGCAGCCAAAGATATGGGCAAACCCTCGAGGTTGTCGAGCGGGAACACCTTCGGCAGCAACACAACCAGTTCGTCGGTCAGAGAAAAGCACTGCATCTGACGCCTGATCAGGCCAGAACTTTGGACCCGCAAACCTATTCCCTCTGCATCGAACTTGCCCCGAGCGATTACGACCCGGAAAAGCGTGCTTACATACACGAACGCGCTGGACAGCCGCCGGTTCGGGTTCCATACGATTCGCTGGAGCGCAGGTACGCCGAGGCGGCAAGGACGATCGGGCTCGGGTTGTCGGTAGAAGGTGCGGAGGCCAACTTCTTGCGGTCGCTCGGCGGGGCCGAGGCGGCGACGGAGGCCGGTCGCAGCGACGACCGCTACACCGGACCGGGGGTATCTCGATGACGACGGGAACCATAGCCAAGCGGCAGTTGCCACTCGTTCTGCACGGCAGGCTCGACGAGGGCCAACTCGAAAACCTCTGCGCGAACCTCGGATTGACCGCCTCTGGGAGCACGGACGAATCGATTGGAACCGAGCTCGGGCGCTACACCTGTCAACACCCTCGATTTCGGACACTCACCGACGTGATCCTCACTCTGGTCCGGTCCGGCCCCGCCGAATGGACACTCGCCGTTGACGTTGCACCCGGCTCCGATATCGACTCATGGCTGCGCTGGGTCGAAACGGGTGTTCGTGCCGCAGGGTTGGCAATCGACAGCCGGGTCCTGCCGCCATCGTCCCCGGAACGAACCGAGGCTCAAAGACGTGCGGATCTGGAGGAGGCCACGTACGTGATCGAACAGACCCACCGCGCCCTGGGGATAAGGCGCTCCTCCGAGTCCACTGCCTCGATCACAGACAGGTCCACCGGGGCACCAGCGGAGTCGATCATTCGTCTTCCAGCAATCGACATCCGTCGGAAGATCCGACCCGACCCGATCCGGCCACCGCGAGAATCGACAGGGTGGCGAGCGCTCGACGATCATCAAGTCGTAGAGCTGGCCGTTCGACTCCGCAGCCTGGTCTGGTCGTGGCGTATGGACGACATGTTGAGGCTCAGCGCAGTAATCCCATGGCACTGGGAGCCTGCCGAACTCGGCTCGACAATGTCTGATAGCCAACCGAGCACGGCCGATGGCTACGTGTACGGCGATGGCGCCGAGGCGAGCTGCATCGAGTTGGCCGTGACGACACCGGGCACCGATCCCGCGCAACTACTCGCGGCGTTCAC
The DNA here is from genome assembly GCF_013186535.1 of Nocardia terpenica. NCBI lineage: Bacteria > Bacillati > Actinomycetota > Actinomycetes > Mycobacteriales > Nocardiaceae > Nocardia > Nocardia terpenica. The sequence continues at coordinate 562,591 of NZ_JABMCZ010000001.1, forward strand.
CCGAATGGCCGATGTGCTCACCGAAACCCTCGGCGAGCCGAACACTCGGGTCTCGGAGGCATTACCCCAAGCTTGCTGGGCCTCCGAGAAGAATACATTGGTACTTGCTGTGCGACGGCGTACTGTCGCTCTGCTCTTGGAGAGGCACGACTCCGAGCATGGCAGCCGGTCGAAGCTACCGTAGTGTGGCGCTGATGCCGCAGACCGCATCTCGTCTCCTACCCTGTCGGACACACGGAAGAGCGATACCAACCGAGGGATCATGACAAAACGGATCAACGCCGACTTCGACCCGATCAGCTGGGATGTTAACGATCGGCTGATGTATCAGGGCGAACCCTTCACCGGCGAGGTTGTGGAAACTCTCGGGGACAAAATCCTGTCGCAGCAGTCCTATGTCAACGGTATTCCACACGGACCGGATCGGGAGTGGTGGCCGAACGGAACTCTCGAGTCCGAAGGTCAGATGCGGGACGGACGCCCTTATGGAATCTATCGTAGATGGCATGAGAATGGGCAACTGGCCGGTGAAAAACACTTCGGTGACGACGGTGCACTGCACACCGTGCTCGAATGGGACGAGGACGGCAATCCGATCGAATTACGGACGCGCAGGCGAAGAAATTCGTGAACTGACCTCGATGACACCTCGTCGGCACCCAGCCTGGCAGAGACAGGTGACAGCGATATCGACCGGGGAGTCATGACAAAGCGAATCAACGCCAACTTCGACCCGGTCAGCTGGGATGATGATCTTCGCTTGGAGTACCAGGGAGAGCCGTTCACCGGCGAGGTGGTCGAAACCCTCGGCGACCAACTCCTGTCCCAGGAGTTCTACGTCAACGGCATCCCCCACGGGCCGGACAGAGAGTGGTGGGAGAACGGCGCTCTCAAGTCCGAAGGCCAAGTACGACACGGTCGCGCCTATGGCGTGTTCCGTACATGGCATGAGAACGGCCAATTGGCCTCCGAGAAGCACTTCAGCGACAACGGGCGACTGCACACTGTTCTCGAATGGGACGAAAATGGCAATCCCATAACAGATGAGGGGAGACGCAGAATTTAGCCAGTGTCGCAATGCCCGGCCCAACCGTCGTCGCATGGTGGGAATCCGAATAGCATTGGCGCCGTGATCATCCGGCGTCGACCGAAGCGAGCGGCTGGTGGATCGTCTCGGACAATGACGGAAGGGCGGCTGGCCGATAGCGAGATTGTCGACTTGGCCACTCGCCTACGGTCTTTCAACTGGTCCTGGCGGTTGGCCGATGTATCGGTTCTGGTGGACGCGTTCGGCTGGCAGGTGCAAACCACACGGCCGGACTGGGGCCTGCTCGACGACGGGTTCGGGATGGCGAGCGGGCGCGTGCACGGCCGCGACGGCGCTGTCGAGGGCATTGAGCTGCGTGTGACCGACTACGCGACCGATGATCCGCACGGTCGAGAGCAGGTTCGGGATGCGTTCGCCGGGATGGCTGTCGCATTGAGTGCTTCGTTCGGTGAGCCGTCTGCCCGTAAGCCTGGCGAATCCGCCGAGATCCGGTGGGCGGGTCCGGATACCACCGTGCAGCTAACCCGGCTGGGGAACTCGGTGCGTTTGCGTCTGGCGGCCAATGACTACCTGCGGGCTCTTGACCGCGCTGTCGAGCTGGAGGCGGAGGGCTTGCTGTGACCGATTGGGGGCAATTCGCCGAAGGGCTTGCGGAACAGTTGGCGCTCTTGCCTTCTGGAGCGATCGTGAAAATCGTTGCTCCCGGCCGGTTCGCCCAATTCGCGCAGGACGATGATTCGCTGGTCGCTCATCTGATCGGCGACGAGCATCTCGCCCCGGCGGATCGGCCCGTTGCGGAGAGGCGTCGGCGCATTGTCGATGCGGGCTGGCGGTTGCCTGATGTCGACCATGCCGGGAACTGGTGGATAGAGCTTCCCTGGCCGGTCATGTCGAATATCTACCGGCAACTCGCGGCCATGGTCGTCACCGGGCTTCGTGACGGTTTAGGCGTTCGCGGTCCCGCGGATCTGGTGTACGAGGCTTGGAACGGCAAGGCCGGTAACGCGCCGATGGATCTGCCGCTGCTGGGCCTGCCCCGGGGCGGTGTGTCGTGAATTTCCTGGAACGCCAACTCACCCTGCGCCTCGGTGGCCCACTCGACCAATCCCACCTCGACCGCTTGCGAGGCGGCCTCGGCCTTCAACCATGCGGGGCTGCCACCGATCCGGTGGGCAGCGAGTTAGGGCGCGTGTGAGCTGTCGAGCCGTATATTTTTCGCGGCTCGACAACCCAGACGCCGGTGTAGAGTGCGCTCGCTCATCGCCCGCCACGGCTGCCGGGCGTTTGATCTCGTGTTGTGTTGTCAGGCAGCGGATTTCAGGTATTTCGATATCTTCTTGACGTCCTCGTCACTGATAATCAGGCCCACGCCTTGGCGCATCGTGCGCATTCCGACCGACGATCCGACCAGAGCGCTGGCACCGCCGCGAGCGCACCGGGGAAGTCCGCTGTGGATATCGCCTCGCATCCACGCCGAACTACGCGGCGATATCGCGGTCCGGCAACGCGATCGGACGAAATAGCCTGGCGCCGAAGAGTATCCGGGGCTGCTGCTCAACCGGCGCGGGGTCGACATCGCCACCGTCGCCGGGCAGCTCGGCACCCCGTCTGAAATCGTCCGCACCTACACCCAGCCCAGCGACCAAGACCTCGCCGCCGCCGTCGACCTTCCCCGTCGACCGACAGACCCCGCTCCTGCGGCGCAATCACCTGATCAGCCGATCGTATAATTCCCCTTGGCCTCGACCGTGGCGAACGAATAGGTGGGCTTCGCCAGGATGGTCACATCCCGGTCGCCCCCGGTGTTGCGCCACACCAAAGTCGTATTCGCGCCCGGATTGACACCGGCGGTGCAGCCCAGGTCATCGGTCTGTCCCGCCGTCTCGGCGCAGAACTTGACCTGAGTGCCCCCGGACGAAATCAGATTCACACTCAAACTCTGGCCTGCGCCGATATGCATCGAGCCCTGCGTCGGATTGCACGAGGCCCACCCCACACGCTGCAGAGTGCAGTCGAAATCCAACGGGCCCGCCGCGCTCGCCTGCCCGGCCACAACGGCCAAGAAAGGTGCAGCGGCCAACGGCGCCAACGCGGCCATGACGATCTTCTTCATCGAACTGTTCCTCTTCCCCAACAGTTGATCCCCCGAATCGGCCGCCGAGCATCCCTCCCGATTGCAACGAGTCGGCCGTCACAACCATTGGCAGGCAACCCGATTCGCTGCCCAGTCTAGATTTTCACCCGGGCAGGCGAGCAAGCCCCAGGAAGTGAGGGGCAAGCCGGAATGATCGAACGACAGGCAAGGACATCGACAGCCAGTACCGGGCCGCGTCGTCCAGGGGCCGCCGGGCATCGCAGATGGTGCGCATGGAGGCGGTGAGATCGACGAATTTCGATGGCGCGCTCGGCTTGCTGCCTCAGCCGGACGGCGCCCGCTCTGACCGGCCGGTCGTGTCGGTGCCTGATGGGATACTTCCGACATGGGGTATGAGGCTGTACGGCCGACCGGGCGCAGGGGGCGCTTGCCGGGCGGGTACTCGGTGCGCGGGTATCACCGTTTCACCGACCGTCCCCGCCGCCCGCCGCGCTACCGGTCCATGTATTTCCACGGCCACCGCAGTGGGTCGGCCGAGCCGATCCTGTGGGTCGGCGGGCTCATCGTAGGTGGTGTGGTCATCCTGCTCGTCGTGCTGACCCTCACTCACATGAAGTCCCCCGGCAGGCCAGCCGACACCACCGTTGTCCCCTCGGCCATCGCACCCGCGCCCGCACGCCCGGCTCCGGCCGCGCCGCAGCCGTGCTACCCGCTCCAGCCGTGCTGATCGCGAGAGGAGCACGGCTTCAGTCCGGGTGTGCAGTACGCACTATGCCGCCGCGTGTCGTTTCCGTCAGCTGCACGGTGGCGCCGCCACGCGCCAAGGACGGCAACGACGAAGGTCGTGATCGTTTCGAGCAGCGGCATTGACACCCCTTACTTGCCGACGAGCACGGCAGCAGTAGCCATCGTGAGCACGAACAAGTCGACAAGGACGCCAGTGCGGCGGCCAGTACGGACACGACATCCGCCCGGCGGAGTGTTAGATTATCGCCTGATTCGACCATTTCCGTATGGAATTTTCACCCCGCGGGAGTGCCGATCTCCACCACTGATCAGCATTTCCGGATGAGGAGCGCATCATGGTCAGGTCTCTCGGCGGCATCGGTGGCGGTGCGGTACGGACGGCGTTGGGTGTTGTCCTAGCCCTCGGGCTGCTCTTCGCGTCGGCCACGGTCGCGGTCGCCGATACCGGATCCTCGGATCCGGATCTGGTTGCGGCGCCGCCGGGTTCGAACGACTGGTCCTGCCGCCCGGGCCGCGATCATCCCCGGCCGGTGGTGCTGCTGCACGGCACCTTCGAGAACCGGCTGCTGAACTGGTTCGCGCTGGCGCCGCAGCTGGCCGGGGCGGGGTATTGCGTGTATGCCCTCGATTACGGTCGCAGTCTGGGCGGTTCGGTGTCCGGCGTGGGACCGATGGCGGAATCGGCGCGGCAGATCGCCGATTTCGTCGACCAGGTGCTCGCCTCGACCGGTGCCCGGCAGGTGGACATCGTCGGCCATTCCCAGGGCGGCATGCTTCCCCGGTACTACCTGAAGTACCTGGGCGGCGCGGGCAAGGTTCACACCCTGGTCGGCCTGGCTCCCGACAATCACGGAACGACCTGGGGTCTGCTCCATCTACCGATAACCCTGATCCCCCCGGCCACCACCGTCGCGTGCCCCGCCTGCACCGAGCAACTGCCGACGTCGGAGTTCATGCGCCGACTCGACAGCGACCCGCAGGTACTGCCGGACGTGCACTACACCGTAATCGCCACCGACACCGACGAATTCGCGACACCACACTCCACATCGCTGCTCCCACCCGGCCCCAACGTCGACAACATCGTGTTGCAGAACGTGTGCCCCGGCGACCTCAGCGAGCACATGCTGATCACCTCCGACCCGGTGGCGATCCGACTGGTCCGCAACGCCCTCGACCCGGCCCACGCCGTAACCCCGACCTGCGCACCACTACAGGTCGGCTCGGCCTGACCGACGCCTGTATCAGGGCCTCGTCGGATCGGTCCTGAGTTGGCTACTGCCCGCCCCGGCCAAGGCGTCGTCGAGCGCATCGAGCGCGGGATTCGCCGGACCGACCGCGACGGGACCGTCGAAGACCGTGGCATTCAGCGTGTCGACATCTCCAGGAGTGTCGCAGTAGACGACCACCTTCACCCACGGATTACCCACAGGCGCGGGCACAGTTTTGAGCCCGCCGAACCGCTGGTAGAACTCGTCCTGTGCGACGACCGCGCCGTTGATAGTCGCCAAATATTTCGTATTGCACTGCGCGGAGGCGTGAACGAAGAACTGCACCCGTTCCCGGCCACCGGTGACCGATCCCCATGCCGTGCCTTCGTCGGCCGCGGCCGTTCCAGATCCGGCCACCATGCCCGCGGATACGATCGCCGCCAATGCCGCGGCAACCCCGACAACGCTCACTCGCATAGCTCCACCCTTCGGTCGGTCCTACAGCGGAACGTCAACAACGCCATGCCGCGACATCGCCCGATTCCACTTCGAGCTACCAGTCGGTTAATCATCGTGACCATACCATGCAGGTGACTCCGAGCAGGGCCGATGCACGCCAAATGCGTTGCACTGAAACGGATTCGTGACGGAGACCAGCGGGCTTCCGTAATCAACTGTCGCGAGTTTATGGCGTCCGGGCAGCGTGTATTACGATCCGCGGAGATATGTTCGCGACACATGGCAATTCGACCTCTTCGAACCGATCACCATATACCGGCAGAAAGTTACCGATGCGGGGTTCGATATGCCGATGATTCACGACTGGACGAAGCCGGTAACCGCCACCATCGCGGCCATCGGGGTCGCCATCACCGGTACGGGGACCCATCGTCGCCGCACACAAGAACGTCGCCGATGTCGCACGCTATATCGCCCTCGTATGCGACAAGCCGCCGCGCGGGTCGTTCTGGATGAAGGCGTCAGCAGCACGAACAGTGATGGGCAACACATAGATGTTACAATGCAACAGGTTGGTTGGTATCTAAGGGTCGATCCGAGCCATTGCTCGAGCGGATCCGCCCCGCTGACTCGGTGCGTATCTGTCGATCGCACAGTCGTTCCTGCAGTCTGTTTGCCGAGATTCTTCGTGGACGGAAGGTAGGCGGTCTGAACGCCGTTGCGCGACTGGTCATTGCTCGGCCACGCAGCAGCTTGGTGGCGGGTGTGGCGGTCATGGCGCTGTGCGGACTGTTCGGTGCCGATGCGGCCTGTCGTGAGCTGCCGGATACCGTCGGCGCGGTGCTCCGTACCGGCAGGTGGCAAGTGGTCGGCCGAGCCGACAGTACCTTGAATCTGATCCCGGTCGATCGGGTAGCCGCAGCGGCCGTCGAGATAGCCTCCGCGACAACGACATCCGAGATCTACCATCTGACCAACGTGAACAATTGCCGGATCGGTGATCTCGCCGGTGCGCTCGCCGATGTATTCGGCATCCAAGAGCCCGGATTCGCCGCCACCAGGGACGATTTCACCGATGTCGACCGGCTCGTCGATACCGCGCTCGGCGAGTACCGACCATATGCCTTCGGCGACAAGCGGTTCGACGTCACCCACGATCCCGGCTGGCCGCATTCCTTCGCTGGCACACCGTCAACCGCGCCGCACCGAGAAGCGGGGCACTTTCGTAATACCGCAACCGAAGGGAGGTTGTCATGGTCCAGATGATTGCCGCCAGCGTCGCGTCCGACTGGGTTCGGGAGCTGATGGAGTGGCATTTCAACCCGGACACCGGTAGCCCGTTCTGGTTGGCGAAGGCCGAGTCGTTGGATTTCGATCCGCGCAGCGACGTGCGGTGCGTGGCCGACCTGGTTCGGTTTCCGGACGTCTCGTCGGATCTGCGTGATGTGCGAGTGGAACAGCTGGTACCGAAAGGCATCCGAGAGGGGACGCCGCGGGTATTCGAATCGGGGGGCACGACCGGACGACCCAAGCGGATCGTCGATTTCACCGCCTGGGACGAGGAAGCGACGGCGACGAATGCGGCACTCGACGAGCATGCGTTCCCGGAGCAGGGTAACTGGCTGTATGTCGGGCCGACCGGCCCACATGTCATGGCGTACATCGTTGCTCGGGTCGCCCGGTTGCGCGCGGGTGCGGTGCTGTCGCTGGACTTCGATCCGCGCTGGGTCAAACAGGCGCTGCGCGCCGGGCAGCACTCGGTCGCCGAAGCCTACGTCGCGCATATCGTGGAGCAGGCCCATGACATCCTGCAGGACCAGCGGATCGCCACCGCGGTCTTCACCCCACCGATCCTGATCGCCGCGGCTCGCCGGACTCGGCTGGTTCGGCGATTGGATCGAGTGTCCGCCATCATGTGGGCAGGCACCAGCATCAGCCCGGAGACGCTGCGGCTACTGGAAGCCGATATCTTCCCCGGCATCACGTTCGCCGGGCAGTACGGCAACACCATGATGGGGGCCACGATGCAGCGTCCGCGGGGCGACGACGATCCCGCACGGTGCGTATTCCGCTCGCTCTACCCTCGCGCCCATGTCGATGTGGTCGACTTCGCCGATCCCACCCGGCCGGTTGCCTATGGCGCGCGCGGCCGTGTCCGGGTGCACCGTCTGACCCGTGACATGTTCCTGCCGAACATGTTAGAGCGTGACAGCGCGATCCGGGTCGCGCGCGTCAACGGTGATGACGACCTGGCCGACGTGCGGCCGTGTTCTCCCGACGAGCTGAACATGGCCGATGCCGATCGCACCGACGCCGCGTCGTCTTCGCCCGGCCCGTATGCGCCGGGCGGGGCGTACGCGAATGGAAGCTATGAGGCGTACGGCGAGTACGGGGGAGGGGCCTATTCGGACGGAGCCTATGTGGAAGGTGTGTACTGATGGACTCCTCCGATGCGTCGGTACTGCTCCATTACGGCGGTGTGAGCCGGATATCGTTGGACCGCAACCCGATTCGCACCATCGATGGCGAGGTGGTCGGGTGGTTGCACGAGGCGCCGCCACTGCTGGTGGACGTGGCGATCGCCGCGCTGCGCGAGGTGGGCGATCTTCCGCCCGACGAGTTGCTGGAGGGTGTGGCCGAGGCCAGTCGGTTGTTCGGCTGCGACGATCTCGACGGCGTGTCACCGGATCGATATTGCGCGATGTTGTCGGCCGTATCCGGGGCGTCGGTACATATCGGGGAGCTGACGCTGGCCACGGTCGGTTCGTACGGTGGCGCATTGCCGTTGGCGTTGCGACATCAACGGCCCGCGGAGGTCGGCACGGTGATGCATCGCGGCGGGGTGACCGCGGAGATGCGTTGGGTGCCGCGCGGCCGCGTGCTCACGGTCATCGCGCCGAGCAATCATCCGGCCACCTATACCCTGACCATGTTCGTGCTGGCCTGCGGCTACCGCGTCGCGCTGCGTCCCGGCGCCGCGGATCCCTACACCGGTCGTCGGCTGGTGTCCGCGATGACCGACGCCGGACTCGGCGACCGAATCGCGTTGCTGCCCACCGGCCACGGCACCGTTGATCACCTGGTCCGGTCGGCCGACCTCGCATTGTGTTTCGGCGGCCCGCAGCTCGTTCGCCGCTACGCACGCGATCCGCGGGTGTCCGTCCACGGCCCGGGGCGTTCCAAGGTTGTCACCGGCACCCGCGTGACCGCCGATACCCTGGACTATCTCGAGGACGCCGTCGCGGAGGGCGGCGGGCTACGCTGCATGAACATCTCGGCCGTCTACACCCCGGACGATCCCGCGACGGTCGCAGATGCGTTGGCGCACCGGCTGTCCCGGCTGCCGGTGCTGCACCCCACCGATCAGAACGCGGTGCTACCGGGCGTGTCGATGGCCGAGGCGTCGGCCATCGACGCCGTGATCCGTCGCTACGGGCCGTCGGTACGCGACCATTCGGCACCGCTGTACGACGACCGCACCGTCGAGCAGGTCGGTCCCGGTTCGGCGGTACTGCGACCCCGCGTCCTGTCGGTATCGACGCCCACCCACCCGCTGATCGGCACCGAGCACCGCTTTCCTTTCGTCGTGCTGGCCCCGTGGCCCGCCGAAGCCCCGGTGCGGGTGCGCATGAGATTGCTCCGCGACACGTTGGTCGCAGTGCTACTCGACGACGACGAGGAGCTATCGCGAGCAGCCTTGGCCGACACCAGCATCCGGAAGGTCGTCGTCGGCCCGACCGCACCATGGTGGACCAGCCCGTCGCTGCCCCACGAGGGCTTGCTCACCCAATTCCTGTTCGACGGCAAGACATTACTCACCCGCTCAGGAGCCGAACTTCCGACTTCATCGACCGTTGAGTGATAAGTAGTCGCGCACCGCTCCGGTCACAGCGTCGAGGTCGGTGGGCGCGGGTGTGGCGCCCGGCCGGTACGGCACGCTGGTGAGCTTCGTGATTCCGCGGCTCCAGATGGTGCGGTCGGACGGGGTCGGTGGGTGCAGGTCGATGCGGCAGGTGCAGTGGGGGCAGGACAGATGGGCCATATTCTCCACGCCGCCGAGGATGGGGATCTCGAAGCGTTCGAGCACGGTGACGAGACGGTGGCTGTCGAGATGGGAGACTTCGGCGGGGGTGACCACGAGCAGGACGGCGACACGCTCGGCCATGCGCGGTAATGCCCGTCCGAGATCATTGGTACCCGGAGGCAGGTCGACGACGAGGAGCTGGCGGTCCTCCCAGCGGGTACGGGTAATCAGGCGAGCGAGCAGCAGTTCGGCGAAATCGGTTCCGGCGGCGAAGGGTTGGGTGCCGGCGAGTAGGAATCCGGCCGAGGCGATCTGGATGCCGTCGATTTCGACGGCCTCGAGATCGGGCTCGCGGCTGGTGAAGTCGACAATGCGCAGGGACTTGGCCGGCACATCGCGGCGCAGGCCCACCATGCGCGGGATGTCGGGACCGTACACGTCGGCGTCGACCAGGCCGACCCGCAGCCCGCTGCCGGTGAGGGCCCGGGCCAGGGTGAGCGCGATGCTGGATTTGCCGACGCCGCCCTTACCGCTGGCCACCGCGACGACGGGAGTGGCAAAGGAGGGTGTTGTCACTCTGTCACGCTACCGATCCGGTATCCCGAGGGTAGTCGAAGGTCTTGCCGCGAGCAGATATTGGTCGGCGGCAGCGGTGATACCCGGGTCGCGCCCGTACACGCCGTGTCCGACACCGTTGCGGGTGAGCAGGATGCTGCCGGACACCAGCTGCTGTGCCCGCACGGCTGCGGGATACGGCGTAATCGGGTCGGTGGTGGTGCCCAGAATGAGGGTGTGTGCATGCGTGGCGTTGGGTGGATCGGCATCCACGGCGACCTTGATCGCCAGCAACAGTTCGGGAACGCGCTGGATCTCGTCGAAGACCATCTGGCCGTCGGACTCGATGAAGCCGACCGGATCGGCGAGCGCCGACTGTCGATCTTGGGGACGGTCCAGGTCTCACAAGGGGCCACCGGTGCTTTGTCGCGGCTCCGTCGGCATCGAGTATCGAGTGCGGTCGAGATCTTTCGGCGAGGTCTGAACTCGTGTGCAAGGTAGCGCTTCTGCGCCTTGTTGGCAGACAATGATGTGCAACCGTAGCATGCTTGTTTATCGGTCGAGCCGACCCTGACGGGACACGTAGTGAGCAGCGAAGGGGAAAGGTGAGTCCGGAGGAACTGCTAGCCGCAGAGTCTGAGATACGCTCGGTGATCGTCGGGACCGGCCTCGAGTGGGTGCTCGACGAAGTCGATGCTGCGATTGCAGCCGGTGTCCCCGAGGAGAAGGTGCTCCGCCGCCGACAGCAGCAGGTCGGTGGATCTGCCGGTAGAGCGGCCGAGGCTACGAAGTACGAGGTGGTGGACCGAGCATTAGCAAGCGCGGAGCCTGGGACATCCGGTCGGGGCGCAACGCTGGTGATCGCTACGCGCGCCATGACGGACCAGGAACGTGTGCGGGTCCTCCTCGAAGCGCTCCGGCGGGTGTTGGTCGAGTTGCCGTACATTGAGATCGAGACACTGAAGACGCTGCGGACTGTCCCTGAGAGTGACGAGGGTTCGCGAAGCGAAGTTGAAGGAGTTGTGTTCGAACCGGAAGAAACGCCCCGGCCACGCCGCCGGACTTCGATTATCCTCGGCGATCGACTGCCTGATGCGCGACGTCAGCGGCTGGACACCCTTTTCGCCGCAGCTACCCGTGAGGTTGAACGTGACCGCTGATTCGATGCCGAATGCCCTTACACAACTGGTTGCCGAGATCGGAACGCTCCTGGAGGCCGGAGACATTTCGTATAACTCCGCTTCGGACCCGCCCGATGTCTACGAAGGTTTTGTTTTCGCGCTGATTGTGGGTACTGCAAGCCGACATGGTGCCAGTGTGCGCTACGAAAATGTCTATGGTGCGAGTACGGGCAAACTTGTATTCCGTACCAGCCCGGGGCAGCTCTATGGTGACAGTCGGCCATTCACTCATGCGGTAATCGAATTCAACGGTGCGCCCGCCCTCGAGGTGCATCTGGGGGTATATGTGCAGGGCTCCTCCAGGGTGCTACACGAGTGTGATGTCTTGGTGCTGCCGGCTCAGGAGGCTGCGATCAGTCGCGCACAGAAGATTGCGCCGCGGGGCAGTCAGGCTGTCCTTGTGGTCGAATGCAAATACTATGTGTCAAATTTGGGGATCGGTTTGGCGCGGAACTTCGAAGGCTTGCGCGCCGATATTCGAACTCAGAGCGAAATCTTTGTCTCCAATACGAGTTCACCCAGCCTGACGAGATATCTTGATGCGCGCAATCGCGAGTTCGAAAGTAATGTCGTACCGAACTCGCCGCAGGCCGGCTACCTTCAGGCGGAGATCCGCAAGACATTCAAGAGCTATCTCAGCAAGTATGCGCCGTCGACTGTGATCTAGCGTGACGGTTGTGATCGTTCAGCGGTGCGTGTTGAACGTGCTGAGGACATCCTGACGTCGCAATAGTCGGCCTCCGCTGGGTGACAGGAGCCGAGACAACCAATCGCGATTCGGAAGCTGCTTCTCCATAGCAGCCCTGGCTGCTCCGCGCTCTGCTGTAGTGCCTGTCCCATAGGCAGATAGATAGATCGAAAAGCGATCGGTCATCTCGGTAAAAAGTGCCTCGATGGCGTCGCTGTGAAGAAGTACGAGATCTGAGCTGGCAGCGGCGGCATCAGGAGCAACATCGGTCAGAACAGTCAGCAGACAACCGAAAACCCTCGCTGTGGGATGCTTTCTCTCCTCCTCTTTGACCTGCCCGAGTAATTGATTTACATCGTCGCGGGGAACAGATTCTGGTCCTGTGCCGGTCTTGATCTCCCACACCCTGCGATGGCCCTTGCGGGGCGTTGCCCACACCCACAGCGCATCGCTGGCGCTCTGTCCGGAAGGGCGGCTGCCTGATGCGCCGCACAGTGAGGCGAGAACCTCTAGTGCTTCTGCTCTTTCATCGTGACTCCCAGTCAGTTTCCGTTGTGCCCGGGCCAATCGAGCCCGAAGCTTGTCTGCTCCGACCTCTCGGATCCAGTGATCCCATTCCAGGAATAAGGCATCGTGTTCGGTGGGTGTTAATTGTAGTCCGTCCAATTCTGAGACAGTGCGGCCGAGACGTACGAACCACGCGGTCCGGGGTGCCGACTCTATCGCCTTGGAAATCGCGTCTCGTGCGGCGGAAACAGCCGCATCGCCACCTTTTAGGTATAGGGCGTGGCCCTGCACGTAGCGCCAAAAAGCACTGTGCTCGGGCTCGCGGCTTGCGCGTAGACTATCCGATGCCGCGGCCGCATGGTTCGCGGCTGAGGTGAAGTTGCCAATCCATAGGCTGGTTATCGCTTCGACCTCATCGTCGGAACTATCGGTAGTCGAGCTTTCGGCAGCTCGGCCCGGTCGCCGCCGCTCCGCCGGGTCGCCTTCGCTGGAGCTAACTGTCGATATTGTGCGGTGCGTTTGCCAGAACTCAGTGGCAGCTGCACTTACTGCTTCCCAACCTGAGCCATGCAGTTCGAGTGCCGATCGAACGATCGACTGAACATCTGTGCCGAGTGACGAACGTACTGCGCTCTCGGCGAGGGTACTGGCGAATGCGGGGTCCAATCCGAGATACAGAGCTGAATCTGTTTCGGTACGGTTTGCTCGTCCGAGTGCCTGTGTAATTCGCTGGCCAACCCGGTGCCGCATGAAGGTGGCATCGCTCAAGTACGCGACGACGAAGCGTTCGAACTCGGTGGAGGCGGCGGGCACAGTAGGTATCACAACCAAGCGACAGACTTCATCGGGGAAGTCCATGCCATCGAATCGGCCCGCAGTAACCAGGTGGCCGCCGACGGAATTACGCCAGGCTTCCAATTGCGTATCCTCGCCCGAGATCAGGCGATACACAGTAGAGTTGCGCTCTCGTAATTCGCCTTCGAGCTTGTCGGCCTCGTAGTTACTGGCACATAGCCATGCGACGCGACCCGGTCCGCTTTCGCGCGCGGCCGTTGCTTGGTCGAAAGCAAACTCCAACGCTTCGTTTTTCGACCATTCATCCGTCAACGGGCTGATCAGTAGGACACGACGACCAGTAGAGGCTTTCCGAAGCTCGACGGGTGTTTCGATTACCGTTACGCGACGTACGCCGAGACGACGCTGGAGGTCTCCTGGCTGTCCGAGCGTAGCGGAGAGGTAGATGCGCAGTTTGGACTTTGCATAGCCGGGGACAGTTTGCGTTGGAGGGTGGTAGGGCCGGATCTCGATGCTGGAAGGCCCCACCAGGACTCCGCACCGGGACAGATGAGTTCGAACTTTCTGCCACGCGAAGTATCCAGAAGACCCTTTGGCGACGACCGGCGAACGGTCGATGGTTTCGATCGCGCCCTCGACCACCGTCGACCAGTCGTTGAACGCGATCAGCTCCGGCGGGCTCCCGGACGGTGTTGTGCCATCCCGGAGCGCTTTCAGGGTGGGATAGGCGTTCCCGGCGTGGTGTAGGACGAGATCGCAGAGTTCCCGATATAGGTCGATCCCACCACCGGCTTCGCGTGGCACCCTAAGGGTGAACATGCCGGCGAGCGGTTGCTCGGCCAGATGCGCATCGTCGAGGATCACGAGATCGGCCGGCTCGACCTTGGGGCTGCTGTTGAAGTAGACCCAGTAGTTCATTACACCGACTGCTTGAGCCTGGTGGTAGTCGTCCATCTCGGCACCGAGGTATCGACGTCCCTCGAAACGGTGAACATCGACTCCGGGGAGCCCACCCGCCTCGGTTTGTACTTGCGCAGCCAGCTGTTTGGTGCCCGTGAGGTATGCGACAGACATGCCCAGATCCAGCGCCCAATCTGCGATCAGGAGCGCAATGAGGGTCTTGCCCTCACCAGTCGGTAGCTCGATGCCGATATCGGACACTGCGGCGTGGTCGAGTTCGGCGAACTTATCCAGGACGTAGCGTTGCGCGGGCCGCAGCGTCCGAAACTGTTCCGATGCCAGCTTGCCGAGGCGCTCATCGAAGTTTAGAGGGGCCACCTGATCAAGCGTGCCTCAGGACGGATGGGTATTCCAGAGATTGGGCCGATCGCAGTGGGTTGCGGCCAGCTGCGGGCCGAGTCCCTTGGTGGCCAGGGCATGTTGCTCGAGTACGTGAACGTGACACGTCTGCCACAGTCTCTCGGGCTCCGGTCGGCGCGGGCAGCAGTGCGTGCAGGTCGTGCCAGCAGTGTGTGCAGGGCGCCGGGCGGGAGCACGGCCATGCGCCGGTATTCGGGGTAGGCAGTCGCGGCACCGGATCACCGACGGACCGGGGTGGCGGCGACTACGAGGAGTTCAGCTTCGACGTAGGTCGCCGTGGTTCGGGGGCTTTGCCGTAGGTACCGTCGTGTGAGGCCCGGTTCGTGCGGGCAGTGGCCTGGACCGCGCGAGCCATCTCCTCCGTGTCGGGCTTGACGGCTCGTCCAATCGTCGTGTTCCTCACGGGTTTCCAGTTGCCGGAAGTGTCTCGCAGGTGCGCGGTGTCCCGGATCGAGGCTGCCGCGAACTCTGGGATTTACCTCGTTGAAGGTCGGTGACACTGGGGTGATGTCAATGAGATCGGTGGGGAGATCCCCATCTACGACGGCGGAAGCCGGGCCGTACCGAGGATGTCTGGGGCCCGGCGTCGGACAGTGAGTCGACTGTGAGGGATGCCGTCTTCGATGGTGTCACCGATGACGAATATCTGTGCGCGAGGGGGGACTTGAACCCCCACGTCCGAGGACACTGGAACCTAAATCCAGCGCGTCTGCCAATTCCGCCACTCGCGCGTGATGGTACGACCGTCCAAACTCTACCGGGCTTGACCGGGTTCGCGAAGTCCGGCGGTCGTGTTTTGTACTCATGAGTAACACCACCTGCGGTTATAACAATAGCGTAACGGTCAATGTGAGGGGCCCTCAACTTTTCTACGCGTGGGTAACGGCGTGAGACCAGCGGCTTCAAACGTGAGGGAGGGTCATGTTTCAGAAGATTCTGGTACGGACGTACCTGAATACCGGCGGGTAGGCCCCTAGATGCGGGGCCAAACGTGAGGATTTCCTCATGATTTTGTGCGATCCTCGGCCTTCATCAGGTCCTCAGGGGCGAGGGACGCCTGTGCACGAGGGAGCGGCTCCCAGGAGGGACGTGCCGCCACGAGAAGGAAGTCGAAACTCTTGACGATCAACGAGAGCACCGGGGCCGGATCGCGCGCACGGGTAGCACGGGTAGCCGGGGGAGCTACCGACAACAGGATCAAATCGTCGCTGCTGGATCGCCTGCTGGCGGGGGAGACCTATGCCCTGGCCTTCGGCGGTCAGGGCGCGCGCTGGCTGGGCGAGCTGGAGGAGATCGGGCGCGACAGCGCCCTGGAACCGGAGCTGACCGCACTGGTCAACGAGGCCGCCGCCAAGCTGGAGCCGATCGCGGCGCAGCTGCTGGTGGTGCGCCCGGTCGGCTTCGACCCCGTCGCCTGGATGCTGGAGGACGACCTCGCCGACCCCGACGCCGGTGAGGTGTCGGCCGCCCCGCCCGAGCAGGTGCTGCGATCGGCCGCCGTCTCGATGCCCGGCGTGTTCCTGACCCAGGTCGCCGCGCTGCGCGCGCTGCGCCTACAGGGCCTGGACCCGGCCGCGCACGCACCCGTCGCCATGATCGGGCACTCCCAGGGCCTGTTGGCCGCCGAGGCCGCCCGCACGCACGGCGCGCGCGACGCCGAACTGCTCGCGCTGGCCCAGATGATCGGCGCGGCGGCCACTCTCGTGGCCCGACGCCGCGGGCTGATCCCGGTGGGGGAGCGCTCGCCCATGGTGGCGGTGTCCAACGTCGACCCCGAGCAGCTGCGCGAGGTCGTCGCCGAGGTGTCGCAGGGCGTGGATGCCCAAGCCGCCGTGGTGGTCTCGATCCGCAACGGCCGCCGCCGCGCGGTGCTCTCCGGCACCGTGACCCAGCTGGAACGGGTGCGCCGCCGCTGCGCGGAGATCAATGCCGAGCAGACCCGCGACCGGGACGCCAAGCGGCGCGGCGGCGCGGTGTTCGCGCCGGTGTTCGAGGACGTCGACGTCGAGGTCGCCTTCCACCACCCCGCCCTGACCGACACCGTGGATCTCGTTGTCGGCTGGGCGAATCAGTGCGGCGTGGACGCCGACACGGCCGCGCGGCTGACCCGCGCCATCCTCGTCGACCCGGTCGACTGGGTGGGGACCGTCGAGGCGGCCGTCGCCGCCGGTGCGCACTGGGTGCTCGACCTGGGCCCCGGCGACCTGCTCTCCCGGCTCACCCAGGGCTCGCTGCGCGGCACGGGGGTCGGCATCGTCGCCGCCTCGACCCGGCCCGGGCAGCGCAACCTGTTCACCCCCGGCGCGGCCCCCGAGGTGGCCCCGGCGTGGTCGGCGTTCGCGCCGCAGCCGGTGCGGCTGCCCAACGGCCGCATCGTCGTCGAGACCGCCTTCACCCGCCTGACCGGCCGCTCGCCGATCCTGCTGGCGGGCATGACCCCGACCACCGTCGACGCGAAGATCGTTGCCGCCGCGGCGAATGCGGGCCACTGGGCGGAGCTCGCCGGTGGCGGCCAGGTCACCGAGCAGATCTTCGCCGACCGGGTGGCCGAGCTGAAGCGGCTTTTGCACCCGGGCCGCGCGGTCCAGTTCAATTCGCTGTTCCTCGACCCGTACCTGTGGAAGCTGCAGCTGGGCGGCAAGCGCCTGGTGCAGCGCTCCCGCGCCGCGGGCGCACCGTTCGATGGCGTGGTCGTCACCGCGGGCATTCCGGAGCTCGAGGAGGCCGTCGCGCTCATCGGCGAGCTCACCGAGATCGGCATCGAGCACGTGGCATTCAAACCCGGCACGGTGGCCCAGATCCGGGCCGTGCTGCGGATCGCCGACGAGGTGCCGGACTATCCGGTCATCACCCACATCGAGGGCGGCCGGGCCGGTGGGCACCACTCCTGGGAGGACCTCGACGACCTGCTGCTCGAGACCTACGCCGAGCTGCGCAACCGGCCGAACGTGATCGTCTGCGTCGGCGGCGGCATCGGCACGCCCGAGCGCGCCACCGAGTACCTGACCGGCGAATGGTCGGTGGCACACGGCTATCCGGCCATGCCGCTGGACGGCGTGCTGGTCGGCACCGCCGCCATGGCGACCCTGGAGGCCACCACCGCCCCCGAGGTGAAGCGGCTGCTGGTGCAGACCCCCGGCACCCCCGACTGGGTCGCCGCGGGCACCGCCACCGGCGGAATGGCCTCCGGCCGTAGCCAATTGGGCGCCGACATCCACGAGATCGACAACTCCGCCTCGCGCACCGGGCGACTGCTCGACGAGGTCGCCGGCGACGCCGACGCCGTCGCCGCCCGCCGTGAGGAGATCATCGAGGCCCTGAACCGCACGGCCAAGCCGTATTTCGGCGATGTGGCCGCCATGACCTACCGGGAATGGTTGCGGCGCTACGTCGAACTGACCGTGGGCCTGGACCGCCGCCGCGACTTCGACTGCGGCACCGACCTCGGCGACGCCATCACCGAGGCCACCCGCTCGGTGTGGCTGGACATCACCTGGCGCGACCGGTTCGCGGAGATGATGCGCCGCACCGAATCCCGCCTGCACCCCGCCGACCGCGGCGAGATCCCGACCCTGTTCGCCGACGACGAGGCGTTCGAGGATCCCGCGGAGGCGCTGACCGCGCTGGCCGAGCACTACCCGGATGCCGCCGAGACCGTGCTGCACCCCGCCGATGTGTCGTTCTTCGTGGCGCTGTGCAAGACCCCGGGCAAGCCGGTGAACTTCGTGCCGGTCGTCGACCGCGACGTGCGCCGCTGGTGGCGCTCGGATTCGCTGTGGCAGGCCCACGATCCGCGCTATTCGGCCGACCAGGTGTGCGTCATCCCGGGCACGGTGTCCGTCGCCGGGATCACCCGCGCCGACGAGCCGGTCGGCGAATTGCTGGACCGGTTCGAGCAGAACACCGCCTTCGCGCTGATGCGCGACGGCGTCACCCCGAAGGCGGTCGACGGCCGCCGCCGCGCCGAGGTCACCGCGGGCATCATCGACATCGTGCTCGCCGCACCGGATGTGGCGTGGGCGGGCCGCACCACGGTCAACCCGATCCACCGCCTCGGCGACCGCTTCGAATGGACCGTCGACGACAAGGGCGCGGTACACCCGCCGACCGGCGCCACCCTCACCCCCACCCAGGGCCCCGACACCGACCACGCCTACGTGGAACTGACGGTGCCGCTGCTGGGCCGCGACGCCGTGCGCATCCGCATGACCGTGCCCACCTCCGTGTACAACGGCGGTGCGCCGGTGGTGACCGAGGCCGACGCCGAGGAGGCGATGTCCGCGCTGCTGGCCGTCGCCGCCGGTCGCACCTTGCCGGAGGTCAAGTCCGCGGGCGGAATTCACGTCGCGCACGTGAATCTCGCGTGGACGCCGGATCTCATCGCCGATCACGCGGGCGTCACCGGCGCGGGCCTGCCGCCGACGCTGAGCACCATCGGCCGCACCGTGCCCGACGTGCTCGTGGGCGCCTGCTGGCCCGCGGTGTTCGCGGTGCTGGGCGCCGCCCGGACCGACGACGGCGCCAGCGTCATCGAGGGCATGCTCGACCTGGTGCACCTGGACCACCGCATCGAGCTGATGCACGAATTGCCGGACAGCCACGCGGTTCTCACCGTGCGCGCGGAATCCGGCGCGGTGGTCGACACCGATATGGGCCGCGTCGTGGAGGTGCGCGTCACCGTCGGCGTCATGCGCGACCACGGCCTGGACACCCCGGCGGTGGCGACACTGGTGGAGCGCTTCGCGATTCGCGGCCGCAACGGCGAGGGCGTGCTCGCCGATCCGCCGCGCGCCGCGGGCACGGTCTCCGAGCAGGCGCAGGACACGCCGCGGCGGCGGCGCCGGGACGTCACCGTCACCGCGCCGCGGGCCATGGCGGCCTTCGCCGAGGTGTCCGGCGACCACAACCCGATCCACACCAGCGATTCCGCCGCCAAGCTGGCCGGGCTGGGCAGCCCGATCGTGCACGGCATGTGGCTGTCGGCCGCCGCGCAGCACGTGGTCTCGGCGGTGGACCCCGAATCCGCGCTGCCCGCACGGACTCTCACCGCCTGGACCACCCGCTTCCTCGGCATGGTCCGCCCGGGCGCGGACATCGACGTGCGGGTCGAGCGGATCGCGGTCGACCGCGGCGGCGAGATCGTGGAGGTGTCCTGCCGCACCGGCGGCGATCTGGTGATGACCGCGACCGGGCGGCTGGCCGCGCCGAAGACCGTGTACGCCTTTCCCGGACAGGGCATTCAGACCAAGGGGATGGGCCTGGACGCGCGGTCGCGGTCCAAGGCGGCCAAGCAGGTCTGGGACCGCGCCGACAAGCACACCCGCGCGGCGCTCGGCTTCTCCATCCTCGCCGTGGTCCGCGACAACCCGACCTACCTCAAGGCGCGCGGCGTGGAATACCGCCACCCGCAGGGGGTTCTGCACCTGACCCAGTTCACCCAGGTCGCCATGGCGACCCTCGGCGTGGCCCAGGTGGCCGAGCTGCGCGAGGCCGGGGCGTTCGTGGAGGGCGCCATGCTGGCCGGGCATTCGGTCGGCGAGTACAACGCGCTGGCCGCGGTCGCCGGGGTGCTGCCGCTGGAGGCGGTGCTCGAGGTGGTGTTCCAGCGCGGCTCGGCCATGCACGAGCTGGTGCCGCGGGATGCCCAGGGCCGCAGCGACTATCGGATGGCCGCCATCCGGCCCTCGCAGATCGGGCTGCCCGACGCCGAGGTCGTCGACTACGTGGCGGCCATGGCCGAGCGGGCCGGTGAATTCCTCGAGGTTGTGAACCTGAACCTGCGCGGCGCCCAGTATGCGATCGCGGGCACGGTCAAGGGGCTCGAGGAGCTGGAGGCCGACATCGAGCGCCGCCGTGCGGAATTCGGCGGCAAGCGAGCGTTCATCCTGGTGCCCGGCATCGATGTGCCGTTCCATTCGACGGTGCTGCGCAAGGGCGTTCCCGAGTTCCGGCACAAGCTCGACGAGCTGCTGCCGCAGAACCTGCACCCGGAAGTCCTTGCCGGACGCTACATTCCGAATCTGGTGCCGCGGCCGTTCTCGCTGGAGCGCGACTTCATCGCCGAGATCGCCGCGTACGTGCCCTCCGAGCCGCTGGCCCGGGTGCTGGCCGACTTCGAGGACTGGGCGGCGCGCCCGGCCGAGCTGTGCCGGGTGGTGCTGATCGAGCTGCTGGCCTGGCAGTTCGCCAGCCCGGTGCGCTGGATCGAGACCCAGGACCTGCTGTTCGGCGATGTCGCCGACGGCGGGCTGGGCGTGGAGCGGTTCGTCGAGATCGGCCTGGCCGCCACGCCGACCGTCGCCAACCTGGCCGCCAACACCCTCAAGCTGCCGCAGTTCGCCACCGCCAAGGTGGAGGTGCTCAATATCGAGCGCGAGGCCGGTGTGGTGTACTCCACCGACACCGATCCCGCCGTGGTCGACGAGCCGGAAGAGACTGTGGCCGAGGCGGTTCCGGCCGCCGCGAGCCCGGCGGCCGCCCCGGTCGCCGCCCCCGCTGCCGCGGCAGGCCCGCGCCCGGACGACATCCCGTTCACCGCCGCCGACGCCACCCGCGTGCTGATCGCGCTGTGGACCAAGCTGCGGCTGGACCAGATCGGCCCGGTGGACACCATCGAGGGCCTGTGCGACGGCGTGTCCTCGCGCCGCAACCAGCTGCTGGTGGACCTCGGCTCCGAGCTGTCGCTGGGCGCCATCGACGGCGCCGCCGACGCGGACATGGGCGCGCTGTCGGTCACCGTCGAGCGCCTGGCCCGCACCTACAAGCCGTTCGGCTCGGTGCTGTCCGACGCCGTGAACGACCACCTGCGCAAGGTGTTCGGCCCGTCGGGCAGGCGCCCGGCCGCGGTCGCCGAGCGCGTGAAGAAGGTCTGGCAGCTCGGCGACGGCTGGGCCCACCACGTCACCGCCGAGGTGTCGCTGGGCACCCGCGAGGGCGCCAGCGTGCGCGGCGGCGATCTGGGCGGCCTGGTGTCGGGCGGTCTCGCCGACGGCGCGGCCGTGGACTCCGCGATCGACGCGGCCGTGCAGGCGGTCGCGGCCCGGCGCGGTGTCAGCGTGGCGTTGCCCGCGGCCGGTGGTGGCGGCGGCGCCACCGTCGACGCCGCGGCGCTGGGCGAGTTCACCGAGCAGATCACCGGCCGCGACGGCGTGCTGGCCACCGCGGCGCGGGTCGTGCTCGAGCAGCTCGGCCTCGCCGACGAGGCGACCGCGCCGGAGGCGACCGAGGAGTCGCTGGTCGACCTGGTCTCGG
The DNA here is from genome assembly GCF_013186535.1 of Nocardia terpenica. NCBI lineage: Bacteria > Bacillati > Actinomycetota > Actinomycetes > Mycobacteriales > Nocardiaceae > Nocardia > Nocardia terpenica. The sequence goes on from NZ_JABMCZ010000001.1 coordinate 584,472, forward strand.
CCGAATTGGGTTCGGACTGGCCGCGTTTGGTGGCGCCGGTGTTCGACGGGCGCAAGGCGGTGCTGATCGACGACCGCTGGGCCACCGCCCGCGAGGATCTGGCCCGGCTGTGGCTGGGCAACGACGCCGACGTCGCCGACCTGCCGGTCGACGGCTACCTCGGCGCGGGCGATGCCGTTGCGGCGCAGGCGAACTGGTGGCGTGCGCGGGCGATGTCGGAGGCCCGCTCGGTGCTGGCCGGGGCGTACGAACGCATCGCCGCGGCCGCGACCACCGCCGAGGCCGGGGCCTGGTCCTCGGATATCGCGGTGATCACCGGCGCGAGCAAGGGTTCCATCGCGGCGGCCGTCGCCGGACGCCTGCTCGGCGGCGGCGCCACGGTCGTGGTCACCACCTCCAAGCTGGACGACGGACGGCTGGGCTTCTACAAGCGGCTCTACCGCGAGCACGCCCGCCACGGCGCGGCGCTGTGGGTGGTGCCCGCGAACATGGCCTCGTATCAGGACATCGACGCGCTGATCGACTGGGTCGGCAACGAGCAGTCCGACAATGCCGGTGGCGCCAAGGTTCTCGTGAAGCCCGCGATGACCCCGACGCTGCTGCTGCCGTTCGCCGCGCCGCGGGTGGCGGGCTACCTCTCCGACGCGGGCGCCCGCGCCGAGATGGAGATGCGGGTGCTGCTGTGGTCGGTGGAGCGGCTCGTCGGGGGCCTGTCGGCGCTCGGCTCCGACCACGACGTGGACGCGAAACTGCATGTGCTGCTTCCGGGTTCGCCCAACCGCGGCATCTTCGGCGGCGACGGCGCCTACGGCGAGTCCAAGGCGGCGCTGGACGCGGTGGTGGCCAAGTGGCGGGTGGAGAAGTCGTGGTCGCAGCGGGTCACCCTGGTGCACGCGCTGATCGGCTGGGTGCGCGGCACCGGGCTGATGGGCCACAACGATCCGCTCGTCGCCGCGGTCGAGAAGGCCGGTGTGCACACCTGGTCCACGCCGGAGATCGCCGACGAGCTGCTCAAATGGTGCACCTCGCGGGCCCGCCTGATCACCGCCTCGGGCCCACAGCAGATCGACCTGACCGGCGGCCTGGCCCGCGCCAAGCTGGACCTGTCGGCGCTCGCCAAGGACGCCGAGAACGAGTCCGCCGATGGTGACCGTCTGCCCGGCGATAGCGACCGTCTTCCCGGCGAAGGCCGGGACCGGACCATTCCCGCCCTGCCCGCGCCGCCCACGCAGACCTCCGCGCTGCCGGTGCCCGAATGGGGCCCGGTGACAGCGGATCTGCGCGACATGGTGGTCATCGTCGGCGCCGGGGAGCTCGGGCCCTACGGGTCGGCGCGCACCCGCTTCGAGATCGAGGTCTCCGACCGGCTGTCGGCGGCGGGCGTGCTGGAGCTGGCCTGGACCACCGGCCTGGTCACCTGGGAGAACGACCCCAAGCCGGGCTGGTACGACACCGAAACCGGGGACTACGTCGAGGAATTCGAGCTCGCCGACCGGTATCACGATGCGGTGGTGCAGCGCTGCGGCGTCCGCCGCTACGGCGACGACGGCGCCATGGTGGACAACTCCGCGCCGCTGCTCACCTCGGTGTTCCTGGACAAGGATCTGACGTTCGTGGTCCACGGTGAGGCCGAGGCCCGCGCGTTCCACGCCGCCGATCCCGAGCACACGGTCGTCAGCCCGGTGCCCGGCAGCGGCGACTGGCGGGTGATTCGCAAGGCGGGCACCGAGATTCGGGTGCCGCGCAAGGCGAAGCTGTCGCGGACCGTCGGCGGCCAGATCCCGGCGGGCTGGGATCCCACCCGGTGGGGCATCTCGCCGGATATGGCGGGCTCGATCGACCGGGTCGCGCTGTGGAACATCGTCTGCACCGTCGACGCGTTCCTGTCCTCCGGGTTCAGTCCGGCCGAGTTGATGAGCTGGGTGCACCCGGCGCTGGTGGCCAACACCCAGGGCACCGGCATGGGCGGCATGTCGTCGATGCGCTCGCTGTACATCGACAACCTGCTCGGCGAGCCGCGGGCCAACGACATCCTGCAGGAGGCGCTGCCGAACGTGGCGCTGGCGCACGTGGTGCAGTCCTATGTCGGCAGCTACGGCGGGATGATCCATCCGGTGGCGGCGTGCGCGACGGCGGCGGTGTCGGTCGAGGAGGGCGTGGACAAGATCCGGCTCGGCAAGGCCGAACTCGTGGTCGCGGGCGGCTTCGACGATCTGGGCATCGAGGGCATCGTCGGCTTCGGCGACATGTCGGCCACGGCGGACTCGGCGGCCATGAGCGCCAAGGGCATCAGCGACCGGTACTTCTCCCGGGCCAACGACCGCCGCCGCGGCGGCTTCGTCGAATCGCAGGGCGGCGGCACGATTCTGCTGGCGCGCGGTGACGTGGCGCTGGAGATGGGCCTGCCGGTGCTCGGCGTGGTGGCCTTCGCGCAGTCCTTCGCCGACGGCGTGCACACCTCCATTCCCGCACCGGGATTGGGCGCGCTGGGCGCGGGCCGCGGCGGCGCGGAGTCCCGGATGGCGGTCGAACTGCGCAAGCTGGGCGTCACGCCGGACGACATCGCGGTGGTGTCCAAGCACGACACCTCCACGGCCGCAAACGATCCCAACGAGTCCGAGCTGCACGAGCGGCTGGCCGCGGCGATCGGGCGGTCCGCGGGCGCACCGCTGTTCGTGGTCTCGCAGAAGTCGCTCACCGGGCACGCCAAGGGCGGTGCGGCCGCGTTCCAGCTCATCGGCCTGTGCCAGGTGCTGGAGCAGGGCGTGGTTCCGCCGAACCGCAGCCTCGACTGCGTCGACGACAAGATGGCCGAGTACCCGCACCTGGTGTGGGCGCGTGAGCCGCTGCGGTTCGGAGATCGGTTCGCGCTCAAGGCCGGTCTGGTCACCTCGCTCGGCTTCGGCCACGTCTCGGGCCTGCTCGCGATCGTGCATCCGCAGGCGTTCGTGGCGGCCATCGACCCGCAGCGCCGGGCCGACTACCAGCGCCGCGCCGAAGAGCGCCGCTTGACCGGCCGCCAGCGCTTCGCCGAGGCCATGTGCGGCGGCGCCCCGCTCTACGAGCGTCCCGCCGACCGCCGCCTGGGCGGAGAAGGCACGTCCGCCAAGCGAATTCGCCAGCTGGAGGCCGACATCCTGCTCTCCGACGGGGCCCGGCTGAGCGCCGACGGGGTGTACAGCGCGGCGCCGGAAGCCTGACGCCCGCCGGGGTAGTCCCTGGCCCCGGCATGCTTTTGGCCGGGGCCTTCCCCAAAACCACACTCGCATATCAGCGCAACTCGTGTGCACACACGGGTTGCGCTGATATGTTGCAGCCGATTCGACGAGTACTTCCCCAGAGGGTGAGGAGCTTTCACACCGTGACGATCCTCGGCATCGGCCTGGACTTGGTGACCATCTCCGAGTTCACCGAACAGCTCGAGCGGGCCGGAACCACCATGCTCCGTGAGAGTTTCACCGCGGGCGAGCGGCGGTACTGCCAGAGCAAGGGCGCCGACCCGGCCCGCAGCTTCGCGGCCCGCTGGGCGGCCAAGGAGGCCGTGCTCAAGGCCTGGGCGTCCTCCCGCTTCGCCCGCCGCCCCCAGATCGGCGACAACCCCTACCCCCTCATCGAGGTGGTGAACGACGCCTGGGGCCGCCCGAGCATCAAACTCCACGGCCTGGCCGCCGAATTCCTCCCCCGCGCCCGCGTCCACCTCTCCATCACCCACGACGGCGACACCGCCGCCGCCATGGTGGTCCTGGAAGACCCAGGCGAACTGGCCGACCTCATCGACCACCCGTAGCCCCCCGCCGATCGCCCCCCGCTTTGCCCGCCATTGTCGGCTCGGCTTGCCCGCCGGTCGGCCCCGGCTTACCGCCGTTCGTTGGCCCCGGCGGGCTTTTGGCCGGGGACTACAGTTGGGGGTCGCGTTGGCCGCCGGTGCGTGATTCCTTTTCGGCGACAAGGAGATACGCGACCATGAGGCGCTTGAGTTCGCCGACGGCGGCCTCGTGGCTGAGGCCGTCCTGGACCGAGAAGTTCATCATCGAATACACCACGTGCACCAGTACCTGGGCCATCATCGAGCGGCGGGCGCGGGGGGTGCGCGGCATCAGTGGGCGCAGCATCTGCTGCACCACCTCGGCGAACTCCTTCTCGTGGATGGCCCCGGTGGCGCGGGTGGAGGGCGTGGACTGCATGGCCAGCCACACCTCGCGCCGGGACGGGTCGGTCATCCACAGGTCGGCCAGGTGGTCGACGAGCTTGTTCATGTGCCGCAGCCAGTCCATCGACGGGATCTCGCCGTGGAAGTCGGCCAGTTCCTGCGAGACCGCCACCAGGTCCTGCCTATTGAGCTCGCAGACGATCACGTACTTGTTGGCGAAGAACTGGTAGAGGGTGCCGATCGGCACCTCGGCGCGCGCCGCCACCTCCTCACAGGTGAACGACTCGAATCCGACCTCCACCAGGAGCTCGCGGGACGCCTGCAGCAGCGCGTCGAATTTGCGCTTGCTTCGCTCCTGGGTGGGACGGCGCCGGGGCATCAGCTCCTGTGGGTCGTCCTGCAGCTCCAACGCCGGATCCGGACGTCGGGTCGACCTCGTTGCCGCGCGCGCTTCCACCACAGTCTCAGGCTAGCGGTAGCGACACGCGGATGACACGCGGCTGCGCCGGTCGACTGCCGTTTCGTTGTCGGTCATGACCCATCCGCGCCGGATGTGGTGACGAACACATACCGAGTATGCGTACCTCTACGTGGCGGAAGGCGTAATTGTGGTAGCTCGATCCGTGGTGACTTTAGGCGTTTCCACCGAGCGCGGCACCGTGCACGCGGTGGCGCTGACCGATGAGGGCAAGCTGCCCGACCGGGTATTGGTCCAACGGTCGCTGCGAATAGGCGGCGACGGCCGGTCGGATCTGGCACGTGCGGTCGAGGCCGTGCTGGAACTGCTGTCCGACGAGATCGGCCCCGACCGGGAAATCGGCGGGGCCGCAGTGGTTTACCGGGACCCGGCCGAGCGGCGGACCATCGTCACCGGCCTGGCGGACGGCCCGTGGCGAGCCGCCTCCATGGTCTCGGCCAAGACCGCGCACCTGGCCCTGGCCCGGGCGATGACCTGGGCCGACGAATTCGATCATCTGGTCGTCTGCGAGGTGGCGCCCGGATACCAGACGTTCACCCTCGTCGCACCCGAGCGCGACCGGGTGCTGGCCTCCCACACCACCACCAGCGCCACGGTGAGCAAGGAGACCATCCGCCCCGCGGCGACGGCGGCGTGGGACCAGTTCGACGCGGCCGGTGTGCGGCCGGATGCGGCGGTGCTGATCGGCTCGGCGGCCAGCCTGCCCGCGGTGGCCACGGTGCTGTCCAGCGGCTTCGGCGCGCCGCTGGTGCCGTGCCAGATCGCCACCGTCGCGACGGCCGCCGGCGCCGCCCTGGTGGTGGAGGTGGCCGAGGAGACGGAGGCCGTGCCGGAGCAGTCGGGGCGGACCCGCCGTACGGCCGCGCTGTTCGCCGCGGCCAGCGTGCTGGCGGGCGGCCTGGTGGGTGGCGGGTTCTACGTCACCGCCAACCACTCCCGGTCGGTCACCGCCTCGCGGCACGCCGATACCCGCGTCGCGGCCGATATCCAGCGGGTCCCGGCGGCCGTGCCGCTCCCGCAGCCGGAGTTCGGGCCCGCGCCCGAGGCGTCGCCGCCGCCCGGCGACGCGATCGCCGACACGGACTCGTCCGCGGCCCCCGACGTGGTGACGGTCGACCCCGCCACCGTGAACTGGGGCTCGTCGGGCGAGGGCCAGCGCCTCGGGGTGCGCGGAAGCGACACCGCCCCTTCGGATTCCGAGGCGGCCAAGGCTCCGGACAAGCCGCAGCCGCAAACCGATTCCGCCGCGTCCGCGCCCGCCCAGGCCGCCCCCGGCTCGGGCGCGCCCGCCCCGGCGACTTCGGCCCCGATGAATCCCGCCACCGCACCCAACGGGGCCCTGCTGTTCCCCGGCGAGTCCGCCCCACCCCAGTTCGGCACCGCCGATTTCGACCACTGGTGGGACAACCACTGGCATTTGGTGATGCAGTGGGTATCGGGGATGACTACGCCTCGCACGTGAGTGGGTGGCCTGTGGTCCCGGCCAAAAGCGTGCCGGGACCATAGGTTTGGCGTGCCGGGTCCAGGTTTGGGACGCCGGGGCCGTGGGTTTGGCACGCCGGGCCATTGGCTTCCGGCGTGCTCTCCCATGTTTCCGGCATGCTTTTGGCCGGAAACCCGCCTACACCGACAGGTCGCGGCGCAGCTTGGCGACGTGGCCGGTGGCTCGGACGTTGTACTGGGCCAGGGCGATTGTGCCCTGCTCGTCGACCAGGAAGGTGGAGCGGATGACGCCGGTGATCTTCTTGCCGTACATCATCTTCTCGCCGTAGGCGCCCCAGGCGGTGAGGACCTCGCGGTCGGGGTCCGACAGCAGGGGGAAGGTCAGCTTCTCGTTGTCGCGGAACTTGGCGAGCTTGGCGGGCTTGTCGGGGGAGATGCCGACGACGTCGATCCCGGCCCCGCCGAGCTCCGCCAGGCTGTCGCGGAAATCGCACGCCTGCTTGGTGCAGCCGGGGGTGCTGGCGGCCGGGTAGAAGTACACGATCACCTTCCGGCCGCGGTAGTCGGCGAGCGACACCGGCTTGCCGTCGGCGTCGGGGAGCGTGAACTCGGGGGCGGCGTCGCCCGGACTGAGTCGCTGGTTCTCGGTCATGACCAAGCACGGTAATCGACAGAGGTGACAGCGACCCGCCCATCCCGGTCCCGGATAGACTCGACCACCAGCGGCTAGGGTCGACACACCGACGAATACAGGAGATCAAGGGTGGCGAAGAATACCGAGAGCATCGAACGGGACATCGAGGTCGCGCGCAATCGACTCGCGAACACCCTCGACGAGCTCGCGGTGCGGGCCGATCCGCAGCGGATCGCCGACAAGACCAAGCACGCCGTGCTGGCGAAGCTCAACGAGCCGAAGGTGAAGTACGGCCTGATCGGCGCGGGCGCCCTGGTCGTGCTGCTGATCGGGGTGAAGATCGTCCGCCGCTGAGGGCCAGGACCGCCGTTCTACGAAACACCCGGTGTGGCTGTGCCACACCGGGTGTCGTCGTTCACCGGGCGAATCAGACCGTCGGGCAGGCCATTCCGGTGCCGTCCGGGTCCAGGTGCGGGGAGTAGCCGGGCTGGCCACGAAACAGCGGCGCCACACCCGCGGCGCGGGCCGCGTCGCAGTCCTTGTAGACCGGACCACCGGCGGAGCCGGTCTGGGCCAGGCCGGAGGAGCCGGTGGCGCCGACGAGATCGTCGATCCCCGACGATCCGGTGCCCGCCGAACCCGTCGGGATGGTCGGGGCGTCGGCTAGTGCGGTCGGGGCGATCGGGGCGGCGAGGGTGACCAATCCCGCGCCCACGGTCACGATGAGCCTGCGTACGTTCATGTAGTCCTCGATGTCAGCTGCGGTTGATACGGCGGTGGGTCGGCACTCCCCGCGGTGGCCGGACCCGGACCGCGGTGTCTACTGTTCTGATGGGCGGTGCCGTTGTCAACTGGAGCGGTGCGATCGCGTCGACTTCCCAGTCGATTCCCAGTCGGTTGCCCGGCGGGGCGGCCGGAAAATCGTTGCGTTCGCCCATGATTCGAGGAACGACAGCACGCGAGGGCGCGCCTAGTGGGTGACGACCGTGCACTGCCCGCCCGAGAACATCGGTGTCTGATCGACCGGCAGGCCGGGATCCGGGTCGACGATGATGTCGAAGTCACCGGTGATCGACGCCTCGCAGTCGTCGAGCGCGGGTTCGGGCTGCATGCTCGCCGGGCCCATCCACAGATCCACGTGGCGCTTCTGGTTCTGCCAGTCGGTGGTGCATTCGGCGCAGCCGTCCTCCATGATGAAGTACTTCTGCAGGTGCGGGACGTAGATGATGGTGCCGGGTTTGTGCTCGCCCGGATCGGTGGCGAAGGTGATCGGGCGATCGTGGGTGCCCAGATCCTCGGTGGCCTGCTGGTGGATCTGCGGGTAGGCGATGACGGCGGTGCCGTAGTGGCCGTTGCCGTCGTCGTTGTCGTTGAATCCGTAGGACGTGACGTAGACGTGGTAGGTCTGCGAGTCCGCGTGTGCGGTCGCGAGTGGCATGCCGACCACCAGTCCCATCGTGGCCGTTGCCGTCGCGAACAGAGATCCGATTGTACGGAACATGGTTGTGCCCCTATGAAAGACAGACGTTCGAACCGAGTTACCAAACTGTCCGGGACTTTTGGATGGGAACAGTTTCACACCCGGGCCGAGTTTTCGCGCGCCGATTCGCGGAAATGTATGAGAGAGATTACGTTCATCGGTATTGACAGTCGAATGTGATGCTGCCCCAGCATCATTCACGTATCTGAATGGCGCGGACACAAGTGCGGCACAACCGCGATATCGCGTATTGCACTCGACCGAACTCTCGAACAAGATCTACCGTGAAGGAATGGAATGGGCGTATCGCACAGCTGAGCAGACCCTCGCCGCGCTGCGGGCGGGGGAGGTGACCTCGGTCGAGCTGACCGAGGCATCGATCGCGCGGATCGAGAAGTACGACGGGGCCGTCAACGCGATCTGCGTGCCGGACTTCGAGCGGGCCAGGGCCGCGGCGCGGGAGGCGGACGCGGCGCGCGCTCGCGGCGAGGATCGCCCGCTGCTCGGCCTGCCCGTGACGGTCAAGGAGTCCTACAACATCGCCGGGCTGCCCACCACCTGGGGCATCCCGGAGTTCGCGGGCTACCTGCCGGAGGAGGACGCGCTGCAGGTGTCGCGGCTGAAGGCGGCGGGCGCGGTGCTGCTGGGGAAGACCAATGTGCCGCTGGTCCTGCGGGATTGGCAGAGCTACAACGACATCTACGGGGTCACCAACAATCCGTGGGACCTCGACCGCAGTCCCGGCGGGTCCTCCGGTGGGTCGGCGGCGGCGCTGGCGGCGGGGTACGGCGCGCTGTCCATCGGCTCCGATATCGCGGGCTCCCTGCGGGTTCCGGCGCATTTCTGCGGCGTCTACGCGCACAAGCCGACCTACGGCCTGACGCCGTCGCGCGGGCATCTCGCGCCCGGCGCGCCCGCACTGCCCACCGCGATCGATCTCGCCGTCGTCGGTCCCATGGCGCGCTCGGCGCGCGATCTCGCGCTGCTGCTCGACCTGATGGTGGCCCCCGACCCGCTGACCCTCGGGCTGGCCTACACCGTGAACCTGCCCGCGCCGCGGCACGACCGGCTGGCCGACTTCCGCGTGCTGGTCCTCGACGAGCACCCGACGCTGCCCACCGGCTCGTCGGTGCGGGCCGGAATCGAGCGGGTCGCCGCCGCGCTGATCGCGGCGGGCGCCCGCGTCGAGCGGCACAGCCCGCTGCTGCCCGACCTGACCGACACCGCGGCGCTGTACTCCCGGCTGCTGACCGCCGCGCTGAGTGTGAATATGCCCGCGCCCGCCTACGAGCAGATCCGCACGGCCGCAGCGCAACTCGACCCCGCCGACGACAGCCCGGCCGCCGAGAGCCTGCGCGGCATGGTGCTCGGCCACCGGGACTGGCTGGCCGCCGACGCCCGCCGCGAGCAGCACCGCCACGGGTGGCGGGCGCTGTTCGCCGAATTCGATGCCGTGGTGTGCCCGGTCTCGCCGACGCCCGCGTTCCCGCACGACCACACCGACTGGCAGACGCGGCGCATCGACATCGACGGCGCGGACCACCCGTACGGCGATCAGATGGCGTGGGCAGGCGTGGCGACCATGTCCGGCCTACCCGCCACCGCGATCCCGGCGGGCCGCGGCGACGACGGCCTGCCGGTGGGCGTGCAGATCCTGGGCCCGATGTTCTGCGACCGCACCCCGCTCCGCCTGGCCGAACTGCTCGAGCGGGAGATCGGCGGCTTCGAACCACCGGCCCTCGGCTGAGCACGTCCACTCGTCATCCCGGCGTGGCACGTCCACTCGTCGTCCCGGCGTGCTTCCACTCGTCGTCCCGGATGCTTCCACTCGTCACCCCGGCGTGCCACGTCCCACTCGTCATCCCGGCGTGCTTTTGGCCGGGGACTTCCCATCGCCGAACGGCTCGTCGCGCTCCCGGACCGCCTCGCGGAAACCCGCTGTCGCGGCGCGGGTCTGGAATGCGTAACCCTCGCGGGTGTGCCGGGAGATGCCGTCGAAGACGGTGCTGATCATTGCGGAGTTGGCGACGCCCTGCGCCAGCAGCGCGCTGTTCAGCGCCAGCTTCGCCATGACGAGCTGATTGATCGGGACCTGCGAAATACGGTGCAGCAGGGCCTCGGTGCGGTCGTCGAGTTCGTCGGCGGGCCAGGACTCCACGGCTAGGCCCCATTCCACGGCCTGCCGCCCGGTCAGGCAGTCGCCGGTGAACAGCAGGCGTTTGGCGCGCTGGTCGCCGAGCCGGTGCGCCCACATGCCCGCGGCGGGGATTCCCCAGACGCGGGTGGGCGGATAGCCGATCTTGGTGTCGTCGGCGCAGACGATCTGGTCGGCGAACAGCGCGATATCGGTGCCGCCCGCGACCGCGAAGCCGTGCAGCTTGGCCACCGTCGGCTTGTTCGCGTACAGCAGGCTGGCGAAGCCGCGGTTGCACCGGCTCATCATCTGGTAGTCCACCATGGGATCCCATGTGCCCCGGGGATTGTGGTTGCGCGCCTGCACCATCGGGTCCAGCGGGGTGCCGGTGTCCGGCCGCGCCCCGCCCTCGGCGACCACCCCACCCTCGTCGAGCACCGACAGGTCGTACCCGCCGCAGAAGCCCTTGCCCCGCCCGGACACCACCATCACATGCACCCGCGGATCCAGATCGGCGCGCTCGACCGCATGGGCCAGCTCCCCCGGGGTGTCCATGGTGATGGCATTACCGTGCTCGGGCCGGTCGAAGGTGATGCGCGCGATCCGCCCGGTGACCTCGTAGGTGAGCGTGCGATAGCGATGCTCGTCGCCCACTATCGGGCGCCCGGCGTACGGCGAATCGTCTCCGGCGGTCGCGTCATCGCGCCAAGCCGCCGGTCGGGTACCGGAATGCTCTGTGTCCACCCAAGAAGTGAACCTCGGTTCATTTCTTACTGTCAACCCTCGCTGCGCTCGGGTACGGGGGATTGACGGGCGGGTACGGGGGATTGACGGGCGGGTCCGGGGACTCAGGAGCGCGAGGGGATGGTGAGGAGTGCCTTCGACCGGTCAGGATCGGTCGGGCTCCGACCATGGTGTCACCGGCGGCTTTACCCACAGGATCTTTTCGTCCAGGTGATTGCGTTGTGCTGCGGGGTGGTTCGGGTTTCGGGTGGCCCAGGCGTCTTTTTGGTCGAGGAGGTGGGCTACCTGGGTCCAGGTTTCGTCGGTGCCGGGTGGGTTGATGTTGGCGGCGCGGGCCAGTTTGCGGCGGGTGGTGGGTGGGAGGGCCAGGAGTTCGGGGGCGGTGATGCCGCGGGGCCAGAGGTAGGCGGCCAGGCGGCGGGCCTTGTCGGCGCGGCTCTTGTCGGCGGAGTCGGTGTGTGCGTAGTCGGTCATGGTTCGGCGAGGCCCTGGCGGTAGGCGTAGCGGACCGCGTCCGCTCGATTGCGTGCGCCGATCTTGGCGAAGGCGTTGTTGATATGGGTTTTCACGGTGGTTTCCTCGACGAACAGGGCCGCGGCGATCTCGGCATTGTTGAGGCCGCGGCCGATCAGGCCGATCACCTCCGCCTCGCGGGCGGTGAGGCCGTCCGGCTTCGGGGCGGCTCGCTCGGTGCGCGCCCGCTCGGCCTTCGGCGGGTCGGCGGCCGGGCGGGTCAGCGCGGCCACCAGCCGCCGCGACACGGCCGGATCGAAGGTGGACTGCCCGGCGGCCGCGGCCCGGATCGCCGCCGTGATCTCCACGCGCCCGGCATCTTTGGTGAGATAGCCGCGCGCCCCGGCCCGCAGCGCGGCCGCGATGGAATCGTCGTCGGAGTAGGTGGTCAGCACCAGCACCGCGGTCCGCGGATAGTCGCGCGCGATCCGCTCGGTGGCCGCGACGCCGTCGGTTCCGGGCATGCGCAGATCCATCAGCACCACCTGCGGGCTCAGCTCCGCCACCGCGCGCAGCGCCTGATCGCCGTCGCCGACCGCGCCGACCACGGTCACCTCGTCGGACAGCCCGAGCAGCGCCACCAGACCTTCCCGCACGACCTGCTGGTCGTCCACCACGAGCACCCGGATCGCCTCGTTCACTCCGGAACCTCCGCCGTCACCAGCCAGCCATCACCCTCGTGCGGACCGGCGGACAGGGTGCCCCCCGCCAGCGCGATCCGCTCGCGCATTCCGGTCAGACCGTACCCGCCGCCGGGGACGGGCTCCGGGGCCCGGTCGGTCGGCGGGTTGCTCACCGACAGGCGCACGCGGTCGGGCCGGTAGTCGAGGGTCACGGTGACGGCCGCGCCCGGCGCGTGCTTGGCGGCATTGGTCAGCGCCTCGCGCGCGGTGCGCAGCAGCGAGACCGTCGCCGCCGAGCCGAGCGGCCGCGGCGTCCCGGCCCGGTGCCAGTCGATGACCAGGTGATGATCGCGCCGGCACCGCTCGACCAGCTCGGCCACCGCCTCGTGCAGCGGCGGCACGTCCTCGCGCAGGGCCGCCACCGCGCCCCGGGCCTCGGCCAGCCCGTCGGCCGCCAGCCGCCGCGACCGGCGCAACCGGGCGAGCGCGCCGTCCACATCGCCCTTGTCGCCGAGCAGTCCCTCGGCCACCTCGAGCTGAATGGTCAACGCGCCCAACGAATGTGCCAGCACATCATGCATTTCCCGGGCGATGCGGGCGCGTTCGTCCAGCGCCGCCGCGCGGGCGTGTTCGTGCTGGGCGCGGCGGGTCTGCTCGAGCAGCAGTTCGGTCTGGTTCACCCGGACCAGGTACTGGCGGCGATACAGGCCGCCCAACATGAGCGCGACCAGGATTGCCAGGTAGGTCAGCAGTTCGCCGCGGGTGCGCCCGGCCCACAGGCATCCGATGGTCAGGATCATCGCGCAGCCGAGGCCGATCGGCACGATCACCCGGGTCGGCAGCGCGGTCTGCTGGCTGAGCATGCTCGCCGCCGCGCACGCCATGACGATCGCCGCCCCGTCCGCGGCCGGTCCGACGGTGGCGGCGCCGAGCACCGCGCACATGATCAGTCCGGCGGCTCCCCAGCTCGGGCGCCACCGCTGGCACAGCGCGTGAATCAGCCAGCCCCCGAACGCCGTTGCCAGCACCGCCCACTCCCAGCCCGGCACCACGCGACCGTGGTTGACGAGCAGATTCACGGTCAGCAGGACGGTGCCGAGGGCTCGCCACAGCGGGCTGCTCTCCGGGTCGCCGCTGATCATCCGCTGCCAGGTTCGCAGCAGCTGCTGCCGCACCGGCCCTCCTTCCGTGGTCGTCGTCCGCATTCTCCCGTGCCTGCGCACTGTGGCGGCGACGGCGTCGGGGCGGACCGGTCCGGGGGTGGAGATTCGGGTGGAGATTTTCGTGCTCCCGCCGTGAGTGGAGGCGGCGGATGTCCATCCCGGCGCCGACGTGGCGCACCCTCCCGCGCGCATAGCGTTCGATGCGACACCGAGCAACGAGGGAGAAACCATCATGACAGTCGCCACGGACCTGCCCGCTCGCCCCGACCGCGGGTCCGGGCGAGCGCGCGATCTGCTGTCGCTCGGGCTCAGCATCGGGCTCGGCCTGGGCAGCTACTACGTTTTCCGCGCGTTCGGGGTGAGCGATGTCGCCGCGCTCGTGGCCTCGAGCATCGTCACCGCGCTGTGGGTGCTCGGGGTCGCCGTGGTCCGGGGCAGGCTCGACGGGCTGGCGGCGATCGGCTTGCCGCTCAATGGATTAGGGCTGCTGATCGCGTTCGCCGGTGGCGACGCCCGCCTGGTGCTGGCCAAGGATCCGCTCACCTCGGCGGTGCTGTGCGTGCTGCTGCTCGGCAGCCTGGTGGTCGGCCGCCCGGCCATATTCGGCATCTCCCGCCGCCTGCACGCCGGGGGCACGGAATCCGCTCGCTACTGGGAAACGCTGTGGCACAACGACCCTCAGGTCCGCCACGCCTTCCGCCGCTCCACCGAGCTGTGGGCCGCGGGCTTCGCGGTCGACGCCACCATCCGCCTGCTGATGATCTACACCCTGCCCCTCTCGGTATCGGTGGCCCTGATGAACGTCGTCCAGTTCACCATCCTCGGCATCCTCGCCGCCTTCACCTTCCACACCCGTCGGCGCTTGAATATGAAGGGGCGCATCGAACAACTGGTTGTGGTCGGGTAGTGGTCAGGCTATCCCGGCGTCGACGAAGCCGATGATCTCCGCGCAGATTTCGTCGAGGGTCACGGTGCTGTCCGGGTCGCGGTCGCTGCGGGCGAGTTCCTGCGCCAGCGAATTCACCGCGCCGATGACGGCGATCGCGAACAGTCGGTAGTCGCGGGGGCGGGCGACGCCCTGGGCCACGGCCCGCTCCGCCTCGGTTTGCAGCAGCGCGCCGATCCGCCTGCGCCATTCCCCGCGCCACTGCTCGACGGTCTCGCTGACGCCGACCACCTCGATGTAGCAGACCCGCGCGGTGCGGGCGTCGGCGCAGGTCACCTCGAGGTAGGCGCGGAAGCCGCGGGCAATGCGATCGGCGACCGGCAGCTCGGCGGTCTCCTCGAGGGTGGACAGGGCGGCCGCCGAGGCGCGCCCGGTGATGTCGTCGGCGAGCGCGATCAGCAGATTCTCGCGGCTGCCCATCTCCTCGTAGAAACTGCGCGTGGAAATGCTCGCCGCGGCGCACAACTGCTCGATGGACGTGTTGGCATAGCCCTGCGTCCCATACAACTCGAGCGCACCCTCGAGCAACCGCGCCCGCCGCTCCCCGGCCCGCTCCGCCGCGGACCGCCCCCCGTAGTGCCGCCCGCCCTTGGCCCCATCCTTCATAGCCATCACCAGGCAGATTACTCGAGCACCACCCCCATCCCACGCCCGCCCCGACGGCGCGGCGCGGCGTGGGTCTCTGTTTCGGAATCGGGCGGGGCGGTAGCGGCGTGCAGTACCCTGAGCTATGGGGTACCGGGCTCGTTTGGGTGGAATGCTGAGCGTATTGGGTCTTGCTGCCGCGCTGCCGATTTCGGCGGGGGCCGAACCGGCGCCGCCTACGCCGCCCAGCGCCTATGTCACGGTGTCGGCGGCCACGGTGTGGACCACGCCGCAGAGTCCGCGGCCGGTGGATGCGCCCGCTCTGACCAATCCGGTCGATGTGCGGCGCTGGCTGGCGGATATGACGCTGGCCCAGCAGGAGGCGCTCACCTCCGACAATCTCACCCAGACGCAGGCGCTGTTCGGCGACCGCGTGTATGTGCTGGGGGAGCAGGGCGACTGGGACGAGGTGCTGGTGCCCGGGCAGCCCACGCCGAAGAACGCGCTCGGGTATCCCGGCTGGATTCCCAAGGCGCAGTTGACATCCGACCCGGCCTTCGGAGCCCTGAAGGACAACGCGCCGTTCGCCCTCGCCGACCGGAGCGTCACCACGTGGCTCTACAACGATCCCGAGGTCGCCGACCGCAACCTCGAAATCAGCGTGAACACCCGGCTTCCCGTGCTGAGCCGCACCGACAAGGCGGTGCTGGTCGCCACCCCGGATCGCGGCCCGAAGTGGCTGGACGCCCGGGCGGTCGCGGTCTACGGGAAACCGTCGGACATCCCGCGGCCCACCGGCGCCGACCTGGTCCGCTTCGCCGCCATGTTCGTGCACATCCCGTACCTGTGGGGCGGGCGGGCCGGATTCGGTTACGACTGTTCCGGTTTCACCTCCACCATCTACCAGGTGCACGGCATCACCCTGCCGCGCGACGCGGGTCCGCAGGCCACCGACGGCAGCGCCCGCCCGGTCGACAAGTCCGACTTCCGGCCCGGCGATCTGCTGTTCTACGCCAGCAACACCAGCGACCCGGACTCGATCTACCACGTGGCCATGTACTACGGGGACAACCAGATGATCGAGGCGTTCGACGCGGCGACCCCGGTCCGCATCACCCCGGTCCGCTTCGGCCCGGACTACTGGGGCGCGCGCCGCTACCTTCCGTGACAGTGCGGATGTGCACTCGGCCAGAATGAGGGCGTTCGGTATTTCCGAATGCTTACCGATCGGCGAGCATTGTATTTGCGGACAGGAAAAACTGGGGGTTGACCCTCCATGGGGCCGCGTATACCCTTGCAGCAGGGTCGGGGAGGAAGAACAATGGACTCAATCAGATCGAAGGTGTGGGGATTCACGTTCGAGTTCGGCGAATTTCGGACACTGCCAAACTGTGAACTATTTCGTTAAGTAATATCCGTCGGCTATCGCCCGACGCGCTTCCCGTCCCACACCGGGCGAATTTCCGCCGATATGTTTCATTGCCAGGCGTTGCGAGGCCGCAGCGGTGGCAATTCTTTGCAGCGACTCGAGATCGCTTGCGGCACCGAGAAAGTTAGTATATGAATACGGCGTTGGTAACAGGGGCCTCCGGTTCCATCGGGTTCGCAATCTCCGACCAACTCGTCTCCGACGGTTTCGACGTCATCCTGCTCGGCAGGTCACTCGATCCGCTCGAAAGCGCCAAGAAAAAGCTCCTGACCGATCACCCGGATCGCCGCGTCGAGATCCAGCTCTGCGATGTGCGGCAGCCGACCGGCGTCCGGCGGCTGTTCGAGTCGCTGACCAGCCGGGACGTCACCCTCGCGGTCCTGGTCAACTGCGCCGGAATCTCCGGCGGCGGGTACACGGCCGAGATATCGGACGCGCTGTGGGCCGACGTCATGTCCACCAATCTGAACGGGACCTTCTACGTCATCCGCGACGCGCTCCAGCTCTCCCGGATCGCCCCCGGCGGCCGGATTATCAATATCGCCTCCACCGGCGGAAAACAGGGCGTCATCCACGCGGCCCCGTACTCGGCGTCCAAACACGGCGTGGTCGGCCTGACCAAGGCCATCGGGCTGGAACTGGCCCGCAACGGATCCGGTATCACGGTGAACGCGGTATGCCCCGGATTCGTGGAATCCGATATGGCCGAGCGGGTGCGCGAACATTACGCCTCGATCTGGGGGACCAGCGTCGACGAGGCACGCCGCCGCATCGAGGAACGCGTTCCGCTCGGGCGTTACATAGCACCCGACGAGGTCGCGGCAATGGTCTCCTATCTCGCCTCCCCGCGCGCCGCGGGGGTCACGGCCCAGGCGTTGAACGTCTGCGGCGGCCTCGGCAACTACTGACCATATTTATCGCCAGAAAGACATCCCATGACCACCACCGAACTGAAACCCACCGAAACCGGCGACCCGTATCCCAACAAATGCTATCTGCCCTTCATTCTCTACCCGCCCGGCATGCACCGGATCGACGGCGGGCGGGAATGGCTCGAACAGCACGTGAACATGCGGCAGGAGGGCGTCGATTTCGTCCTCTACATCGGAATCCCGTTCTGCCGCACGCGCTGTAAGTCCTGCCCCTACTTCGCGAGCCTGCTGTCGGAGAACGACCCGCGCGGCCGGGAGGAGCGCTACGTCGAGGCGCTGATCACCGACATGCGGCGCTGGGCCGAGTACCCGAAGTTCGGCAAGGGCCTGGTCCGCAACATCTACATCGGCGGCGGCACCGGAAGCATCCTGAAGACCGCCAACCTGAAGCGCGTGGTGGACACCGTCGTCGAGGTGTTCACCGTCGCCGAGGACGCCGAATTCACCCTCGAGGGCAACGCCCGCGACTACGACGACGAGAAGATCGACTACGTCGTGCGGTCCCGGATCAACCGAATCAGCCTGGGCGTGCAGTCCTTCCAGCCCGAGATCCTCGGCGTGATCGGCTCACCGCACGCGGCCGAGGACAGCGCGCGCGTCATCCGGGCCTTCCAGGCGCGCGGATTCACCAACATCCAGCTCGACCTCATGTTCAATATGCCCGGCCACACGCTCGACATCTGGCGGCGCGATCTGGAGACGCTCAACGAACTGGACGTCCCGCACTTCACCATCTACCTGTATCGGATCCACAAGGACACCATTCAGGACAAGCTGATCATCAAGGGCAAGATCCCGCGCCCGGCCGCACCGGAGAGCCCGATGGTCAAGGCCATGTACCGGGAGGCGGTCGAGATCGCCGAGGGCATGGGCTACTCGATGTACATGGTCGACCATTTCTGCCGACCCGGGTACGAGAACATGTACAACCACTACAACTGGAAGGTCTACATCGATACGCTGGCCATCGGGCCGGGGTCCTACAGCTACTTCGACGGGCACCGGCTGGGCACCGAGGCCGACCCCGAGAAGTACATGGAGCGGGTCGAGAGCGGCGATCTGCTCATCAGCTCGATCACCGACAAGATGTCCCCCCGCGTGCAGCGGGAGCGCTACGTCATCTTCGCGCTGCTGTACTACGAGATCGAATACGACTTCTACCGAAGCAAATTCGGCACATCCTTCCGCGACGACTTCGCCCCCGAACTCGCCCGGCTGCAACGCAAGGGCCTGATCGAGCTCGCCGACGATCGCATGAAGCTCACCCAACTCGGCCTCGTCTGGCACACCAATGTGATCCTGGAATTCTTCAACGAACAGTTCTGGCGCGACGAGGATTCGCTGCGCGAGCCCAACTGGTCGCTCAACGGGGTCATGGTCGAGGTCGGCGCCCACGAGCGCGCCTACTGGCTCGGCGAGGAGGGCGTCGCCTTCTATCCGCCGATCACCGCGCCCGCCGAGGCGGCCGACCATGACTGAGCGGCACCGCTTCCTGGCGGCGAGCACCGCCACCGTCGTGGCGACCCGCGGCAACGTGTGGGCGCTGTGGGCCGACGTCAACGGCTGGACGTCGTGGAACACCGGTATCAAGGCCAGCCGGTTGCACGGAAACTTCAAGCAGGGCAGCACATTCGACCTGACCCTGCAGGGCGGCCTGACCGCCGTCGGCACCATCGTCGAGGTGTCGCAGGGCGAGGGCTTCACCGACGAGACACCCACGCCGTTCGGGGTGGTCCGCAACGACCATCGCATGGCGGTCTTCGGGGACCTCGTCATCGTCACCCACCGGGTGGCGGCCGATATCGACACCGCGGTGGCGGCCGAATTCGGGACCGGAATCTGGCCGGGAATGCAGACCGGCCTCTACGACTCGCTGGCCGAACTGGTCGATCTCGCGGGCGACTGACCGCCACGACAAGGCAGGAACGGATGAAACTCGTCTCGATGCTGGCGCAGGCCAGGGCGACCGACACCTTCGCCGTCCTCGACGGCCCGCACCGCCGCACCCGCCGCGACCTGCTCGCCGCGACCGCCCGCTGCGCGGACCGCATGCGGGCGGCGGGCCTGCGTCCCGGCCGCCGGGTGCTGGCGCTGCTGGACCAGGACGCCCGCGGGCTGGTCTTCCTGGCGGCCGCCAGCGCGGTCGGCGTCAAGGTATTGATGCCCTACGACCTGGCCCGGGCGGCGGAGCCGGAATGGGCACGGCTGGTGACCCTTTCGCGCCCGGACTGCATCGTGACGACCCGGGATGTCGGCGACGCGGTGCGGGCCGCCGCGCACGCCGACCGCATTCCGGTCCTGTACGTCGGCGCCGACCCGTTCGGCGCCGACCCGGCCGGGGAGCCGGTCCCGGCCGAGATCGCCGCGCCCGTCACCGAATTCCTGGTGCTGTTCTCCAGCGGCACCACCGGACGGGCGAAGGCGATCTGCGTGTCCGAGGAACTGGTGTGCCGCCGGATCCTCAGCGTCACCCGGGCGCTGCGCTTCGGCCCGTCGACGCGGGCGTTCATGTCGGGGCTGATCAACAACACCACCGGGGTGATCTTCGGATTCGGCGCGCTGGCGCACGGGTCGGCCCTGATCTATCCGCCCGACCGGCGGCCCGAGACCTGGCCCGCGGTGGTCGCGGAGACGGGCGCGACGCACATCATGCTCCGCCCGGCCGCCCTGCGCCGGTTCGTGGACGCCGCGCTCGCGCAGGGCGCCGACCTCGGCAGCCTCGAGGTCGTCGCCTACGGTGCCGCGCCCCTGCCGCGCCGGTTGCTCGAGCAGGCCCGCGCGCTCACCGGCTGTGCCTGGATCCAGGGGTACGGCCTCAGCGAGACCTTCGGGCCGTTCTGCTGGCTGGACGAGACCGGTCATGCCGAGGGCCGGTACCGGGCGGGCGTGTACTGCGTCGGCCGCCCCGACGACACGGTGGAGCTCCGGCTCGAACCGACGCCCGAGCACCCGGCCCCGCGCGGCGAGATCCTGCTGCGCGCGGGGCGAATCATGCAGGGCTACTACGACCCCGGAACCGACCGCGTCACCCCCCTCGGCGGATGGTTCCGGACCGGCGACATCGGCGAGTGGTCGTCGTCGGGAGATCTGTTGCTGAAAGGCCGGATTCAGGCGACCATCCTCGGCGACAACGGCCACCGGGTGCACCCGGAGGAGGTGGAGGCCGCCCTCGCCGGGGTCGCCGATGTCGACGAGGTCGCCGTCGTCGGCCTGCGCGGCGCCGACGGCGTCTCGGAGAAAGTCGTTGCGGCCGTGCGCGGTCCGCTGCTGGCGCACTCCGCGGCCGCCATTCGCGACCGGGTGCGGGCCGGTCTCACCGGGGTGCTCAGCGAGGAGCTGTGGCCGGAACTGCTCTACCCCTGCGCACACCCGCTACCCGTCAATGCCGGGGACAAGGTGGACCGCCGCCGCCTCGCGGAATCCCTCGACCCGACCCTGCTCATCCCCCTGACCGGAGCTGATCGATCGTGAGCCTGGAACTTTCGCACAATATCGTCTGCCCGGCCCCGGCCGAGCGGGTGTACGCCCTGCTCACCGACCCGGCGGGCTGGCCCGGCATCCTGACGCCGTGCAAGGCGGCGCGCGTGCTGTCCGCGACGGCGACCACACAGACCGTCGAGCTGACCATGACCGCCGGAACCGGGACCGCCACCTGGGTGACCGAACGCGTGCTCCGGCCGGAGTTCTACGGCGTGGAGGAGGGACAGCCGCGGCCGATGCCGCGGGTCGAACGGATCGACACGAGCTGGCGGGTGGTGGCCCTGGACCCGAATTCCTGTGTCCTGCTCACCGAACACGTCGTCGACGCCGCCGACGACGCGGCCGCGCACGTGCGGACGATGATCCACCGCAATATCGGCAGCGCGCTGGTCGACTACCGGACGGCGAGCGAGAAGCCCCGCGCGGCGACACCGATGATCATGCCCGACACCAGGATTCGGCACACCGCGGAGTGCGCGACCGACGCGGATACCGTCTACGGGATCGTCTGCGACACCCGGTCCTGGCCGACGCTGTTCGACGCCTGCGTCGGCGTCGAGATCGTGCGCGAGGACGGAAATACCTCGGACGTCAGGGTTTTCGCCGAGCAGGACGGCCGCCGGGTGAGCTGGGAGACCCGGCGCACGCACCATCCCGCGCTGCGCCGGGTCGACTACATGCTGCCGGTTCCGATGCCGTTCGTGGCGGAGATGGCGGGGCAGTGGCGGGTGATCCCGCTCGAGGCGCACCGCTGCCTGCTGGCCGTCGACCGCTGGTGGACGATGCTCGACGACGTCACCGGCATTCGCGACGGCATCGAAACCGTCGCGCAGGCAACGGATTTCGTCCGCTCGTACGTGGACACCAATGCCGGGGCCGAGATGCGGGCGATCGCGGCGGTGGCGCGGTGACCGCCGCCGCGGTCCGCCCGCCCCGGATCCCGGTCGAGGTCGTCGCGGCCTGCGGGTACTTCCTGCCGCGGCTGATGTTCCTGAACTCCCGGATCGCACCCCAGATCCACTGGGGAGACGTCACTTCCGCCCTGGACGGCTTCCCGCTCGACGACCTCGATCTCGCGTCCGCGGGCTTCTGGCGCGAGTGGGCACGCCGCTGGGAGTCGGTGGCGCAGACCTATGTCGGCGCGGCCGCGGCGTCGACCACCACCGCGGGCCGGACCGCCGCGCTGCGCAGCGCCGCGGCCTGCTACCACTGGGCCGAATTCATGTATTTCGACGATGCGGAGCGCAAACACGCACTGCGGCAATCGGTTCGGAGCTGCTTCCGGCGAAGCCTGGCGGGCTCACCGACACCGCTGACCGAACAGGTCGCGCGGCTCGCGGACGGCACCGCGGTGCCGGTGTGGATCGCCCTGCCGCCCAACGCATCCGCGCCGGTGCCGTGCGTACTGGTCTGCAACGGCCTGGATTCGATCACCGAGGTGGAGCCGCTGGCGCTCGCCGAAACCTATCTGGAGCGCGGGCTCGCGGTGATCCTGTTCGAGGGCCCCGGCCAGGGCCTGGCACTCGGGCGCACCCCGCTGCGGGTCGACATGGAGGAAATCGTCGGCGCCGTCGCCG